>JBFJVD010000008.1:0-32585 GCA_041624375.1 Anaerolineales bacterium
ACGGCCGGCGCAGCCGCCAGGTGGTGGGCGATCACGCGCGCCTGCCTGCCGGACAGCGCCGAAAGATCGTTCGTGAACAGGCTGGCCGTGATCCCACCCTCTTCGGTGAGATGGGCGACAACGCTGTAGTTCTCGCCTGCGGCGAAATCCAGCGTCACCGGCCCGATCACGACGGCGCCCGTGCAGGGCTCATCGGCCGCCAGGCTGATCGCGACCTCATAGCTTCCGGCCGGCATGGCGAGCGGGCCGACGATTTCACCGAATGTAAAGCCGGGCAGCGCGCACGCCCCATCCACCGAAACGTCTACGGGCAGTGCCGGATCGAGTCCCAGATCTTCGCCCGGGATCCCATGAACGACATAGATGCTGGCATCCGTCGGGGCGGAGTCGAAGCCGCTCAACGGCACAACCAGCATCACAGCCAGGACCAGTAATGCAAGCTTCCTTGTCATGTCCTTATCATCCACTCTCTACTACGAAACCAATCCATCGACTGTGGGTAGGCTGAAAAGTGACCTCCTTTCTAGATCCGGTTTTTGGGTGGTCTATGGGGCACAGTATCCAAACTGCCCCGAATTACTGCAAATGGCTCACCACATGAGCCGGCGAGGGCGATCCCTATCAGGCGCGGCGGACCCGCCACCAGATCCCGGGGAGGCGAGACAGCTTGCCCCAGCGTGATATATGGGCCCGTTTGTTGAAGACGTCGTAGTCGTTGGCTTCGATGGCATCCAGGATGCCGGCGTAGAGATCGGCGGCGGCGCCGATGGCGAAGCGGCCATCGGGGTCGAGCAGCCGGATGCCCGGGCGCGCTTCCTCATAGAGGCGCCGGTTGCGATCGATCTGAAAACGCATGAAGGCCCGCCAGCGCGAGCTGAGGTCACCGCGCTTCAAGTCCTCCTCCCGAATGCCAAAGAAGATCATTTCTTCGCGCGGCAGGTAAAGCCGGCCGGCGCGCCAGTCTTCGCCGACATCACGCAGGATGTTGGTCAGCTGCAGCGCCACACCCATCTTGACCGCATAGGGAACGGCTTCCGGAGCAGAGAAGCCGATGATGTGCATGCTCATCAGGCCGACCGTCGAGGCCACGCCGTAGGCGTAGGCCGCAAGCTCCTCAAAGGTGGCGTAACGCACCTGGCCCAAATCGCGGGCAACCCCGTCGATCAACTGTTCGGCATAGGATTCCGGTACGCGGAAGCGGGCGCGTGCATCCGCCCATGCCAGGGCGATCCGGTCCTCGACCGGTGGATCCCAACGCAGCGCCTGGTGCCGCCAGGCCTCAAGCCGTTCGGCGGCCTCCCCCCGGCTCTGATCAACGATGTCGTCCGTCACCCGGCAGAAGGCATAGAGCGCACGTGCCGCTCGCCGCTTCGCGGGTGGTAGCAGCGCCGACGCCAGATGAAATGACCGGCTGTGTGCGGCCGTCAGCGCCTCACAGTAGGCGTACGCCCGATCGAGCTGGGATGGGTCCTGTTTAGCGATCTGGGTTTCAGGCGGCTCAGGGAATCTGACCTGGGTGGCCCGTGCCAGCAGCGGCCGCTCCCAGGATGAGACCTTGAATTCCATTGCTTTTTCCCTCCGGGTTCTCGAGCTCGCGCACCCAATCCAGTCTGGCCGGTCATGGATTGGGTGCGGCGGAGAGGGAAGGCGCTATGACCCAGCCAGGGGAACCTGCCCTCATCGTACCATCCTTCACGAAGGACCTACCGACACACAGGCCGGTGTCGTCCTTCCCTCTCCGCCATGAGCCGAAAGGTGGTGGCGGGCCGAGCGGGGCGAAAGCATTCGTACCAACACACTCCCGCTCGGGCCCGCCATTCAGGTCCGTGCTACTGCGGTGGCAGGAGCACGCTGTCGATCACGTGGATCACACCATTGGAGGCCTCGATATCCGTGATGATGACCTGGGCCTCGTTGATGAAGACGTTCTCGCCTTCAATGCGGATGGTGATGCCCTCACCAAGCAGGGTTTCCACGGTCTCACCATCCAGGCCGACGACGTCCGCGGCCAACACCGCGCCGTCCACCACGTGGTAGAGCAGGATGTTCGTCAGCTCCGCCTCGCTCAGGCTCTCCAGCGTGCCTGCCGGCAGTGCCGCAAAGGCGTCATCTGTCGGGGCGAACACGGTGAAGGGGCCTTCGCCCGAGAGCGCGTCGTCCAGGCCGGTGGTCTGCAGTGCGCCGACCAGCGTGGTGAAGCGTCCATCCTCTACAGCGATCTCGACGATCGAGCGGCTCTCGCCGGCCAGCGAGGGCGGCAGAAGCACGCTGTCGATGACGTGGATCACGCCGTTCGAAGCCGCCAGGTCTGTGATGATGACCTGAGCGTCATTGATGAAGACCGACCCGTCTTCCACACGGATGTTGAAGGACTCGCCCAGAAGCGTCTCGGCTGACATGCCATCGAGCGCAATCGCATCGGCCGCCATCACTTCACCCGAGATCACATGGTAGAGAAGCACGTTGGACAGCTGCTCTTCGGTCAGCCCTTCCAGGGTGCCTTCCGGCAGGGCGGCAAACGCATCGTCCGTCGGCGCAAAGACCGTGAACGGACCGTCTCCGCTCAGCGCTTCATCGAGCCCGGTGGCCTGCAATGCGCCGACCAGGGTGCTGAAGCGCCCATCCGCAGCGGCCAGCTCGACGATCGTCGGCTCCGCCGGCGGCAGCAGCACTTGTTCGATCACGTGGATCACGCCGTTCGAGGCGATGATGTCGGTGATGATCACCTGAATGCCGTTGATCGTCACAACACTGCCATTCACCCCGATCGACAGTTCTTCGCCCAGGAGTGTCGGCACACGCTGGCCGTCGAGACCAAGCACCTGCTCAGCCATGACTTCGTCGCTCAGAACGTGATAAAGAAGCACGTTGCTCAGTTCTTCATTGGAGAGCGCATCAAGCGTGCCCTCCGGAAGCTGGGCGAACGCATCATCTGTCGGCGCGAAGACCGTGAACGGACCCTCGCCGTACAGCGCTTCATCCAGATTCGTTGCCTGCAATGCGCCCACGAGCGTGCTGAAGCGGCCATCCGCAGCAGCGATATCCACCACCGTCATGGGCTCCTCGACTTCGGGATCAACCACCGGGGGCGGCGCCTCTGTGGCTGACGCACAGGCAGCCAACACGATTGCCAATCCAACCAGTACTGTTACCATCCATCGGCGTTGCATCGAAAACCTCCTCAGGCTGCTATGATATTTGCCGAATTGCAGATAATATACACTAATTGCCCATTATTTGTCAAGTCTATTTTGGATGAAACCTTGACATTAATATGATTCTCATGGTATATTCTGGACAAAGTTTAGGGATCAGGCCAAAATGGGGCCTGGGTACGCAACGCAATACAAGGGGTATACGAGATGGGCAACGCAGGTACGGCCGCAGTGATCGGCGCAGGGATTGGCGGAATCGCCGCCGCAGGCAGGCTGGCACGCCAGGGTTTTCAGGTCACCGTTTATGAAAAGCAGCCCACCCCGGGCGGTCGCTGCAACCTGCTCGTCCGGGACGGACACCGCTTTGATATCGGGCCGACCCTATTCTTAATGCCCGAAGTCTTCGAAGAGACGTACGCGGCGCTCGGACGGCGGATGGAGGACGAGATCGATCTGCGGCGCATCGACCCCACCTACCGCATCCATTTTGCCAACGGGACCGAGCTGGCGCTGACAGCCAACCTGAACGACATGCAGAGCCAGCTCGAATCGATCGAACCGGGCAGCTTCGCCGGGCTGCTGCGCTACCTGACCGAAGGAAACCGCCACTACCGGGTTTCGCTGGACCGATTCGTGGGCCGCAATTTTAGCAGCCTGCTTGACTATTTCAGCCCCTCAAACCTGCCGCTCCTCTTCCAATTGAAGGCGCTCACCAAGCATTACGACAACATCGGGCGCTACTTCAAGCACCCTTACCTGAAGGCCGCGTTCACCTTTCAGAATATGTACCTGGGGCTGAGTCCATACGACGCACCGGCCACCTATTCGCTGCTCCAGTACACGGAGCTGGCGGATGGGGTGTGGTTCCCGATAGGCGGCCTGTACGAAGTGATCCGCAGCCTGGTGGGAATCGCAGAGTCCCTAGGTGTGCGTTTCGAGTATCAGGCGCCCGTCGCCGCGATCGAGACGGACGGACAGCACGCGACCGCGCTGCGGCTGGAAAGCGGGGAACGGATCCCGGCCGACGTGATCGTCGCCAACGCCGACCTTCCTTATGTCTACCGCGAACTCCTCGACGACGACCGGGCGGCGGCGCGCTTCGACCGCATGAAGTACACATGCTCGGCTATCATGTTTTACTGGGGCGTCGACCGGGAGTTCCCCTTACTGGGACACCACAATGTTTTCCTGGCAGACGCCTACAAGGCAAGCTTCGACCGGATCTTTCAGGACCACACCCTGCCAGATGATCCCAGCTTCTACGTCCACGCGCCGGCGCGGACCGATCCGGCCGCGGCGCCGCCTGGCGAGGACACCCTCATGGTTCTGGTTCCGGTCGGCCACCTCTCGCCGCACGGAGATCAGGATTGGGAAGCGCTCACGCAGCGGGCGCGCCAGTCCGTGTTCACCCGTTTGGCCGCCATCGGCGTCACCGACCTCGAAGCGCACATCAAGTTCGAGGTTCGCTACACACCGGAAGATTGGCAGGCCATGTTCAATCTGGACCGCGGCGCCGCCTTTGGGCTGAGCCACAATTTTATGCAGGTCGGCTACCTGCGGCCGCAAAACCGGCATCCACGCTTTCGCAACCTGTACTTCGTGGGCGCCAGCACCCACCCCGGCACCGGCCTGCCGATCGTGCTGCTTTCGGCCCGGCTCACCAGCGAACGAATCGCAGCGGATTTCCCACAAGTGGTCCGCCCTATGGAACTTGAAGCGGAAACAGTCCCCCGTTCCCACGAGCGCCTGGCGCCAGGAGGGCGGGGATGAGGCTTCGAAAGACAAACCTCATTTCGTCGAGCAATTGTAGAGTGAAAGCGGTTGTCCATGCATGAGATCAACGAAACCCCGACCTTCAACTTGAAAGCCGTGGTCCGTGAGACCGGGGTGCAGCCGGACACATTGCGCGCCTGGGAACGCCGCTATGGCCTGCCGAGCCCGGATCGCTCCGCCGGTGGCCACCGTCTGTATTCCCAGCGGGACATCGAGATCGTGAAGTGGCTGATCCAGCGCCAGGCGGAGGGCCTGCGCATCAGCCGGGCGGTTGATCTCTGGAAGGCGCTCGAATCAGAAGGTCGTGATCCTCTGCGCATGCCCGAGTACGCCTCGTCGGCTCCCGGCAGGGTGCTTCCGGAGCTCGACGCCGGCGCGCCGATCGCCGACTTGCGCCAATCCTGGGTTGCCGCATGCCTGGCCTTCGACGAGGCACGAGCCGAGGCGGTCCTTTCTCAGGCGTTTGCCCTGCACACGCCGGAGACCGTGTGCATCGAGCTGCTGCAGCGCGGGATCGGTGAAATCGGCCAGGGCTGGTACGCGGGGGAGGTCAGCGTCCAGCAGGAGCACTTCGCCTCCGAGCTGGCCATGCGCCGGCTGGAGATGCTCGTGGCCGCCGCACCCCGGCCCACCCGTCCGGCGCGCATTCTCATCGCCTGTCCGCCGGAGGAAGACCATACCTTCGCCCCGCTGCTGCTCACTTTGCTCCTGCGGCGGCGAGGCTGGGATGTGATCTACCTTGGCGCCAACGTCCCGCTCGAACAGCTTCACGCCACCATCGAATCCACCCGCCCCAACCTGCTGGTGGCAACGGCGCAGCACCTTCACGCGGCGGCGACGCTCAGCGACATGGCGGATCACGTGCTCGAGCAGGGCGTGCCGACAGCCTACGGTGGCCTGATCTTCATCCGGATGCCCGAGCTCCAGCAACGGATTTCCGGCTTCTATTTGAGCGACCGAATCGACCAGGCGCCACAGATTATCGAGCAGATCCTCTCCTCGCGACGGACCCCCGGCCGGGCCGACCCGCTGGAGGATTCCTATCAGTCGGCCCTGCGACATTTTCGTGAGCACCAGGGACACATCGAGGCCGGGGTCTGGGAACGACTCGGCAACGGCGAGATCGCCCGCGCCCACCTGATTCAGGCGAATCTGACGATGGGCAGCAACATCTATGCAGCGCTGAGACTCGGGGATATCGATTACCTGGCGCCAGACTTCCAGTGGCTCACCGGGCTCATGGTGAATTACCAGATCCCAGAACCGCAGCTCCAGCGCTACCTTGAGGCCTACAGCGCATCGGTTCAAGAGCACCTCGACGACGCAAAAGGAGCGATCATCCAGACCTGGCTGCGTGAAGCCGTCGGGGCGCAATTCCCGCGTGTCGGCATAACGGGTTGAGTTGACTAAGGGAGGTTGTTAATGCGTGTCATTATCGCCGGCGGTACTGGCCCGATTGGACGGGCCATCTCCGCCGATCTGGTCCGGGATGGACATGAAGCGATCGTTCTTAGCCGTTCTCCTGAGCAGAAGAAAGCGCTCATGGCCGAAGGGGTCCAGCTGGTCCGCTGGGACAACCGAACGGCCGAAGGTTGGGGGCATCTGGTCGATGGCGCCGATGCCGTCATCGTCTTCGCAGGCGCTCCGTTGCCCGGCACCGGCCTGATCCCCACCCGCTGGACGCCGGCGCGCAAGAAGGTGCTGGTGGAGAGCCGCGTCAACGGCGGCCAGGCCGTTGTCGAAGCGATCCGCGCCGCCTCGGTGAAGCCCAAGCTGCTGATCCAGGCATCGGCCGTCGGCTACTACGGCCCGCAGCTGGAAGGCGATCAGACCGAAGAAAGCCCGCCGGGCAACGACTTCATGGCTCGTATTCTGCTTCAATTCCACGCCTCCACAGAACCGGTCGAAGCGATGGGAGTCCGCCGCGTGGTGATCCACAGCGGAGTCGTTCTCTATTCTGGGGCCTACATCCTGACCATGATGAGCTTGCCCTTCAAGATGTTCGTCGGCGGCCCCTTGGGAAGCGGCCGCCAGTGGATCTCCTGGATTCACATGGAAGACCAGGTGCGCGCCATCCGCTATTTGCTGGACAAGGAGGACGCTTCCGGCATGTACAACCTCTCGGCGCCCGACCCAAAGCGCAACGCCGACTTTGGGCGGACCCTGGGCCGCGTCCTGAACCGCCCGTACTGGTTCCCGGTCCCTGAGTTCGCATTCCGGCTGGTGCTTGGCGAGGTGGCCGACACCGTACTGACCGGGCAGAAAGTGCTGCCGAAGCGCCTGCTGGACGAAGGCTTCGAATTCCGCCACCCCACGCTGGAAGGCGCGCTTCACAGCATCTTCAATAAGGGGTGACCGCGTATGACCAGCGAAACCGGAGTCCCCAACTGGGGTCTCCATACGACTGCCGTTCACGCCGGTCAGCCCGCCGAGGGATTCGATGTCGCCCCTGCGCTCCACCTCTCGAGCACCTTCCACTTCCCGAGCGCGGCCGAGGCAGCCAGGGCCTACCAGGCCGAAGACCGGCCGATCTACACCCGCTGGGGCAACCCGACCAGCGCCGTTCTCGAAGCGAAGGTGGCCGCCCTCGAAGGCGGCCAGGCGGCGCTTGCCACCGCCTCAGGGATGGCCGCCATCAGCACCGCGCTGCTCACGCTGCTCAAACCAGGCGACCATCTGGTGGCCGCCCACTCGCTCTACGGTGGCACACATCTGCTCGTCACGGAGGACCTCCCCCGGCTGGGTATCGAAACGACATTGGTCGAGGCCACCGATCCTCAGGCGTTCGCCGACGCCATCCGGCCGAACACCCGCGCCCTCTATCTCGAATCACCCGGGAACCCAACGCTGGCACTGACAGATTTGCATGCAGTGGCCGAGATCGCGCGCGCGCAAAGGCTCAAGACCCTGATCGACAACACGTTCGCCACGCCGTTCAATCAGCGACCGCTTGAATGGGGAATCGACATCGTCGTGCACTCAGCGACCAAGTACCTCGGTGGCCACGGGGATGCACTCGGTGGAGTGATCGTCGCCGATGCTGAGTTTATCGAAGCCGCCCGGCGCGGCCCGCTTCGCCGCTTCGGCGGTGCCATCAGCCCCTTCAACGCCTGGTTGATCGCCCGCGGCGCCCAGACGCTGCCGCTGCGCATGCAGTGGCACAATGGTTCGGCCCTGCGCATCGCCGGCTTCCTGGCCGGGCGAAGCGAGGTGGCCTGGGTCCGCTATCCATGGCACGAGAGCCACCCACAGCAGGAGCTTGCCAAACGCCAGATGGGGAGCGGAGGCGGCGGCGTGCTGGTCTTTGAGTTGCGCGGCGGAACGAAAGCCGGCGCGCAAATGCTCGACAGGGTTCGCCTCTGCTTGCGGACCGCCAGTCTTGGCGATACGCGCACACTGATGACCCACCCGGCCAGCACCACCCACCACCGGCTTGCGCCCGATGCCCGGCGTGCGGCCGGGATCAGCGACGGGCTGATGCGGCTCTCGGTGGGACTTGAAGATCCCGAGGATCTCATCGCCGATCTGGATGCGGCCCTGGCAGGACCGCCATGATCTACCGTCATCGCTTCTGGGTCCCAGCCTCGCCCGAGGAAGTCGCCAATTTCCATCGCCATGGCAGCAACCTGGGGGCGATCACCCCGCCCCCTATCCTTCTGCGGATGGGGCAAGCTCCAGAGATCCTGACGGAGGGCGATATCATGTCCTTCACGCTCTGGTTTGGACCCCTGCCGGTTCGCTGGAGGGCTAAAATCGAGGATGTCCATCCAAACGGCTTCACCGACCGCCAGCTCGCCGGCCCATTCCAACACTGGGAGCACAGGCACCGGTTTGAGCCTGTGGACGGCGGGACAGAGGTGATCGATGAGGTCCATTACCGCCCGCGGCGGCATCTCTTCTGGGGTCCGTTTGGCTGGGGGATGGGATTGAGCCTCCCGCTGTTGTTCGCCTTCCGCGGCTGGAAGACGCGGCGTCTGCTCAACCGTTCGACGAGTGAGCCGGTTTAGGCCAGCGAGCAACAATCGATGACTCAACGAGGTAGGTTATGAAGCGAGTGGTGGTGATCGGCGCCGGGATCGGAGGGCTCACTGCGGCGGCGCGTCTGGCGCAGGCGGGCCTGGACGTCACCGTCCTCGAATCGCACATCTATCCGGGCGGCTGCGCGGGGACGTTCTTCCATCAGGGCTACCGCTTTGACGCCGGCGCCACGCTGGCCGGCGGGTTTGCGCCCGGCGGCCCGATGGCCCGGGTCGCAGAAGAACTGTCGCTGGATGGCTGGCCGGCTCACCCGGCAGAGCCCGCCATGCTCGTCCACGATGAGAGCGGCGCACCCATCGCCCGCTGGGCGGATAAACGCCGCTGGGCAGCACGCGAGTCCGCCTTCGGCCATGCCGGCGGCGCCTTCTGGCGCTGGCAGGAACGAACTGCGGATGCACTCTGGGATCTTGCGCTGCGCAACCCGCCCTGGCCGCCCCAGACGCTCCGCGAAGGCGCGCAGCTGGTTCACACCGGACTCCAGTGGCTGATGGATGCGCCCACGGCCCGTGTGCGGCCGGCGCTGATCGCCGACGCCCTTCGCCCCGCTTCCGTCCACCTGCGGGCGGCCGGCCCTCGGTTGCGCCGGTTTGTGGACGCCCAACTCCTCATCGCCGCACAGGCCACCAGCCAGCAGACCGTGGCGCTCTATGCCGCGGCGGCCCTGGACTTGCCCCGCCGCGGCGTGGTCCACCTGGAGGGCGGGATGGGCGCCATCGCCGAAAGCCTTGCGCGGTCGGTGCGTGATCACGGCGGCCAGGTTCTCCTGCGCCACCGCGCCACCCGCATTGCCCTCGAGCGCGGCCGGCCGGTGGCTGTGGAACTGCGCCGCGGGCAGCTCATCGACGCCGACATCGTCATCGCCAACCTGCCGCCGGCGAACATTGCTGCCCTGCTGGGCGAGGAAGGAGCTGCGGCGCTCCAGCTCCGCCGGCGTCCGCCGCACGACGGCTGGGGTGCGTTTATGACCTATCTCGGCGTCGATGAAGACCTGCTGCCCCCAGATCTGCCGCTCCACCATCAAATCTTGAAGCATGAAGGTCTCGCGGAAGGGGCCAGCGTCTTCCTTTCGATCAGTCCGGCATGGGACGCGGGACGGGCCCCCGAAGGGGCGCGAGCCCTCACCTTGAGCACGCACACCGCGCTCGGGCCCTGGTGGGAGTTGGCGGCGGCAGACCGCTCCGGCTACGAGGCGCGCAAACAAGCGTACATGGAGCGGATGATCGACGCTGCCGAGCAGGCACTCCCCGGCCTGCGCGACGCTATCTTGCTGGCCCTGCCCGGAACCCCGCTGACCTTCCAGCGGTTTACGCAGCGGCTAGAAGGCTGGGTGGGTGGCTTCCCGCAGACCCATCTATTCCGAGCCCGCGGCCCGCGGCTCGCCCCCGACCTCTGGCTCGTCGGCGACAGCATTTTCCCCGGGCAATCCACCGCCGCGGTCGCCCTTGGCGGGCTGCGCGTTGCCCGACAGCTCCTGGCTGACCTCGGCTTGCAGCGGGTGGGGTCCGGGGCCAGCCGGCGACTGGAATTCGAGAGCGCTGTCCGATGACCGCCTCGATCTGGTGGATCCGGCGCGACCTGCGCCTGGCCGACAACCACGCCCTGGACGCCGCCCTGGCGGCCTCCGAGGCGGTGATCCCGCTCTTCGTGCTCGACCCAGTGCTCCTTCAATCAAGCTATGGAAGCGAGAAGAGGCTGGCATTCCTCCTGGAAGGTCTCCGGCAGCTCCAGCAAGCCCTCGCCAAACGCGGTGGCCGCCTTGTGGTCCGGCGCGGGGAGCCAGTCGAGGTGCTGGCCGGCGTTCTCGAGAAGAGCGGCGCAAACGCGATCTTTGCCCACGCGGATCACTCCCCTTACGCGCGAACGCGCGATCAGGCTGTTGACGCCCGGCTACCGATCCAGTGGACGGACGGCCCGGCGATCCGCCCGCCGGGCAGCATCCTGAAGAGCGATGGGGGCGCGTACCAGGTGTACACGCCCTTCCGCCGCCGCTGGACAGAACACCCGCCACCCCATCCGGGCGAGCTGTCGCCTGCGCCAGAGCGGATCAGAAGCCCTGAATTGGCGACCGAGGGCCTGCCGGCGAAACCCCGTCCGGCAGATGAGATGCGATTTGCCGCCGGGGAGGCAGCGGCCCAGCAGCGGCTAGACGCCTTCACCGGCGGGCCGGACGCGCCGATCTTCCGCTATGCAGAGCGACGCGACCGGGTCGACCTGGATGGAACCTCCCGTCTCTCTCCCTACCTGCGCTTCGGGATGCTCTCGCCCCGCGCGGCCGCCGTGGCAGCCTACCAGGCAATGGAGCGAGCACCGGATGCAGCGGGACGCAAAGGCGCACAGACCTGGCTGCATGAGCTCATATGGCGCGATTTCTACCTCCACATCCTGCACCATTACCCACAGGTGCGGCAGCAGGCTTTCCGCGACGACTACACCGACATTGACTGGAGGAATGATCCGGCCGAATTCGAGGCCTGGACGGCGGGCCGCACCGGCTACCCGATCGTCGACGCCGCTATGCGCCAGCTGAGCCAGACCGGCTGGATGCACAATCGGGCGCGGATGATCGTCGCCTCCTTCCTCACCAAGGATCTGCTCATCGATTGGCGCTGGGGTGAGCGCTGGTTCATGAAGCAGCTCATCGATGGGGATCCGGCGGCGAACAACGGCGGCTGGCAGTGGAGCGCAGGCACCGGGACCGATGCAGCTCCTTACTTCCGCATTTTCAATCCCATCACCCAGGGTCAGAAGCACGACCCGCACGGAGACTACATCCGCCGCTGGGTGCCGGAACTGCGAGCAGTTCCTGGCGAGTTTCTCCACACGCCATGGATGATGCCCGATGAAGTTCAGACTCGCTCCAAGTGCATCATCGGCGGGGACTATCCACCGCCGGTCGTCGATCACCGCGCCGCGCGCGCCCGGGCACTTGAACGCTATGCCCAGGCCAAGGATGCTCGTTGAGCGATCCCGTCGCGAGCTGAGGAGCCGAAATGCGCACCGCTCTTTCCATTGAGCAAAGCCTGGAAATGATCAGCAAGGGTCTTCCACCCACCGAACGTCCCAAGCGCGTGATCATCGTCGGCGCCGGCATGGCCGGACTGACGGCTGGCCACGAATTGCTGCGCGCCGGGCACGATCCACTGCTGTTGGAAGCTCGCGGCCGGGTGGGAGGCCGCATTGAGACGATACGCGAGCCGTTCAGTGATGGGCTCTACGCCGAAGCCGGCGCGATGCGGCTCCCGCGCGCCCACAAGCTGACCATGGCCTATGTCGAGGCGTTCGGGCTGAAGGTCTTCCCGTTCAACATGGGGACTCCGGAAGCCTTCTGCCACCTGAATGGGCGGAAGTACCGCATGCGCGAAGTGGAGTCGAACCCGGATCTGCTCGGCTTTGAGCTCAAGCAGGCCGAGCGCGGGCAGAGCATCGGTGAGCGCTGGGAGCGCCTCTTGAAGCCGTTTCGCGACCGGCTGCAGCAGGGCGGGGACGCGGCCTGGGAGGCCATCTACGCCGAGCATGATGAATACTCGGTTCGAGAATACCTGGAGCAGCAGGGGTGGTCCGAAGGCGCCATCGAAGCCTTCGGCCTGCTGTACAACCAGGAAGCATTGATGAATTCTTCCTTCCTTGAGCTTCTGCGGGAGGAACTCGGCGACTACTACACCGACATGGTCCAGATCGAGGGCGGCATGGACCTGCTGCCCCGTGCCTTCCTTCCAGCGCTGCAGGACCGCATCCGTTTCGGCGCCAAGCTGGTCGCCATCGACCAGGACCCCGAGTCGGTGACGGTTCACTACCGGACCGGCGCCGGTCGCGCCTCGGTTCGTGGCGATTATGCCCTGCTCACCGTCCCGTTTCCTGTGCTGCGGCATGTCGAGGCCCTGAAACCCTTTTCCCCGCCCAAGCAACGAGCTATTCGGCAGCTTCACTACGACGCATCCGCCAAGATATTCTTCCAGTGTCGACGGCGCTTCTGGGAGGAGGACGATGGTATTCAGGGCGGTGGAAGCGTGACGGATTTGGCGGTGCGCAATATCTACTATGCCGAGCATGGGAGAGAGACTGGCCGCGGGATCTTGCTGGCCAGCTACACTTGGGGTGAAGATGCTCAGCGTTGGGGCTCTTTGGCGCCCCACGATCGCATCGCACAGGCAATCGAGAACGTAGCGCAGATTCACCCTCAGGTGACTGACACGTTTGAGGTGGGTGTGTCGAAGATGTGGCACGACGATGAATTCGCCGGGGGCGCGTTCGCCCTGTTCGATCCCGGGCAGCAGGGCCTGCTGCATGAGCACATCGTCGCCCCCGAAGGCCGGATTCATTTTGCGGGTGAACATGCCTCGCTCGGGCACGCCTGGATTCAGGGGGCCATCGAGTCGGGCTTGCGAACGGCGAAGGAGATCCATGAAGCGAACTGAGACAGCGTCGATCGCCTTCCGGGATCGATTGCTCCGGCGTCTCCTCCTGTGGGGCAGCTTGAATCTGCTGCTGGGCGCGTGGGTCCGCCGCCGGCCGGAGCGGGTGTGGCGTGGCTGGGCCGATCAGACGGCGAGCTGGGGGGCAGTGAACGCCGGGTTGGCCATCGCCGGCACACTGGCCTCACGAAGATCCGAGATGGCAAACATGGATCGAATCAGGCAGCTGCTCTGGTTAAACAGCGGGCTCGATGTCGGGTACGCCCTGGGTGGCCTGAGCCTGATCCGCGGTCGCGGGCGACTGGACCCCTATTGGCGCGGCGCAGGCATCGCCATCATCATCCAGGCGGCAGGGCTGTTTGTGATTGATGTGCTTCATGCGCTTGCCTTCCCAGCAGAAGAGCCACACGAATGAATTTCGCAGACCTATACGCAGGTGCAGAGCACCAATCGTTCAAGCATGAGGGCGGCCCAACGACGGCGGTCCTGGTCCATGGGTTCCCCGGCACGCCGGCTGAAATGCGGCCGCTGGCGGAGGAGCTGGGCCGGCGAGGCTGGACGGTGCATGCCCCGTTGCTGCCGGGTTTCGGTCCCGAGCTGGGCACGCTGCTCAACCGGCGCCCGGAGGATTGGATCCGGGCCGTCGAAGATCTGGTCAAGACCTACCGGGAGCAGGATCGCCCGACCGCGCTCATCGGCTTTTCAATGGGCAGCGCCATCTCCATCCATGCCGCGCATGCCGCGCCCCCGCATCAATTGATTCTGCTGGCGCCCTTCTGGCGACTCGGCGATGCTCGACAGCGGTTGATCTGGTCCGGGTTCCGGCGCTTCGTGCGCGAGATCCGCCCGTTCGCTTCGATCGACCTCAGCGATCCGTCCGTCGAGCGAGGGCTGCGGGATTTCTTGCCGCAAGGTGCACTCGATGACCCGGAAGCTATTCGCTGGCTGAAGGAACTCACCATTCCCACCTCCTTCCTGGAGGGGATCCGCCGTCTCGGTGAACAGGCCTTCGCGAAGGCGCGTGAGATCCATGTCGACACGCTTGTCGTCCAGGGCAGCCAGGATCAGGTGGTGCAGGCAGCACGCAGCGAACAGCTGGCCGGTCGACTGCCCGGCCCTGCAACCTATCGGGAAGTTCCAGCGGGGCATGAACTGCTCGATCCGCAGGGCCCGGCCTGGACACAGGTCTTTGATTCGGTCTTAAGTCACACTCAGCGGCTCAATGGACGCGGCGCAATATGAACGTCGTCTGGCTAACGCTGCTGGGATTCCTCTCGGGTTCGATCCCCTACGCCGTCTGGCTCGGCCGGCTTGCGCTGAAGACAGATATCCGCCGCTTCGGCGATGGAAATCCGGGCGCCGCCAACGCGTGGCGAGCCGGTCGCTGGTGGATCGGCTTTCCTGCGCTGCTGCTGGATGGCTTGAAGGGAGCGGTTCCCGTCGGCTATGCCCATTTCGAACGCGGGATCGACGGCTGGAGCCTGGTGCCGATCGCGCTGGCGCCGGTCGCCGGGCACGCTTTTTCGCCCTGGCTTCGATTTCGAGGCGGCAAGGCGATCGCAGTCACCTTCGGCGTATGGGCAGGCGTTACCGGACCAGAAATTCCGATCGTGCTGGGCCTGCTCTTTGTCCTCTTCTATACCACCCTCGATCCAGAGGCCTGGGCGGTGATGACCGGGATTGCATTTCTTGGCGTGTACTTGCTCTTGAGCGGCGTGGGAGGCGCGCTGCTTGCGCTCTGGGGGGGCAATTTGCTCCTCTTGCTCTGGAAGCACCGAGAGGAGCTTCGCCAGCGACCCGGACTGAAGGCGCGGCTTTTCCGCCAGAAGCGAGGCGGCGCATGAAAGCCACCAGCCGCCACAATCCGCGTACAGCGGTTCCGGGGGCCTCCGGTCGGGAATCGGCCGCGCCGCCCCCGCCCGTCCCGCAAGGCCAGGTGGGCCTGCACGCGCTTCGTGCCTTGCTGCAGGAACGAAGCCTGCTCGCCGCGCTGGCGGCGCTGCATCGTGAGATGGGCGACATCTTCCAGCTGCCGCTGCCAGGATTCGATCCGGTCGTGCTGGTCGGGCCGCAAGCCAACCGTTTCCTGTTGGTGGAGTCGAGAGATGATGTGCGCTGGCGGACAGAGGGTGATCCCGTCACTCAGCTCCTGCGGCAGGGAGTGCTTGTGGTCGACGGCGCCTGGCACGACGAGCTGCGGGGCAAGATGAATCCGTCGCTCCACCGGCGCATGTTCGGCGGCTACGTCGAAACCATGTGGCGCACGCTCGACTGGGCCAGCGAACACTGGGCCGACAGTGGAACGGTGGATATGCTGGTCGATATGCGGCGCGTAGCGCTCACCACGCTCATCCAGACACTCTTCGGGGCCGATGTGCGACCCCACATCCGCAGGCTGTGGAAAGCGGTTCTCAAGACGCTGTCGTACATCTCGCCCGGCGCCTGGTTGCTCTGGCGAGGGATCCCCCGCCCCGGCTACCGGCGAGCGCTGGAACAGATGGACGCCTACCTCTATGAGATCATCGCTGCGCGCCGGCAGCACCCCGCCAACCCAAGCGACCTACTTGGCAGCCTCATCACGGTTCCGGGCTACGACGATGGATTGATCCGTGACCAGCTCCTGACGATGCTCATCGCCGGGCACGATACGAATACTGCGCTGCTGGCCTGGAGCCTGTACTTGCTCGGCCAGAATCCTGGCGTTATGGCGCAGGCAAAAGACGAGGTCGACCGGGTGCTGGGCTCAGCGCCGCCGCAGCTGGAAACGATCGGCGGGCTCAAATACCTGGACGCCGTCGTCAATGAGAGCCTACGGCTGTACCCGCCGATCCATATCGGCAACCGGACCGCAGCACGAGATCTTGAATTTCAGGGCTACCGGATCCCGGCCGGGAAGCGAGTCGTTTACTCCATCTATCTCTCACACCGCCATCCCGCCTACTGGGATGCTCCCGATGCGTTCCGTCCGGAGCGCTTCATGAACGGCGGCGCCCGCGACCTGCGTCCCTACGTCTTTGTTCCATTCGGGGGCGGCCCTCGCAACTGCATTGGCGCCGCCTACGGACAGATGGAAGCCAGGGTCGTCCTGGCGCGCATTCTGCAGCGCTACGAACTAAGAGCGCTGGACAGGCCGGTCCATCCGCACATGGGCGCAACCCTGGAACCGCGACCTGGGGTCCTCATGACCGTCCGCAGCCGGCCGATAGACGCGGAGGCCAGGGGATGACCTATTTTGCCTTCCTCACGCTGTTCCTGGGAACGCCGCTCATGTTGCTGGCGCTGCTCAGCTTCTGGGATCAACGGCGCGCTCTGCGTGCCCCGGAACGATTGCGCAATGTCTCCCATGGATGGGCGCTCGCCCTGCACGTCTTGATCGCCGTCCTGTACACAACGCCCTGGGACAACTACCTGGTCGCTACCCGGGTGTGGTGGTACGACCCACAGCTGGTAACCGGGATCACCCTGGGCTGGGTCCCCCTGGAGGAGTATGTGTTCTTTGTGGTTCAGACGCTGGTCACCGGCGCCTGGCTCCTCCTGCTGGTTCGGCGGGCGCGGGCGGAGGGGCGCATCTCTGCCGGCGGGCCGCGCCTGCGGGCGGCGAGCACCGCTGCCGCCGCGCTCATCTGGCTGATCGCGGCGGCCGTCCTGTTGCGCGGCCCGTCGAAAGGAACCTACCTGGCGCTCGAACTCGCCTGGGCGCTCCCCCCGCTCGGGCTCCAGCTGGCATTCGGCGCCGATCTCCTCTGGCACGAGCGACGCCTGGTGGCGCTCGGGGTATTGATCCCGACGCTGTATCTCGGGCTGGCAGACTCGGTGGCGATCGCCGCAGGCACCTGGACAATTAACCCGGATCAATCTACCGGGATCCTGCTGTTAGACCTTCCGCTGGAGGAGTGGCTCTTCTTCCTGCTCACCAATTCGCTGATCGTCTTCGGCATGACGCTGCTGATGCGGACGGAGAGCCGGTCGCGAGCGACGGCGCTGGCCGCCTGGTTGCGCGGTCGGCGGGTCCGGCTGGCGCCGAGGATCCCATCACATAGCGATCAAGGAGAGGGACTCAGATGAAAGTCGGGGTTGTGGGAAGCGGGCTGGTCGGCGCCACCGCGGCCTACGCACTCGTGATGCGCGGCGTCGGCCGTGAGATCGTCCTGATCGACAAAGACTCTGATCGCGCCCAGGCTGAAGCCGACGATATCTTGCACGCGGTGCCCTTTGCCCACCCACTTCAAATCCATGCCGGCGATTATACGAACCTGGACGGCGCGCGCGTCGTGATCCTGACGGCCGGCGTCAACCAGCGTCCGGGGGAATCGCGGCTCGAACTTCTCGGGCGCAACGCTGCGGTGTTTGAAGACATCGTCCCGAAGGTGCTTGAACATGCGCCGCAAGCGGTCCTGGTTGTGGCCACCAATCCGGTCGACATTATGACTCACCTGGCGGCCTCGGTCGCCCGCCGTCTCGGCGCGGAGCCGGGCCGCGTGCTGGGCTCCGGGACAACGCTGGACACGGCCCGCTTTCGAACCTTACTCGGCTCTCGGCTGGGTGTAGATGCCCAGCACGTTCATGCCTACGTAGTGGGGGAACACG
Organism: Anaerolineales bacterium; assembly: GCA_041624375.1. GTDB lineage: Bacteria > Chloroflexota > Anaerolineae > Anaerolineales > E44-bin32 > JBFJVD01. The sequence goes on from JBFJVD010000008.1 coordinate 17,966, forward strand.
GCGATTCGGAAGTGCTCACCTGGTCGCTGGCGACCGTGGGTGGCATGCCGCTCGAAGACTTCTGCGACCGCCACCAGGTCGACTTGAACGCCGAAACTCGGCAGGAAATCGATGAGCGCGTGCGCCGCGCCGCGTACCAAATCATCTCCGGTAAGGGCGCCACCTATTACGGCATCGGCAGCGCCCTGGCGCGCATTACCCACGCCATTCTCCACGACCAGCGCGCCATCCTCACCATCTGCAGCCCAGAGGCCGAGGTGGCATCGGTGCCGGATGTCACTCTCTCCCTGCCGCATCTCCTCGGTGGCCGTGGTGTGCTCGCCACATTTCCGCTGCCGATCGACGAGGCGGAGCAACGTGCACTGCAGGTCAGCGCCAACGTGGTGCGCGAGGCCATCGAAGCCCTCGAGGGGTCTCACCAACTATGAGTCCTGCTTCCACCCAACCTCACGACCAAGAGAAGAACCGGCTGCTGTTGGTAACCGGTGCCACCGGCTATGTCGGAGGACGGCTGGTGTCTCGCCTGCTCGAAGGCGGCTATCGAGTCAGGGTTCTGGCTCGCGATCCGGCGCGCCTTCAAGGCCGGCCCTGGCTCGATCAAGTCGAAGTCGCGGCCGGCGATGTCCTGCAGCCGGAGACCCTGCCGGCCGCGATGCAGGGGGTGACCGAGGCTTATTACCTGATCCACAGCATGAAAGGAGGAGAAGGGTTCCATTCGCGGGATCTCGAGGCCGCACGCAATTTCAGCGCGGCAGCCCAGGCTGCGGGTGTTGGCCGAATTCTCTACCTCGGCGGTTTGGGCGAGGATGATGCCGATCTCTCGCCCCACCTGCGCTCGCGCCACGAAACCGGGGAAGCCCTGCGCTCTGCGGGCGTCCCGGTCACCGAATTCCGCGCCGGAATTATCGTCGGATCGGGGAGCGTGTCTTTCGAGATGATCCGCTACCTGACCGAGCGGATTCCGATCATGATCTGCCCGCGCTGGGTCTACACGCGCACACAGCCAATCGCCATCGATGATGTCCTCAATTACCTGATCACCGCGCTCGAGGCTCCAAAGAGCGCCGGCCAGACCATCGAGATCGGCGGCGCCGAGGTGCTGACCTATGGGGAGATGATGCTGGGGTATGCGGCCGCGCGCGGACTGTCTCGTCGCCTGATCCCCGTCCCGGTGCTCACCCCGCGCCTGTCTGCCTACTGGGTCCACTGGATGACCCCGATCCCGGCAGCCATTGCCCGACCCCTGATCGAAGGCATGCGCAATGAGGTCATCGTCCGCGACGATGTCGCCCGCCAGCTGTTCCCCGACCTTGCGCCGATCCCGTACCGGCAAGCGGTCGAACAAGCGCTGGTGCACCTGCAGGCCGGCGAGGTGGAAACGGCCTGGAGCGACGCGCTCGTGACCAGCCAGGACGACCTCCCACCGGTGGTCCTCACGGTAAAGGAGGGCATCATCATCGAGCGCAGGCAGCGGACCGTTGCCGCCACTCCAGAAGGAGTGTTCGCCGCGTTCTCCAGCCTCGGCGGTGAGCAGGGATGGCTCTACGCAGACTGGGCCTGGCGGCTGCGCGGCGAGCTGGACCGTTTGATTGGAGGCGTCGGTTTTCGACGTGGCCGGCGCAGCCAAGACACCGTTCGCATCGGAGATGCCATCGACTTCTGGCGGGTGGAGGCAGTTGAGCCGCCGCGCCTGCTGCGGCTGCGAGCCGAAATGCGGCTGCCGGGGCGCGCCTGGCTTCAATTCGAAACGGAGCCTGCCGGCTCCGGAAGCACGCGCCTTGTTCAGCAGGCTTTCTTCGCTTCCAAGGGGCTTCTCGGGCTGCTCTACTGGGTCGTCCTCTACCCGATCCATGCATTGATCTTCTCTGGGCTGATCCACGCCCTGGCCCGCCGGTCCATCAGGTTGAGCGATGGTGCTCGGTGATCTGATGACCGACTGCCGCCTTCCCAGATGCCTGGCCGCGTCCTTTGCGGTATAAAAGGCCCCCAGCGCACCAGGTGTAGGAGTCCAGGCCATGTCGGACAGCGCGAGCTATTGGCTCACCCGCGGGATTGCTGCAGCGCGTGATCGGGACGTCGATGAGGCTCGTTTCTACCTCGAGCGCGCCCTTAATTCCGATCCTGATCACAAGCAGCGTGTCGACGCCCATTATTGGTTGAGTGAAATCACCGACGATCCCCAGCAGCGACGCAACTACCTCGAAGAGATTCTGGTTCACGAACCCAGCCATTACGTCGCGCGCCGCAATCTGGCCATCCTTGACGGACGGCTCGAGCCGGAGCAGGTGGTGGATCCCGATCAGCTCGCTGAAAAGTACATCTCCTCCGAGGTGCAGTCCAGGCGCTACATCTGCCAGCGCTGCGGCGGGGGGATGGCGTTCACAGGGAACGGCCGCTCGTTGGCCTGCGGCTACTGCGGCAACCGGCAGAGCCTGATGCAGGCCCTTGAGCAAGGTGCGCTGGTGCCGGAAGAGGATTTCTTGCTGGCGATGGCCACAGCCAAGGGCCACACGCGGCCCAGGGCACTGCCCGGCTTTCACTGCGATGCCTGCGGCGGAGACTACCTGCTCTCCCCACAAATGCTCTCGCTCACCTGCCCATACTGCTCAGCCGTCTACGTCCTTGACCATCCTGAAACCCATCCGATCATTCCGCCGGAAGGCATCATCCCGTTCATGATCGACGAAAAACCCGCCACGAAAGCGATGCGCCGATGGCTTAAGGACCAGGGCATGGCAGCTGGCGTTCGCACCCAGAAGCTGCGTGGCCTCTATTTGCCGGCGTGGACCTTCGATCTCAGCGGCCAGATCCCGTGGACCTGCCTGCGCCATGACGGCGAAAACTGGGTGCCGTATTCAGGAAGAACCCTGATCGTGAAGAACGATCTGCTGGTGCCCGCCACCCACAGCTTGCCGGCCGAGATCACGACACAACTTGACGAGTTTGACCTGACGGGCCTGGTGCCGTACGACCCCGGCTACCTGGCCGATTGGCCGGCGGAAACGTACCAGATCGCCGCCACCGACGCAGCGATGTCGGCGCGCTGGAAGGCGATCGAGTCCGCTCAGGGTCGGGTGGCCGAGGAGATCGTCGAGTCGATCACCAATCTCAAGAGCGGTCCGGCCAACGTTCTCATTGAGTCTTACCGCCTGGTACTGCTGCCCCTCTGGATCACCCGGTACCAGTGGAACGGAAAGATGTTCGGCCTCGCCGTCGATGGTCAATCCGCGCGGATCTGGGCTGAGGCTCCGGCACGCGGCCTGCGCGGCTTCTTGAACCGCGTATTTGGGTCCACCTGAGCGAATAATTCCGGAGGGAACTCCTTGCAACGTTCCCGGCTGCTGCCGATCTTCTTCGTCGCCTTCGTCGATCTCCTCGGATTCGGCCTGATCCTCCCGTTGCTTCCTTTCTATGCCGACGCCTACGGGGCCAGCGCCGCCGTGGTCGGGCTGCTGGTGGCATCGTACGCGGCGGCCCAGCTGGTTGGGGCCCCGCTGCTTGGTCGTCTCTCTGACCGCTTCGGCCGGCGGCCGGTCCTGCTGGCGAGCATCTTCGGCACCTTCCTTGGCTTCCTGCTGCTCGGCTTTGCGGACCCCCTGGGACGCCAGATCGCCTTATGGCTTCGGGACGGCCCGTACGCGAATCCGAACGCCTGGGTGCTTGCCTTGTTGTTCGTCAGCCGCATCCTGGACGGCCTCACCGGCGGCAACATCTCGGTCGCCCAGTCCTATATCACGGATGTCACCGACGAGGCCTCGCGCGCGCGCGGGCTGGGAATCATCGGCGCAGCCTTCGGCCTGGGCTTCATCTTTGGACCAGCGATCGGCGGTGTACTGAGCGTCCGCAGCTACGCTGCCCCTGCCTTTGCCGCCGCCGCGCTGAGCGCGCTTAATCTGATCATGGTCGCTGCGTTTCTCCCCGAATCGCTCACGGAAGAACGAAGACAGGCCATCGCTGCGGAGCCGCGGCGCGCCTTCAGCGCACGCGCCCTGGCCGAAGCGCTCGTCCGGCCGCTGGTGGGGCCTCTGCTGAGTTCCCGTTTCTTCTTCGGCCTGGCATTCTCCATGTTCCAGACCATTTTCCCGCTCTATGCGCAGTATCACCTGGACCTGGACCCCCGCCTCACCGGTTATGTGCTCACCTATGTCGGGCTGCTCGTGGTGCTGGTACAGGGCGTCGCCATTGGGTGGCTGACCGCCCGCGTCTCCGAGCCTCAATTGCTCTTCTATGCAACCCTCCTGATGGGCTTTGGACTTCTGCTCTGGGGATTCGTCCCCGACTTGATCTCGTTGCTCATCATCCTTGCGCCGATCGCACTGGCCGGTGGTACGTTTAATACCGTGATCAACAGCGCACTCACCAAGGTCGTCCGGCAGGACGAAGTGGGGGGCACGCTCGGTCTGAGCACTTCGCTCGAAAGCCTGACGCGCGCGGTCGCTCCATCCTTCGGCGGCGCCCTGCTCGGCGGCCTGGGCACGTGGGCGCCTGGTGTTTTCGGCGCGGCTACGCTTGCCCTGCTGGCACCGTTCATGCGGCGGCACGTTGTGGAAGCGGCTCGAAGGGCGCAGGAGGAAGAAACCAAGCAGGGCGAGGCCATCGCCTGAAACCGATCGAGCGGCGTGCGGCATGATCGGTTGTGATCGGTTGACGTAGAGTAGAGATTGAGAATGGATGATTCATCGAAACTGCACGTGCAGGAGCCAAAGCTGCGGCTTGGCATCAGCGCCTGCCTGCTGGGCGAGGAAGTGCGCTACAACGGCGGCCATGCCCGCGACGCCTATCTTCACCAGACCCTCGGGGAATTTGTAGAATGGGTGCCGCTGTGTCCTGAGGTCGAGATCGGGCTGGGGACGCCGCGTGAGAGTCTGCGCCTGGCGGGCGAAGTCGAGCACCCCAGACTGCTCGCGCCGAAATCGGGCAGCGACCATACGGGAGCGATGCAGCGATGGGCAGAGTCGAAACTCGAAGAGCTCGCGGCGCTGGACCTGCATGGCTACGTGCTGAAGAAGAATTCACCCAGCTGCGGGTTGTTCCGGGTGAAGGTTTACGATCAGAACGAGATGCCTTCACGGACGGGCCGTGGAATCTTTGCTGCGGCGCTCGTCGCTGCCATGCCGCTCCTGCCGGTCGAGGAGGAAGGGCGTCTGAACGATCTGCGGCTGCGGGAGAATTTTGTTCAGCGTGTCTTCGTCTACTACCGCTGGACCAAAATGCTGCGCGAAGACGCCTCCCCTGCCGGCCTGGTCCGCTTCCACACGGCCCACAAGCTCACCCTCATGGCGCACAGCCCCGATCACTACCAGCGGCTCGGGCGGCTGGTCGCAGAAGCCGGCAGCCGAGACTGGATCGAGCTCACGGCCGAGTACGGCGCACTGCTCATGGAGGGGTTGGGCCGGCACAGCACGCCCGGCAAAGAAGTCAACGTCCTCCAGCATCTGATGGGCTTCTTGAAGGATCAGCTGTCCGCGGAAGACAAGGCGGATCTGCTTCGGCTGTTCGAGGACTTCCGGCAGGGGTATGTCCCCCCGATTGTGCCGATCACCCTCCTCCAACATCACTTGAAGCGCGGCGAGGTCCCGGATTGGGTTCATCAGCAAGTCTATTTGAACCCGTACCCCAAGGAGCTCATGCTCCGCAATCACGTCTAGCGGTCGAGGAGATCATCCGATGCAATCGTCGCGCTGGGGCTTTTTGCGGCGGCCGCGCTTCTGGTGGCTCGTACTGGCGCTGGTCTCAACAGTCCCTCTCGTGTTCCTCGGCTGGGCGCTCAATGCGGCGGAGCCAACACGGGAGGCGCTGGCCGCGCTCCAGCCAACCGGCAGCGTCGAGGTGGAGACCGATCCCTGGCTGGTGTTCCGTCCGGTCGGCGAGGAGCCGGCGCTGGGATTGATCCTCTACCCCGGCGGACGGGTGGACCCGCGTGCCTATGCCCCGCTGGCGGCTGCGATTGCGGAAGAAGGCTTCCTTGTGGTGATCACGCCAATGCCACTCAACCTGGCGGTATTCGACCTCAGCGCTGCGGACGACGTGATCCGGGCATTCCCTGAGATCCAATCCTGGGCTGTCGGCGGCCATTCACTCGGCGGCGCAATGGCGGCGCGCTACCTGCGCATGAACCCGACCCGGGCACAGGCACTCGTCTTGTGGGCAGCCTATCCAGCCCAGAGCGACAGCTTGCGCAACGAGCGTATCTCCGCGGTGTCCATCTACGGGACGCGCGACGGGCTGGCAGGACCGGCAGACATCGAGGCTGCCCGCCCGCTTCTCCCGGCGGACACACGTTACATTCCGATCGAGGGCGGCAATCACGCTCAGTTTGCCTGGTATGGGGAGCAGCCGGGCGATCTACAGGCCACCATTCCACCGCTTGACCAGCAAGATCAGATCGTCACCGCCACCGTCGACCTGCTCAACGCCATTGGGGAGCAGAACCCATGAGAGTCGCGTATCGAGCGCTGGCCTGGCTCGGCATCCCCCTGATCCTTGGCATCGTCCTGCTGCCCTTACTGGTTCCGATACCAGAGCTAGAGGGAACCGTTCCGCCGCAGACACTGGCAGGGCCTGAGAGCGAATTCGTTTCTATCTTGGGGCTCAATGTCCACGTTGAGCGCGCCGGCGCAGGGACTCCGCCGCTGGTGCTGCTGCATGGGTTCGGCGCCAGCACCTTCACCTGGAACACCGTCGTGCCTGAGATGGCCGAATGGAGTACCGTCGTTGCGTTCGACCGGCCGGCCTTCGGGCTCACCGAACGGCCGCTCACATGGGAAGGAGCCAATCCCTATTCGATGCCGGTTCAGGCCGAGCTGACAATCGGGCTGCTCGACGTGTACGGCTTCAAAGATGCCGTGCTGGTGGGGAGTTCCGCTGGTGGCACGGTGGCTGTGGAGACCGCACTCGCATTTCCTGACCGCGTGCGGGCGCTCGTGCTCGTTGATCCGGCCATCTACCGCACGGCGAGCGCGCCGCGGTGGCTGCTGCCCATCCTGAAGACGCCACAGTTCGACCGCATCGGGCCGTGGCTGGTCCGCCAGGCGGCGGAAAGCTGGGGCGAACGCGGTGTCTCTGGCGCCTGGCACGACACCAGCAAGGTCACGGCAGAGATCTGGGACGGCTACCGCCGGCCATTCCTCGCTGAGAACTGGGACCGGGCCCTGTGGGCATTCGTCCTCGCCGGCGCTCCGGGGAACCTTCCGGAGCGACTGCGGGAAGTTGAGCTCCCCGTGCTGGTCGTCACGGGAGACGACGATCGGCTGGTGCCCACCGCCGACAGCATCCGGCTGGCGGACGAACTTCCGGATGCCGAGCTTGTCGTCATCGAATCCTGCGGCCACCTGCCGCATGAGGAATGCCCACATGAATTCCTTCGCGCGGTGGAGCGCTTCCTCGTCACTCGCGGGCTGCTTGATCCGTAGCCGGAGTCAGCGGCGTCCTGTAAGCCCTCTGTAAGCCTTTCGCCCAACCTTCGCGACCATAATTGTAGGGCGACTCGAATCCTCGCCCTTCAGGGTGTGGCGCGGGCCCAGGTGAACTGTGACCGAAAAGTCGACCATGTTAGACCCCACGCAAACTAGCAGCGGCGCATCGATCCTGATCGTCGACGACGAGCCATCCTTCTGCGTCGTCGTCGCCGAGATCCTGGAGCTCTTTGGCTACACCGTCCGGCAAGCGCATAACGTTCAGGAGGCGCTTCAGCATCTGGAGGTCTCCCAACCCGACCTCGTCCTGACCGATATTATGATGCCGGAGGATGACGGATTGGCCCTGATCAGAAAATTGCGCGCTGGCTCCGCCTTCGCGCGTGTACCGATCATCGTGGTCAGTGCCATCGCGACCGAGGAGAAGGCTGAAGAGGCGCTTGCCGCCGGCGCCAACACCTACATCTCCAAGCCCTTCTCGGCGAGCGATCTTCGAACTGCCATCGCCGACGCCCTGACGGCCTGAACAGCCCCCTCCTTCCCCTGCACCCAACCCGTACATCGTCCGATTCTTGACGCCCAAAGGTGGGCTGGGATAGAATCCACCTCAGACCCAAACCCCACCTGGAGAGGCAGCTTCATGACGGCTCGACGCACCATCGTGTGGACCGTTTCAACCATCGTTGGTCTGGCCGGAACAGTGGCAACCATCGCCGCATTTCAGACCACGCTGGTCAAGTTCTCCTACGGCGGCGCATTAACGCTCTTTCTCTCGCTTGGCGCCTTTGTCTTTATCTGGCTCGATTGGATCCTGCAAACCGACTACTTGAAGCACTAAGACTCCCCCTTGATCCGTCCGGCAGCGCCTCCCGAGACCTTCCGGGGGGCGCTCGCATTTGGCAGACACGGCATGTTCGGCAAGATAGACAGCTCTTGGGCGATCCTGATAGTTTTTGCCAGCCTTCCCACCTTATACATGGAACCGGCTCGCTAGCTCGCAGGAGGTGCGGATGACATCGCGCGGGCCGAGCGGCTCTCGGCTACCCGGCTTCTACAATCGTCCACTGGCGGAACGCTTGAGCCAGCTTGGGGATGTGGCCGGCCTGGATTCCGAAGCATTGGATGTGCTGCGCGGCCCGAATGGCCTCAGCGCGGAGCTGGCGGACTCGATGATCGAGAACGCCATCGGCGTTTATGGGCTCCCGCTGGGGATTGCCCTCAACTTCTTGATTAATGGGCGTGAGGTGCTCGTGCCAATGGCCATCGAAGAACCTTCAGTGGTGGCCGGCGCCTCCTTCATGGCGAAACTTGCCCGAGCTGGTGGAGGCTTTCACGCCGAGACAACCCCGCCGGAGATGATCGCCCAGATCCAGGTGCTCGACGTCGCCGATCCGGAAGTCGCCCGGCAGGCGTTGATCGAGGACAAGCCCGCCATTCTGGAGGCGGCTGACGAGGTGGATCCGGTGATCCGTGAGCTCGGCGGCGGGGCGCGCGACCTTGAAGTCCGCTGGCTGGAGTCGACCCCGGTCGGCTCGATGCTCATCGTGCATTTGATCTACGACACACGCGACGCGATGGGCGCCAACGCCGTCAACACTGCCGCTGAGCGGCTCACACCCCGGATTGAACGGCTGACCGGCGGGAGGGTGCGTCTCAGGATTCTGAGCAACCTGGCTGATCGTCGGCTCGCCAGAGCGACCTGCCGCATCCCGGTCGACAGCCTGGCTTTTGAAGGCTTTCCTGGGGAGAATGTGCGAGACGGGGTGATTGAAGCCTGGGCTTTTGCCGCCGCTGATCCGTACCGGGCAGCCACGCACAACAAGGGAATCATGAACGGTGTGGATGCCGTGTTGATCGCCACCGGCAACGACTGGCGGGCGGTTGAGGCCGGCGCCCACGCCTATGCCGCACGTCTGGGGCGCTACACGTCGCTCAGCACCTGGCGGATCGACAGCCAGGGCGCGCTCGAAGGCGAACTCGAAATGCCGCTGGCAGCCGGTGTCGTGGGCGGAGCGACTCGCGTCCACCCGACGGCGCGCGCTTGCCTGCAGCTCATGGGCGTCACGAGCGCGCAAGAGCTGGCAGAGATCGTCGTCTCCGTCGGCCTGGCGCAGAATCTGGCGGCCCTGCGCGCGCTGGCGACCGAAGGCATCCAGCGCGGCCATATGGGCCTTCACGCCCGGCAGGTTGCGGTCGCAGCCGGCGCGGAAGGGGAAGCCATCGAACGCGTCGCCGAAGCCCTGGTTGCCGAGGGAGTCATCCGGGTGGATCGCGCCCAGGCCCTGCTGGCGGCGATGCAGAAGGAACAGGATACGTAGGAGCAGGTATGGAAATGGAAAGCACCTCAGAGCAACCGATCGGCCAGATTTTGCGCCCCGCCCGCCCCGTAGGGATTGTGGGCTATGGCGCCTATGTGCCACGCTATCGCCTACCGGCCAGCGAAGTGGCCCGCGTGTGGAAGGGAAGCACCGGCAGCCTGCCGATCCGCGAAAAGGCGGTCCCCGGCCTCGATGAAGACGTCATTACAATGTCGATCGAGGCGGCTCGCAACGCACTCGCCCGCGCGGCAATCAACCCTGCCCGCATCCGCGCCGTCTGGGTCGGCTCCGAGTCCCACCCCTACGCGGTGAAGCCGACCTCGACCCTGGTCGCCGAAGCCATCGGCGCCACGCCGCATACGCAGGCGGCAGATTGGGAGTTCGCCTGCAAGGCCGGCACGGAAGCGATGCAAGCGGCGATTGGGTTCATCGGATCCGGCATGGCCGAGTACGCCCTTTCGATCGGCATGGACACCGCCCAGGGCCGCCCCGGTGATGCGCTCGAATACACCGCCGGCGCTGGCGGGGCGGCGTTCCTGCTCGGCCCAGCCGACCATTCGCTGGCCACCATGGATGGTTCCTACAGTTTTGCCACGGACACGCCGGACTTCTGGCGCCGGGCGAACGAGAAATACCCCGAACATGGGGAGCGGTTCACGGGAGAGCCGGCCTACTTCCGCCACATCTCAGCGGCAGCCACCGCACTGCTCGAGGCGACGGAGACCACGCCCGAGGATTACCGCTACGCGGTCTTCCATCAGCCAAACGCCAAGTTCCCCGAACGGGCGGCGCGCGCACTGGGCTTCAGCGAAGATCAGACCCGGACCGGCCTGCTCGTGCCCGTGATCGGCAATACGTACGCCGGCTCGGCGATGATCGGCCTGACGGCAATCCTCGACGAGGCGGAACCGGGCGACCGGATCCTGATGGTTTCCTACGGCTCCGGCGCTGGTTCGGATGCCTTCAGCCTCCAGGTGACGGATCGCCTGGTCACACAGCGCGGCCTTGCACCGGCGACCCAGGATTACATCGCCCGGCGAACCGAGATCGACTACGCAACCTACACCCGCTACCGCGGCAAATTGGCGACCCAATGATGACTGCTTCTTCCACTTCACCAGCCACCGTGGTTGTGGTCGGCGTCGGTATGACGCCGGTCGGCGAGCACTGGGAGCGCTCGCTGCGTGAGCTGGCGCTCGATGCGATCAGCGCCGCACGGAGCGATGCCGGCGGGCTCAGGCCGCAGGCTCTGTATGTCGCCAACATGGCCGCGCCGGCCCTCTCCGCACAGTCCCACCTGGGCGCGCTGATCGCCGATTTCGCCGGCTTGCGCGGCGTCGAGGCGGTCACCGTCGAGGCTGCCGGCGCCTCGGGCGGCATGGCCGTGCGCCATGCCTACCTTGCCCTGCGGTCGGGGCTCATCGACTGTGCGCTGGTCGTCGGCGTCGAGAAGGTGACCGACAAGGTGAGTGCCATCGTAGACGCAGCGCTCGTCACTGCCAGCGATGCCGATTACGAGGCGATCCACGGGATCACCCCCACCGCGCAGGCCGCCCTGCTGATGCAACGCTATCTGCATGAAACCGGCGCGCCGTCCGACGCATTCGCCGGCTTCAGCCTGGCGGCACATGCCCATGCGGTCTCGAACCCGAACGCCATGTACCGCCGGGCGCTGAAGCCCGAAAGCTACAGCCGGGCCTCGATCGTGAGCGAACCGCTCAACCTCTACGATGCGGCGCCGGTCGCCGATGGCGCCGCTGCGGTGATCCTGACCCGCGCCGATTCGCTGCCCCAGCCCGCCTCGCACGGCGCGGCCCGGATACTGGGCTCGGCAGCCGCCACCAGCGCGCTGGCGCTTCACGACCAGGCTGATCCGTTGATCTTCGAGGCTGCCGCCGCCTCAGCGCAGGCCGCCTTCGCCGAAGCCGGGCTCACCCCGGAGGACGTGGATTTCTTCGAGCTTCACGATCGCTTCAGCATCTTTGCCGCGCTGGCGCTTGAGGCCAGCGGCTTCTCCTCCCGGGGTGAAGGCTGGAAGCTGGCGCGCAACGGGGTCCTGGAGCGCGAGGGCAGGCTGCCGATTTGCACGTTCGGCGGCAGCAAGGCACGCGGCGACGCCGGCGGCGCCACCGGCGTCTACCAGATCGCCGAGGCGGCACTCCAGGTCACCGGCCGCGCCGGCGAGAATCAGGTGCCAGACGCAGAAATTGGCCTTGCCCAATGCATCGGCGGGACCGGGGGTACGGTCGTCAGTCACCTGCTCGGCGCGTCTGAGAGCTCATGAGGCCAATCTGATAGCTCTTGATAGCTCACCCACACTAGAATGTCGCTGGATAGCAATACCGGATTCGCACGTATAGACTTATGTTAGGTTTTTGAGAGCCCATCATGGATGTATCGAGACACTGGCGGCTGAAGCACCAACGCTATGCACTGATCGGCGAGGTCTGTCCCCACTGCGAGGCCAAGCTCTTCCCGCCGCGGGATATTTGTCCGGAGTGCGGGGAAGACGCGCGTACCCTGTACCACTTCAGCGGACATGGCGAGGTGTACTCGTTCACGACGGTGTACGACGCCCCCGCCGGCCATCAGGATGCCGCGCCCTATGCCGTCGCGCTGGTCCGTCTCGATGAAGGGCCGATGGTCACCGCTCAGCTGACGGACCTAGACGGGTTGCCCGTCGAGATCGGCATGCCCGTTGAGATGGTGACCCGCAAACTGGGCGCCTCTGGCGACCGCGACGTACTGGTCTACGGCTACAAGTTTCGCCCCCGGCTTTCTCAGGCAGCCTGATCCTGGCTTGCCCTCGTCTCAGAGCGCCCGTCCTGACCGTGGACGGGCGTTGTGATTCCCGCAATACTGGGTCTCGCAGCGGAACGGATGGCACCTGTACGGCACATCTCTTGCATCGTTCCCCATAGCACAGCATGCTTGCTTGACGCCCCCAAACACCTGTGCTAGATTGTGCGCTTGGTGGCCACAGCAAACGGCCACACTGCACGGGAAGCTTAGGAGGAGACATGGGTACCCAGCGTCTGCGAACCTTGGTCCTTACCGGTCTGGCGGGACTGGCCCTCCTGCTGGCCGCATGCACGCGGTCTGCTTCCACTCCGCCGCCTGCAGGTGGGATCGGCGACGAAACCCCGGGCGAACTCTCAGCCCAACAGGCCACAATGGAAGCGGTCCGCTCAACGCTGCTCACACAAACCGCCCAGGCGGGAGGTGTGCCAGTGGCAACTGAGACGCCCGACACGACTGAAGAGACCGCGACCCCTCAAGCGTCCCCTACTGTGGTAGTCGTCGCGAGTCCGACGTCCGGCTCGCCTTCGACTTACACACTCCGGGCGGGTGAGCATCCCTACTGCATCGCGCGGCGGTTCAATGTCAACCCGGATGAGCTGCTGAGCGCCAGCAACCTGAGCCGAACCTCGGTGACTTATCCGGGCACTACGCTGACCATCCCGCGAACCGGCAACGCGTTCCCAGGACAGCGGGCCTTGTTGAGCCATCCGACGACGTATACCGTCCTGTCCGGAGAAACGATCTACAGCATCGCGTGCAAATACGGCGATGTCGATCCGATCGCGATCGCCCAGGCCAACAACCTGACCGAGCCCTATACCTTGACGGCGGGCCAATCCATTCAGATTCCTTGAGTCGGGCCACCACTGCGTGCGTTCAGGCGGGGCGACGGAAGCTGTCGCCCCGCTGCTTTTTCCCGGAGAGACCTCATGAGATTCCAGACGATCGCCAGCGAACCCGTCTTTGAAGGACGCGTGTTTCGAGTGCGGCAGGACCGCGTGCGCCTACCCGACGGGCGTGAAGCTCTCCTTGACGTTGTGGAACACGCAGGCGCAGTGACCATGGTGCCGATCGACTCAGAAGGACGGATCCATTTCGTACGCCAGCTGCGCTATCCGGTGGGGACCCAATTGCTTGAATTGCCTGCCGGAACACTCGAACCCGATGAGCCACTCGAGGCGACGGCGCGCAGGGAATGTGAGGAAGAGATCGGCCAACGGCCGGAGCGGTTGGTCCCGCTTGGGTCATTCTTCCATGCCCCCGGCTACTCGACCGAGCGCAATCATCTCTTCCTGGCACTCGACATAGCCCCATCGACCCGGCCGGGCGATGACGATGAATGGATCGATGTTGTGACCTATTCGTTCGCCGAGGCCGGGGCGCTTATTCGTGACGGCGAAATCCAGGACGCCAAGACACTTGCCGGCTTGTTTCTGGCGGCTCGCTTCCTTGGCAAGCTGCATGTCCTGGCTGAAACAGAGCGCTGAAGCCTCCAGGCCGGGGCTTTGGCGATCCGCCCTCCATCCACTCTCAGACGACACTTCGCCCTCCAACCCCCTTAATCGGCGTGCTCTGGACGCCTGAAGAGAGCCTATGTTATACTTTCGTCTTGCGCTGGTCGGGCGTGTTTGCCGGCTGGCGCGTTGAATTCGAAGCTGAGGATGCAGAACGATGGCCGACGAAGAGAACGTGGTTGAAGAAGAAGCCGAGGTCGAGGCCGAAGCACCGGAAGAGCCCGAGGCGCTTGAAGCCGAAACGGAAGAGACGGCGGAAGTCGAGGCGGAAGCCGAGCTCGAGGTGACGGCCGAGGACGAGGCGCCGGAAGAACTGATCGAAGAGGACGCCGAACCGGCTGCAGAGCCGGAGGGCAACACCCGCCGGTTGAACGTCCCCGCAAACCCACAGATCCCAACCGACCTGCGGGCAGGCGACTCGGTCAGCGTCCATGTGCTCATCCGCGAAGGCGACCGCGAGCGGATTCAGGAATTCAAGGGCACCGTCATTCGCATCCGCAAGGGTGGCAACAACGCCAGCTTCACCGTCCGGCGCATCGCCTCCCACGGCGTCGGCGTCGAGCGGACGTTC
>JBFJVD010000009.1:0-32039 GCA_041624375.1 Anaerolineales bacterium
CATGTCCGCCGCGCCCGTCTCTACTATCTTCGCGACCGTACAGGAAAGCGCGCCCGGCTGCGGGAACGACGCTCCGGCTGAAAGAAACCCACATTGCGGTGCAGCCATCCGGCTGCACCGTCTTTTTCTTCGCCGTAACCATGCCTCGACCCTGGATCGGCATCACCACCGCCCGCTCGGCGCCCACCGGCAGTCGCGACCGCCTGGCCGCAATGGAGTCCTATGCGCAGGCGATTCGCCTCGCCGGCGGGATCCCGATTTTCATCACACCCATGGCGGACGAGGATGCGGCCGATGAACTGCTTCTGCGGCTCGATGGCGTTGTCCTGAGCGGCGGTGGAGACGTTGATCCGGCCCGCTACCATCAAGCCCCAGGCCCGCGACTCGATGAAGTAGATGAACGCCGCGACTCGTTCGAGTTTGGGCTTGCTTCGCGCGCAATTGCCGGAGGGACCCCTCTGCTTGGCATCTGTCGCGGGATTCAGGTAGTCAATGTAGCGCTCGGCGGCAGCTTGATTCAGGACATCCCGAGCCAGCACCCAGGTGCGCTGGATCACGAGCAGGGCGCATCCCAGCCAGGCCAGCTCTCCCACCGGGTTGCGATTGAGCAAAGGGGACAGCTCGCGCAGATCTACGGTATCGGAGAAGCACAGGTCAACAGCTACCACCACCAGGCAGTCGGCGACCTGGCGCCGGGACTGGTCAGCACGGCCCTCGCCCCGGATGCGGTCATTGAAGCCGTGGAATTTCCCGAGCATCCATTCGCCGTTGCCGTCCAGTGGCATCCCGAGCGCCTTCTCTCGCGCCCGGAGAGCCAGCGCCTCTTTGAAGCCCTCGTGCGGGCTGCGGCGAAAGGCTGAAGGTTGGCCTCTTCAACGGCGCCGATCGGCGTCTTCGACTCGGGTGTCGGCGGGCTGTCGATCGTGCGCCAGCTGTTCGACACGATCCCAGGGATCCCGCTCCTCTACCTTGCCGACCAGGCACACGTTCCTTATGGCGACCGATCGTTGGAAGAGGTACGTGCGTATGCCTACGGCATCACGAGTTATCTTCTGGGACGAGGCGCGCGCCTCATCGTCGTTGCCTGCAACACGGCTTCCGCCGCCGCGCTGCACCCGCTGCGATCACGCTTTCCACAAACCCCGTTTGTCGGCATGGAGCCGGCCGTCAAACCCGCCGCGCAGACCACGCGCAGCGGGGTCGTCGGCGTGCTGGCCACGCCGGCCACTTTTCAGGGGGCGTTGTTCGCCTCGGTTGTCGAGCGGTTCTCCGCCGGCGCGAGGATTGTGGAGCAGACACTCCCCGGCCTGGTTGAGCGCATCGAGGCCGGCGACCTTCAGGGTCCGAAAACCCGCGACATTGTCGAGCAGGGTCTGCGGCCCCTGCTGGAACTCGGCGCCGACACAATCGTTCTCGCCTGCACCCACTATCCTTTCATTATCCCGCTGTTGCAGACGCTGGTTCCCAACGGTGTGCAGGTCATTGATCCGGCCCCGGCGATCGCGCGCCAGACCGCGCGGGTGCTAGGGGAGCAGTCCACTGAGCCGCCGGCAGGCAGCCCGCGCGAGCTTGAATTGCTCACCACTGGCGATCCGGAACGTTTGGCCAGGCAGGCCGAGCAGTTGATCGGGGTGCGTGCGCCGGCCAGGGCGTTGCGTTGGGTCGACAGCAAGCTGGAGGACGTCTCGTGAGACTCGTGGCCCCGGGAAGGGTCCCCCGCTCGTTCCCAAGCCGAATAAGCGGCGCGGGTCATATCCGGCTCAAGCAGCTGGCGGCCGGCCTCCTCCTGCTTCTGGCGGCCTGCGGCCGACTCCCGACGACAGCCCCGGAGCCGGTTGACCTCGATTCCCCGCCGGAGGCGACGCTGCGGATCGGGGACCAGATCCAAATGGCCGGAATTGGCACCCATTGCTGGGGCGAGCCCATGATCTGCATCGACATGATCGGCGTCCCGACCGTGCCCGAACCGCTGATGATCGCTTCGCCGATGCTCGCCAGCTTCGAGATCGCTTTTCCCGAGGAACCCGTCGCGCTTAACCTTGCTGTGGCACCGATCGATACCTCCGATCAGGTGGAGGCGACGTCCGATTTACGCTGGTGGCGGTTTGAGCAGGCGCAGAACTACCCCCTGAGCGCGGCACGCGAAACCTCACTTGACCTCGATCTGGAACCGGGTTTGTACGTGTTTGTGCTGTTCGCCGCCTGGGAGACGCGCGGCGACGTGATCTATGGATTTCTCATTGAGGTGTCCTAGCGAGCAAGACGCAATCTCCCGAATCCAGGCCAGGTTGGTCTCCCAAAAACAAAGAGCCCCGCGACATGCGGGGCGTCTGCGTTGAATCCGGCGGGCTACTCCGGAACGCCGGCCTCCTCCAGCTGCTTGACATCGATTCGTGCCACCGACGCGACCACTTCGCCCTCGCGCAGACCCATTACCCGAACACCCATCGTCGCCCGGCCCTGCTGGCTGATCTGCTTCACTTTGGTCCGCAGGACGATCCCGCCGCTGGATATCAGCGTGAGGTCGTCTTCGGGATGGACCACGCGCGCCGAAGCGATCTTGCCGGTCAGCTTCAGCCGTTCACGGCTCAGGGTGATCACGCCACCGGTCGCCCGGCCCTTGACGGGGTATTCGGAGAGCGCCGTGCGCTTCCCGTAGCCCTGTTCGGTCACAACCAGCAGGTCGGCTCCAGGAACAACCACGTCCATGCTGGTCACGTGGTCCCCCTTGCGCAGGTTGATGGCCTTCACCCCGATCGCCTGGCGCCCCATGGCGCGGACGAGGCTCTCGTTGTAGCGCAGTGCCTGACCCTGCGCGGTGACAACGATGATGTCGTCCTCCCCGGAGGTGAGGCGCGCCCAGCCGAGCACGTCCCTCGGCTCCAGGCTGATCGCGATCAGGCCGGAAGGACGCACCGAGGCGAACTCGGAGAGCGCCACCCGTTTGATCTTCCCATTGCGGGTGGCCATGATGCAGTATTGAGCAGCCTCGAAGTCGCTGACCACGGCCGTGGCCGTGATGGTCTCATCCGCCGCAAGCGCCAGCACATTCACCATCGGGATCCCGCGGGCCGTCCGATCTGCGTCCGGGATCTGATAGGCCTTCTCCGAATACACCTTGCCTTTGTCGGAGAAGAAGAGGACCGTGTCCAGTGATCGAGCGGGGATGAGCATAACCACTTCATCCTCGTCGCGCATCGAATGGCCGGTGACTCCGCGTCCGCCTCGGGCCTGGCGCCGGTAGGTCTTCGCCGCCACCCGCTTGACATAGCCGCGCTGAGTCACGCTGATGAGCACGGCCTCATCGGCGACCAGATCTTCCTCGCTGAATTCCTCACTGGCGTCGGGGGCAATCCGCGTCCGGCGATTGTCGCCGTACTTCTCGACAACCTCGTCCAGGTCTTGATGGATCAGCCCGAGGATCTTCTTCGGATTGGCGAGCAGGTCTTCCAGATAGGTGATGCGTTCCAGAATCTCCTTGTGTTCCGTTTCAATCTTCTCCCGCTCGAGCGCCGCCAGCCGTCGCAGCTGCATGTCCAGGATCGCTAGTGCCTGAACTTCTGTGAGCTTGAAGCGCTTCATCAAGCGGGTCTTGGCTTCGTCCGCGTCGGGGGACTTGCGGATGGTGGAGATGACGTCATCCAGATTGGCGAGCGCGATCAAAAGCCCGTCGAGAATGTGCGCCCGGGCGCGCGCCTTCTCGAGCTCATACTCCGAGCGTCGTGTGATCACGATCTGCCGATGCTCCAGGTAGATCTGAAGCGCTTTCTTGAGCGGCAGCAACCGGGGCTCGCCGTTGACCAGGGCCAACAGCTGAACACCGAAGGTGCTCTGCAGATAGGTGAACTTGTAGAGCTGGTTGAGCACTTTGCGTGGCTGCGCGCCGCGCTTGAGTTCGATCACGATGCTGAGCCCGCGGCGGTCGGATTCGTCGCGTAGATCGCTGATGTCGCCGATGCGTCCATCCCGCACGAGCTCGGCGATGCGCTCGATCAGGCTCGCCTTGTTGACCTGATAGGGGATCTCGGTCACCACGATCCGGTGGCGGTTGCCGGCCATTTCCTCGATGTGGGCGACGGCGCGCATCACGATGCGGCCGCGCCCGGTGCTGTAGGCCTGCTTGATCCCCTCGTTGCCGACAATCAGGCCCCCCGTCGGGAAGTCCGGCCCGGGGATGAACTCCATCAACTTCTCAACGGTGATCTCGTCTTCATCGGACTCATGCTCGATCATAAAACGCAGCGCATCGGCGATTTCCGTCAGGTTGTGGGGTGGGATGTTGGTCGCCATCCCCACGGCGATCCCTGAAGCGCCATTGAGCAGCAGGTTGGGCAGCCTGGCAGGGAGGACGCGCGGCTCCTGAAGGGAGCCATCGAAGTTTTCGGCGAATTCAACCGTGTCCTTCCCGATGTCCACCAACAGCTCTTCGGCCATCGCCGCCATGCGGGCTTCGGTGTAGCGCATGGCGGCCGGCGAATCGCCGTCAATCGAGCCGAAATTGCCCTGCCCATCAACGAGCAGGTAGCGCATCGAAAAGGGCTGGGCCATGCGGGCCATCGCGTCGTAGACGGCCGCGTCGCCGTGCGGGTGGTACTTGCCGAGGACCTCGCCGACGATGCGGGCCGACTTTCGGTGGGCCGAATTGGAGCGGATTCCCATTTCGTGCATTGCGTAGAGGATCCGCCGCTGGACGGGCTTCAGGCCGTCAGCAGCATCGGGGAGCGCACGCGCCACGATCACGCTCATGGCGTAATCGAGGTACGCACCCCTCATCTGTTCATCAATATCAACCTGGCGAACGGTACCGATTTCCATGTTTGATCTGGGTCAACTCACGGTCTGAGGGGCAGTTTTCACACGCCTGGAGTGGGGCATGAAGATACCGGACAATTATACCGCGCCGGACCTTTTACGGCTATTCTGGGAAGCCGAAAACGGCCCCTGACAGGGCATTTTCATGCGTGGAATCTGCCTTTTGAGGCCTGGTTGGAGCGGCATCCCGCCTGCATGAAATCGCGGAAGAAACGCAGCTCCTGGGGGGAGCTTGTCCGGGGCAAAAATTTGGAGCGAGGCGATCTTATGTCAAGTTAAATCTGGACAGAAGGCCAAATGGAGATGGCTCCCAGCCAGCAAAGGCACCCGAACTCCGGGCGGGTGTGCGACCCACCAAGGCCTAATCCTGCCGGCCAAACAGCCAGACCGCAGGCAGGAGGAAGGCCACACCGAACAGCGCCATGAGGGCGACATCGGTGGCGATCGGATGCAGGCTGATCGCCTCCAGCGCCGCAGCCGGGATGGTCTCACGCAGGACCACCTGACGCAGCGGGTCGACTCCGTAGCTCACCGGATCGATGCGCGCCAGCCATTCCATCCACAGCGGCACATCGCGAATTGGGAAGAAGGCCCCAGAAAGGAAAAACATGGGCAGCAGAAGGAACTGCATGATGAATTGGAACCCTTCCATCGTCCGCTGCCGTGAGGCCACCAGGATGCCAAACGAGGACATCACAGCCGCCAGGAGCAACATCAATCCGAGGATCACCACGACCTGAGCCAGTGTGAGGCGCACGCCGACGAACGGAGCCAGAAGCAGGATCAGCGCCCCTTGAAACATCGCCACGGTGCTCCCTCCGGCCACTTTGCCCAGGGCCACCGCCGTTCGGGAGACCGGCGCCACCATCACTTCTTTGAGAAAGCCGAATTCTCGATCCCAGACAATGGAAACCGCTGAGAAGACGGCGGTAAACAGCACGGCCATACCCAGGATCCCTGGAAACAGGAACTGGGTGAAATCCAGGCTTCCCTGGCCCAATCCCGACATCGCCGGCGCCATGCCGACCCCGAACACAAAGAGGAACAGCAGTGGCTGGCCGAAGGAGGCCACGATGCGCGCCCGGTTGCGCACGAACCGCAGGACGTCACGGTACCAGATCGTATAAGCCCCCTTCAGGTTGATCCGAAATGAATCCATCACATTCACTCTCTCCTACCGACGACCAAACATGCGGCCGCGCTGGCGCATCCGCTCCTTGGAGTCCGCTTCTTCTTCGCGGATGGCGTGCCCGGTCAGCTTGATAAACACGTCTTCGAGCGTCGGGCGGCGCAGGTTGACGCTTTGAACGTCAATCGGCGCTTCCCCGTTCGAGAGGGTCGTCATCATCTGCGGAATGAACTGCTCACCGCCGCCGGTTTCGATGATGAGCTGTCCATCCGGGCCCATACGCGGCTCAACCTGGAAAGCGCGCTGAAGCTTGAGCGAGGCCTGATCGTTGTCGGCGGTGCGCACCGTGACGATGTCACCGCCGACGAGGCTTTTCAGCCCCTCCGGCGTATCCAGTGCGATCACTTCACCATGATCGATGATGGCAATGCGGTCACAGTTCTCGGCCTCTTCCATATAGTGGGTGGTCATGAACATGGTGATTTCTTCCCGATCGCGCAGCGCCCGCAGGTAGTCCCAGATCAGCCGCCGGGTCTGCGGATCGAGGCCAATGGTCGGCTCGTCGAGAAACAGCACCCGCGGGTGGTGCAGCAAGCCGCGGGCGATCTCGAGCCGCCGCTTCATCCCGCCGGAATACTGCTGCACCTGGTCGCGGGCCTTCTCGGTTAGATCGACCATCTCCAGCAGCGCAGCCGAGCGCCGCTCGAAGTCTTGCCTGGGCACGTCATAGAGCATGGCATGGAAGCGCAAGTTCTCCATCCCGGTGAGCTGCTCATCGAGGGTGGTGTCCTGGAAGATCAGCCCGATCGCACGGCGCACGGCTGCCTGCTCCCGGGCAACGTCATGGCCGTTCACCGAGGCCCGTCCGCTCGTCGGCCGCATCAGCGTGCAGAGCATGTTGATCGTGGTCGTTTTGCCGGCCCCGTTTGGACCCAAGAATCCGAAGATCTCACCCTCTTCGACGTTGAAGCTGACCGCATCCACCGCCGTGAAATCGCCGAAGTTGCGCGTCAGCGCCTCGACCTCAATTGCCCTCATGTTCTCGCTCCATGTCAGACTCCGTCGTCAGCCGAAACGCCCTCTCCAGCGCATTCAGCCCCTTCTCCAGTTCAGCCAGTTCCTGAGGTGACAGCCGCTCGAGGCGGCGCACAACGCTCGCCAGCGCCTCCTGCCGTATCTCGCGCAGCACCGCATGCCCCTCCCCCGTCAGCTCGGCCAGGACGACGCGGCCATCGTCGGGCGAACGGAGGCGCCGGACCCAGCCGCGCTCTTCCAGCGTGGAAATCGAACGCGAGATGGTTGCCAGGCGCACCATGCCGTGCTCCGCCAGGGCTCCAAGGCTGCAGCGGCCAGCGGCCAGCAGATGCAGCAAGCGGAAGTGGGAAGGCGAGGGGGTGTGTCCTGAGCGGCGCACCTCTGCAGCGACCGCCTGCATTACCAGGGGTACGCTCTCCAGCAGGTGACGCGAAACCGACTCAGCCTTTTCCTTAGCACTGCTAACCATTGGCGCATTCTAACGCCCAGAATCCGGGTGGTCAAGGGTTTGTCTTCCTGGCCACAGCGCTCGCCTGCTACAATGCTCAAAGCTGCGCCCCTCGCGTCGAAATGGAGTCACCCATGTCCCGCAGCCTCTCCCGCGTCCTGCGCACAACCCTCATCGTACTTCTGGTCCTTGCCGTCGGGCTGACCGCCTTTGGCGTCTACACCGTGCGCCGATCGTTCCCGCAGACGACGGGCACGCTGCAGCTGGAGGGCCTGCTGGCCCAGGTGGATGTCTACCGGACGGGCAGCGGCGTCCCACACATCTTCGCCGAGAATGAACACGACCTGTTCATGGCCGCCGGTTTCGTACATGCGCAGGACAGGTTCTGGCAGATGGACTTCTGGCGTCACATCGGGTCGGGGCGGCTGTCGGAGATGTTTGGCGAAACGCAGCTTGGACGAGATCGGTTCCTGCGCACCCTGGGCTGGGCGCGCGTCGCCCAGCAGGAATTCGAGAAGGCCGATGAGCAAACCAGAACCATCCTGCTGGCCTACGCGGAGGGGGTCAATGCCTATTTGGCGCAGACCCGCGGCGCCGACCGCTCGCTCGAGTACGCCGTCCTTGGCTTGCTGAACCCCGATTACGAGCCTGAGCCATGGACACCGGTCCATTCGCTCACCTGGGCGAAAGCGATGGCCTGGGATCTGGGCGGCAACCTCGACGCCGAGATCGACCGGGCGCTTCTGCTCGATCAGGTCGGCGAAGCCGGGCTGGCGATGCTTTATCCCCCGTACCCCAACGACAAACCGGCGATCGTTCCCGACGCCGGTCAGGCCGGCGGGAGCCGTTCCTCCGCTGCAGCCGCGCTTCCATCGGTTCTCTCGGCGGATGCGCTGCGGGCGCTCTCGGCAGAGATCGAGTCGCTGCAGGCGCTTACCGGCGGCGGTTTTGAGGGCATCGGCTCCAACAACTGGGTGGTCAGCGGGGATCGCACAGTCACCGGCATGCCGCTGCTGGCGGACGATACCCATCTCGGCATTCAGATCCCCGCCATCTGGTATGAAATCGGCCTGCACTGCCGGCCGATCGGGCCCAATTGCCGCTTCAATGCCGTCGGGTTCTCCTTCGCCGGCGCGCCCGGCGTGATCATCGGCCACAATGACCACATCGCCTGGGGCGTGACCAATCTGAACCCGGATGTTCAGGATCTGTACATCGAGAAGCTGAATCCAGAGAACCCGGATCAGTATGAAGTCAATGGTGAGTGGGTCGATATGGAGATCATCGAGGAGACCATCCGGGTGGCCGGCGGTGAGTCCGAAACGCTCACCATCCGGTCAACGCGACACGGCCCCATCATCTCGGAAACCTATGGCTCGCTGGAAGCGTTCGCCGACGAAGCCGGCGTCGAGCTGCCCGCCTCCTACGCCATTGCGCTCCGCTGGACGGCGCTCGAGCCTTCGCGGCTCTACGACGCTGCGCTCAGAGTCAGCCTGGCCACCAACTGGGACGAATTTCGAGACGCGCTCCGCTTGTGGGATGTCCCCTCGCAGAACTTCGTCTACGCAGATGTTGAAGGAAATATCGGCTACCAGATGCCGGGGAAGGTCCCGATCCGCGCTGGCGGCGACGGCTGGCTGCCCGTGCCCGGCTGGACGGACGAGCACGAGTGGATGGGCTACCTTCCATTCGAGGAGCTGCCCTTTTCGTTCAATCCACCGGAGGGCTACATCGTCACCGCAAACAACGCCGTCGTTGGGACGAGCTATCCCCACCTCCTGGGCCTGGATTGGGATTATGGCTATCGCGCCGCCCGCATCGTGGAGCTCATCGAACAGGGCAGCCCGCTCTCCGTGGAAAATATGCAAACGATGCACGGCGACAACCACAACGCGATGGGCCCGGTTCTGATCCCGGTGCTCCTCCAGGTTGGGATGCCCAACGAGGAGCTGAGCGACCTCCAAGCACGCCTGGCCGGCTGGAATTTTCAGAACCACATGGACTCGGGCGAGGCAGCCATTTTCAATGCCTTTTGGCGGCACCTGCTTCTCGGCACCTTCAGCGACGAACTCCCCGAGGGTCCGCTGCCGGGCAGTTCGCGCGCCTTCCTGGTGCTGGAGGGTTTGATCGAGGAGCCCCAACATGATTGGTGGGACGATCAGACCACCCCGGAGCGCGAAGACCTGGATGCGATCTTCGCTCGCGCTTTTGCTGATGCCATCGCCGAGCTGAAAACCCTGCTGGGAGCGGACTCAAGCCGATGGATGTGGGGCGATCTGCACACGGCGACGTTTCGCAATCAATCTCTGGGGAGTTCTGGCGTTGCGCCGATCGAAGCTCTTTTCAATCGCGGCCCGTTCCGTGCCAGCGGCGGCTCTTCGATCGTCAACGCAACCGGGTGGAACTATGCCCGCGGCTATGAGCTGACCTCCCTGCCCTCACAGCGCCTCATCGCCGACCTGGCCGATTTCTCACGGTCGCTCGCCATCCACACGACGGGCCAATCCGGCCATGCCTTCCACCCACAGTACATCGACATGGCCGACCCCTGGCGAAACATTGAATATGAAGCGCTTCTATGGACCGAAGCCGAAATCCGAGAAAGAACTGTGGATCATCTCATCCTGCAGCCATGAGCTTCGCGATCTTTCGAGGGACGTGAGCGGAAGAGCGGGGAACAAGGCCGGCGGGTGCACAGCACGCCGCTTCGGCGCCCGTGCATGGCTGGGGGCAAAGCCTCGAGTGAGGGTCGACCGAAGGCGCCTTTTCCGTACCTGAGCTCAGAACAACCAGATCGCCTGTGTGACCACCAGGCACATCGCGCCGAGCACGGCGACGGTTCCGAACAGGAGCAGTGAGATCACGAAGCGCTGGCCGGCCGTCATGCCAAAGATACGCCGCTCAGGCATAGCCTGCTCGAAGGTATCGAAGGCCATTTCTTCTTCCTCTTCAAAGGGCTCGGGTGGCTCAGTGGCCCTTCGCAGGTCATCAAACATCGAACTCTCTCCTCTTCAACCAGATTCGGCCAGAGTGTAGCCTATTCGGAAGCCGTGTCAACCGGGCGCAGGCGCAGCGCGCCGGTCGGGATGCGCTCCAGACCCTGCGCCGTCTCCAGCCGCAACTGCCCATCGCGTTCGAGCCCAACCAGGCGCCCGGAACTTGAACTCCCGCCCACATCTACCAGCACCTGCTGGCCGAGGTACGCCAGCCGCGCCTCCCATGCGCGGCGAAGCTTCGCCGTGCCAAGGTCCGGCAGCCAACGCCCCACCCCAGCGACGATCTCAACCAGCAGCTGCGTTCGGTCGGCCCTTGCGCCAGTCATGGCACCAACGCTCGTCGCCGGGAATTCGAACTGGTCGGCCTGCTCCAGCACGCCCGCGTGAACGTTGACGCCAATCCCCAAAATAGCGTACGCCAGCCGGTCTCCATCCCAGGTGGCTTCGGCCAGCACGCCGGCCACCTTCTTGCCTCCGAGAAGCACATCATTGGGCCACTTGATCTCCGCCTTGAGGTCCAACCCCTCCAGTGCCTCCGCAACCGCCAGCGCCCCCAGTGGCCCCAGCGCGCCGACGGATTCGAGCGAGCTAGCGCCTGGTCGCAGCAGCAGGCTCAGTGCCAGCGAAGCGCCGAACGGGGTCGACCAGAAGCGGCCGGCCCGGCCGCGCCCTGCGGTCTGCTCCTCCGCCGTCACCAGCGCACCGTGCGGCGCTCCCTGTCGGGCCAGCTCAGCTGCGACGTCATTGGTCGAGCCGACCGTAGGGTAAGTATGGAGCGGCTCGCCCAGTCCATATTGTGGTAAGGATGACCTCAGCCGGTCCACATCCAGCATGCTGCTCGCGCTCCAGTTGCAGGAAGCATGCCTGCCAAAGTGAAGGGTGAACCCCTCTATGATACAATCCGTCCAGCCGATGAAGCATATCTGGGCCCCGTGGCGGATGGCATACATCGAAGGCGAGCATGAAGACACGGGGTGCATCTTCTGCGAGCGGTTGGCGCAGAAGGACGGCCCCGAGAACCTGATCCTGCATCGCGGCGACTGGGCGTTCGTCATCCTCAACCGCTATCCCTACACCAACGGCCACCTGATGGTGGTGCCCTACGATCACCGACCCTCGATCGAAGACCTGGCCGAGACCACCCTTGCTGAAATGATGAGCCTGACAACGGACGCGCTGCGCGTCTTGCGTGAGGCCTATGGCGCCTCATCCTTCAACATCGGCATCAACATCGGCGAAGCGGCCGGGGCCGGAGTGGCCGATCACATCCACATCCATGTGCTGCCGCGCTGGAACGGCGACACCAATTTCATGACGACGACGGATGAGACTCGCGTCGTGCCGGAGGCGCTGGAAGAGAGCTATCGGCGCCTGCAGCCGCTCTGGGACGGGTCCGCCGCGTCGGACGCGGATCCGGCTGCAGGCGACCGCTCATCCGACAGACAGGAGACAGGCTCATGACCCGTGGCGATGGGCGCGGCCCATTGATCCTCAGCGCGGCGCGAACTCCCATGGGCAAGTTCCGGGGGGCGCTCAGCGCGCGCTCGGCGATGGAGCTGGGCGCCGCAGCCATCCGGGCTGCGCTCGACCGCGCCGGGATCGACCAGAACGGTTATGAACGGGTGGACGAAGTCTTCATGGGCAACGTCATCAGCGCCGGACTGGGCCAGGCGCCCGCCCGCCAGGCGGCGCTGGCCGCCGGCCTGCCGACCTCCATTGGCGCCACCACCATGAACAAGGTGTGCGGCTCAGGTCTGAAGGCGGCGATGCTGGCGGCCCAGGCGATCAAGGCCGGCGACGCCGAGCTGATCGTCGCCGGCGGCATGGAGAGCATGAGCAACGGACCCTACCTGGTCGAGGAACGCGAGCTGCGCTACGGTCACCGCACGTTGAAAGACTCCGTTCTGCAGGACGGCCTGTGGGACCCGTTCGAGCAGTGGCCGATGGGGATGGCCGCCGAATGGATCGCGGACGAATATGAGGTAACGCGCGAGGCGATGGACCGCTATTCGCTGCAGAGCCATGAGAAGGCGGCGGCGGCCACCGACAATGGCAAGTTCGAAGCGGAGCTGGTGCCCGTCGAAATCCCTTCAAAGCGAGGGACAGCGGAGGTCGTCGTCCACGACGAACCCATCCGCCGGGATACTTCACTCGAGAAGATGGCGGCCCTCAAGCCGGCCTTCAAGGAAGACGGCCGGGTCACCGCGGGTAATGCCCCCGGGCTCAACGACGGGGCCGCGGCGCTTATCGTCGCCAGCGAAGACAGCGCCGAAGCGCTCGGCGCCGCGCCACTCGCTCGCATTGTCGGCTATACACAGGCCGCCGTTCCGCCCAAGGAGCTCTTCACCGCCCCGGCGCTGGCGATCCCAAAGCTGCTGGAGAAAGTCGATTGGACGCTGTCGGAGGTCGACCTCATCGAGCTGAATGAGGCCTTCGCCGCGCAAGTGCTGGCAAACGGCTACGCCCTGGCCGAACAAGGTTGGGACTGGGAGAAAGTCAACGTTCATGGCGGCGCCATCGCACTGGGCCACCCGCTGGGCGCTTCCGGCGCCAGAATCCTCACCACATTAATCTACGCGCTCCACGAGCGCGGGCTGCGCCGTGGGATCGCCTCGCTCTGCCTCGGTGGAGGGGAGGCGGTGGCAATGGCGGTGGAGCGCGACGTCTGACTTCGGGGGCGCATTCAGCGCCCTTGAAGGCCCCCTACACGGAGCTTTCACCATGAACATACAACGCATCGTCGTGGTCGGCGCCGGCACCATGGGGAACGGCATCGCCCAAACGGCGGCAGTCTCCGGCTACCAGGTGGTGATGACCGATGTCGATCCGAAGGCAATCGAGCGGGGTCGGGCGGCCATTGAAGCTTCAGTCACGCGCCTGGCAACCAAGGGTGTCATCGACGACGCCCAGAAGCAGGCCGCACTGGACCTGGCGACCGCGCTCGACCTCGAGCCGGCGCGCGAGGCCGACCTGGTGATTGAAGCCGCGACCGAGAATCCGGAACTCAAGCTGACGATCTTCGGCGAGTTGGACTCACTGACCCCATCCGGAGCGATTCTGGCGTCGAACACCTCCTCCATATCGCTCACCAAGATCGGCGCCGCCACCCAGCGGCCGGAGCAGGTGATCGGCATGCACTTCTTCAACCCGGTCCCCATGATGCGCCTGCTCGAAGTGATTCGCGGCCTGGCAACCTCCGATGAGACCACTGCGCTGGCCGTCGAGGTCGGGCGGAAGATGGGGAAGGAACCGGTGGAAGCCAAGGACTCTCCGGGGTTCATCTCCAACCGCATCCTGTGCCCGATGATCAACGAGGCCATCTTCGCCCTCCATGAGGGTATCGGTTCACCGGAGGCCATCGACACCGTGATGAAGCTTGGGATGAACCACCCAATGGGCCCGCTGACGCTCTGCGACCTGATCGGCCTCGATGTGGTGCTGAATGTGATGGAGGTGCTGCACCGCGACCTCGGCGAAGACAAGTACCGCCCGGCCCCGCTGCTGCGCAAGATGGTCGACGCCGGGCGCCTGGGCCGCAAGACCGGCCGCGGGTTCTATAGCTACGAGGCGTAGCTTCGCCGGCGACTCTTCAGCTCCCAACAAAGATCGCAGCGCTCCGGGCGGGCGGCGTCGCCGCTCGACTCACGCGATGACCGTGCCAGCAGGCTGTGCGGCCGTCTCAAACCAACCCACCCGATCGTAGGCAAACACCCGTCGCCGACTCTCCTCGATCATCTGCAGACTGCCCTCGCGCCCGTGGACTCCCAAAGCCCTCCATTCGGCAGACCAGACGGCTGCATGGAGGGTATAATCCGCGCCGGAAACGGAGGGCCCTCGATGAAGACCAAGAGAATCTGGCTGACGTTGCTTGTGGTTGCCCTGGCCGCCCTGGCCTGCACGCTGCCTGGCGGTCAGCCGCTCCCGGATGTGGATGAGGTCGGGACTCAGGTCGCCGCCACCCTGACCGCACTAGCCGCCGTGGACGACGCCACACCCGAACCGCCGGCCGGCGGTACCGAAACGCCAACAGCGTCGCCGACGGCTTCGCCGACCGAACCCCCGCCGGTGCTGCGCATCGTCTACACCAACGCCGGCGACGCCTGGCTGCTGGAAGAAGGTGGAACCCCGCAGCAATTGACCTTCCTCGGGGACGTCGATACGGTCCTGATCTCAAGCGACGGCGAAAAGGTAGCCTACGTCCGCAGCCCGACCCCGGGGTCGGCGCCGGTCGAGATCCGTTCGGTCAACAGCGATGGCACCGGCGACCAGGTGCTCATGACGCCGGCGGACTTCGACAGCCTCTATCCGCTTGGCAACTTCCTCCACAACGACCTCTTTCGCCTTGATTTCATCCCGGGCACCCATGTACTGATGATGAACACCCGGGGAGTCCCCGAAGGGCCGGGGTTGGCGAATTATGACGATCTGCTGACACTTGACGCCGATACCGGCGCCCGGACGACCATCTTCCCGCCCGGCGAAGGCGGCGATTTCTTCATCTCGCCCGATGGGAGCCAGGTCGCCATCACGACCGCAACCACCATCAGCGTGGCCAATATCGACGGGACAAACCTGCGGTCGGATGTGGTGACGTATGAGTCCATCATTACGTACAGCGAGTTCCTGTACGCGGTGCCCGTCGTCTGGTCGCCGGACTCAACCCAGATGGGAGTCGTGATCCCCTCGGCCGATATCCTCGCGCCCGATCGAAGCGGGCAGGTCTGGCGCATCCCGGCCGATGGCGGCGCGCCGATCAATCTGGCCACGATCGAAGGCGACTTCTACTTCACACAGTTCGGCAACCGGAGCACGGCGATCTCCCCGAATCTCGAGCGAGTGGCCTTCCTGCGTGAATCGACCACCCCCGGACTGGAGATGCTCTTCACCGCCAACAGCAATGGCAGCGGGGAAGCCAGCGTGGTCTTCGGCATCATTGGATGGCATGGGTGGTCGCCCGACAGTATGCATTTCGTATTTAGCGAAGACTCGCCGCCGATTCTGAGCGTGGGCGTCGTCGGCGGTGCGCCCACACTGGTCGGTCCGGGCAGCGACGTCCGCTGGCTCAATGAGACCGAGTTTCTCTACCTCACCGGAAGCCTGGGAGCCTGGAGCCTGACGCTGGGGACAGTCGGCGGTGGATCGACCACCCTGGTCTCCCCCGCGGGCGAGTTTATCTCCTACGACTTCGCCAACTGAGCCTCTTCGCCACCTGACAGCGGTCGGGGGACCAACCCCGACCGCTGTTTGATTCGAATGCCAACTCGAATTGGCCGCCGGCCGCGACCCTGGTGACCTGCCTCAGCATCCATTGGTTACACTGGGAGGTGAACTGTATCCCGACGAAGGCCCGAACCATCCCAACGCGGTGCCCGCATGTTCTCAGTGCTGCCCCTGAATTCCCTGGCCAGGAATAGGCGGCGGACTGAGCCGCGATCCAACCAGCATTGGCCTCTGCCGCGCCCGGATGCAGCCTTTGAGGACGAACGGCGCGGCTTGAGGAAATCCTGAGACGTGCGTCACGCGAGCCTGCGTAGATTCATGTACGGGGTCTTGTGAAACGCACCCAGCAAGGAGGAAGACATGCCCGATTACACCTACCTGATCATTGGCGGCGGGATGTCCGCCGACGCCGCCGCCCGCGGCATCCGCAAGGTCACATCCGAGGGCACGATCGGCATGGTAAGTGCCGAGCCGAATCCCCCTTACGATCGACCCCCGCTGTCGAAGGGGCTGTGGAAAGGAAAAGACCCGGAAACGATCTGGCGCGGCACACAGGAGATCGACGCTGAACTCCATTTGGGCCGCCGGGTCGACTCGCTGGATCTCGAGGCGCGGCGCGCCCGGGATACGGAAGGCACGGAATATGGGTTCGAGAAGCTCCTGCTCGCCACCGGTGGCAAGCCCATCCGTCTGCCTTCGGATGAAGGGCTGGTCACCTACTACCGCAATCTGAACGATTACCAGGAGCTTCGCGAGCTCTCGGAGGCCCAGCGCAGGTTTGCGGTGATCGGAGGCGGTTTCATCGGCTCGGAGATCGCTGCCGCCCTCACGATGCAGGGCAACCCTGTCAGCATGGTCTTCCCCGAAGAGGGGATTGGTGGCCGCCAGTTCCCCGCAGACCTTGCCCGGTTCCTCAACGAGTACTACCGCGAAAAAGGCGTTGAGGTGGTGAGCGGCGAACGGGTTGAGAGCCTTACGAAGCCGGGGGATGTGATCGTTCTGCGCACCGATGGAGGACGGGAAATTCAGGCCGATGCGGTTGTCGCCGGACTCGGGATCCGGCCCAACACCCTGTTGGCCGAATCCGCAGGGCTTGAGATCGAGAATGGAATCGTCGTCGACCGTGCGTTACGGACCAGCCACCCGTCTGTGTACGCCGCCGGCGATGTGGCCGCCTTCTACAACCCGGCGCTCGATCGCCGCATCCGGGTCGAACATGAGGACAACGCCAACACGATGGGCGAGATGGCCGGGCGCTCGATGGCTGGTGAGGCGATCGACTACAACCACCTGCCTTACTTCTACTCCGACCTGTTCGAGTTGGGCTACGAGGCCGTCGGGGAGCTCGATCCCCGGATGGACGTCGTCGCCGACTGGGAGGACCCCTATCAAAAGGGGATCGTCTACTACCTGGAAAGCGGGCGGGTTCGTGGCGTCCTCCTTTGGGACACCTGGGGCAAGGTCGACGATGCCCGTGGGCTGATCGCCGAGCCGGGTCCGTTCACCGCCGAAAACCTGAAGGGGCGCATCTCAGCATCCTGAGCCTGGGAAAACGCCCAGCAGCAAGTGCCTCCCTGATCGGAGGCGCTTTGCGATGGCGGTCGATCCGATGCTCAATCGCTGCGCCAGACCATCACCGCCAGATGCTCGTCACGGCCGACCACCATATGAAAGGCGCTGGCGAGGCGGCGGACGCGCCGGAAATAGGCGGGTTGAGCCTCATCGGGGAGCACTTCAACAAAACTGAAACGTTCATAGAGGGGCACCAACCCCGACCGGCACATGAGCCAGAGCGGGGGGCCGGTCTCCTGCTTCAGCTGTTCGATCAGTGACCGGGCCACACCTCGCCCGCGCCACTCGGGCTGGACGACAAGCGAAGCCAGTTCGACAAATTCGTTTCGGTGCGGCTTGAGCTGCGCGCAGCCAATGAGCCGATGGTCTCCGTCCTCCGCAACGGTGAATCGCCGCCAGCTAATCCCGGTGGGGTTGAGACGGGCGGCCCGCACCATGCGGCGGATTGCCGACTGGTCCGCTTCGGTGGCAAGGCGGAGCCTGAATGGCACAGGCGCGGCGGGGTCGGGGGTTCCCGAATTGGACACCGTGGACTCAGTCTGAAAGCAGCTCTTCGAACACCGATCGAGCCAATTGGGGGTTGGCCTTACCCTGGGTGGCGCGCATCAGCTGGCCGACGAACCAGCCAAGGACGCTGGTCTTCCCTGCCCGATAGGTCTCCACCTGCTCGGGGCTCTCGGCAAGGATCTCTGCCGCCATCGCCCGCAAGGTGGCATTATCGGAGACCTGCGCCAGACCTTCGGCCTCGACAATCTGCTCCGGGTTTTGACCGGTCGACTGGACCCGGTCAAGCAGCTCTTTTGCGGTGTTGGTGGTGATCCGGCCCGCGCCCACCATGCGGATAATCGCAGCCAGATGTCCCGGGCGCAGCTTTAGCTCCGCCGCCGTCAGATGGTTCTCGTTGAGGAGCCGGAGCACGTCGTTCATCAACCAGTTGGAGACGGTTTTCACATCGAGGTCGTCGCTCAGGGCAGCTTCGAAGTAGTCGGCCAAGCTGCGTTCTTCGGTCAGGATCCCTGCATCGTAAGCAGGCAGGCCATAGGCCTCGATAAAGCGCGCTCGCCGCTGGAGCGGCAGCTCCGGCAGGGATTCCAGAATTGAATCTCGCCAGGACGACTCAAGTTCGATGGGGAGCAGATCTGGCTCACGGAAATAGCGATAGTCGGCCTCCGATTCCTTGACCCGCATCTTCTCCAGAGTTTCCGAATCCTCATTCCAGTTCAGCGTCCATGCCTCGATGCTTCTCCCGGCCGTCACTTCGCGGATCTGACGGGCAATTTCGGCCTCCACCGCCGTCCGCAGCGCGTCGATCGAATTCAAGTTCTTGATCTCGGTCTTCGGATTCAGCTGGTCGGTGCCGCGGGGGCGAATCGAGACATTGGCGTCGACGCGCAGGTGCCCCCGTTCGAGATCGGCATCGGAAATCCCCAGCCAGCGGACAAGCTGTCGCAAGCGAACCAGGTACTGGGCGGCTTCCTCGGCGGACCGCAGGTCGGGCCCGGTGACCATCTCGATCAACGGGACGCCGCAGCGATTGAAATCGATCAGCCGCCGGCCATTCTGATAAATCGTTTTGCCGGCGTCCTCCTCGATGTGGAGCTTCTGGATGGTGACCCGGCGCGATCCGCCATCCGGCAGCGGGACGTCCATCGCACCGCCACGCGCCAGCGGCTCATCGTACTGGCTGATCTGGTAACCCTTGGGCAGGTCGGGGTAGAAGTAATTCTTGCGCGCCAGGTAAGAGACATCCTGGATCACCTCGGCGCCCATCGCCGCCGCAAGCAGCACGGCCTTCTCGACGACCGCCGCGTTGAGCACCGGCAGAACACCCGGCAGGCCCGTGCAGATGGGGCAGATGTTGACATTGGGCGGATCGCCCCACGAGTCGGCTTTGCAGGCGCAGAAGATCTTGCTCTCTGTATTGAGCTGAATGTGGGTTTCGAGACCGATGACGGGCTCGTACTCAGTCATGCAGGATACACCAGATCGGGGCCAGGGAGGGCGTTCCGCTGGGATTATACCTGTTCCGTTCCGGCGAATTGCAGGCCGGTGCTCGCCTGCACCGAAGTCGCATTGGCCTCAATTCTCCGCCAGAACGATGAGCCGATCCTCGGGCCCGAGTGCAATCGGCTCGGATTTGAGTGGGTTGACGACGACTCCATAGCTGCTTGCTGCATCTTCAGCCAGTGACGCCAGCCGGTAGCCGAAGGCGACCTCGCCCCGCCGCCTGGCCGCTTCGATAAGGGTGTAGAAGCTCAGCGGCTCACTGAGCCGAACATACGCTTCGATTGGCTTGAGATAGATTTCCGACCCGGCAGGGTCGAAGAGGTCCTCGAACACAAGGTTGAGCGCCTTATTTTCCGCGATCTGAGAGAGCAGCAGGCTGACGAGCTTCTCACTCACAATGAAGTCATCCGGGCGGGCGACTTCCGCCAGCTCACGATTGCGCACATCCAGCATCTCGCTGACGATGGAAAAATGGTGGCCGCTTCGCTCGGCCAGATCCCGGAGATGGAGCAACGTCGTCAGCGTGCGCGCGTCGGCCTGCTGAACGCTCAGCCGCTCGGAATAGCACAGGATGACGACATGGTCATAGCTTTCGACCTCAAGCCCATCGAGCAAGCTGCGGTCCGTGGTGTCCCCGAGACGGAAGCGGGCCGCCAAGGATCGCAGATCCGTACACTCGGCGGCTATGACGTCGGCGGCCGGCTGGTGATTGGCCACCACGTCAACGACCGAGCCCGGCGCAACGTAGTGATCCAGCTCGCGGATGATTCGAGACGCCCGCCGATTCCAGCCAAGAATCAAGATCCGCTCTGGTGCATGCGCCGCGAAGGAATGCTGGACGATGGCCGCTTCTTCGACCTCCACAGAGTCCGATCGACGGAAGTGATGGGGATCGTCATCCTCAGCGATCAGGATGAGTTGATCCTTGTCATCGATCCGCGTATCCATCGGAGGGTTCAGGCGCGGCCCCTTCGAAGCGGACGCCAGGCCGATCACCGCCGCGTGCTCAAATCCCGTCAGCGCCTCGGCGAAGGTCTTCCCGACCAGGGAAGGTTCCCGATGGAAGTAAATCTCGTGGCCTGCAAAATCGAGCAGTTCGGAATAGACGAGCGAAAGCCCAGTTTGTCGGCAGGTTTGGGCGGTGATTCGGGCGATCACATCGTCCGCCAGGACCAGTTCTACCTCCCCGGCGCCGATCAGGCGGGCGACTTCGAGCGTGCGGGGGTTCTTGATCTGGGCCACGATGTGGTACCGCCGCTCCGTCCGCTCCGGATCGTTGGTGATCGCCAGCAAGGTCTTGATGACCTCTGCATCGGGATCATCGCTCTGAGGTGAGAGGACAATGATGGCGCGCGTCATACCCAGGCTCACCATCCGCAGATCGGTGATGTCGATAGGATCTCCAGTGCGACAGACGAGGCGGGTCGGCCCGCTCGCACCCACTTTCTCACGGATCTCGTCCTCCATCTCGACCTTATCCTTCTTGCCCATCACGACGATCGCCGTTCCCGGCCGGTTCTCATTGGCCTCCATGAGATCCGCGAGGATCGGGAACACCTGCTCCGACCAGCCGAGGATGACGATGTGGTCCTGCTCAACGACTTTCGAACGCCCTTTGCGAAGCTCGATGAGCTTCTCGTCGATGCTGCTCGTGATCAGGCCGATCAGCGTACTGATGATGAAGATGCCCCCGAGCGTCACCCCCAGCATGGACATGAGAAAGGTCCAATGCCCCTGGTCGGCGCCCATCGTCCCTGGGTCAAGCGTGCGCATGAGGCTGAGCCAGACGATCTCCACGAAACCGAGGTTAGGGAGGGTGCCGCTCAGGAAGACAATCAACGAGATGGCCAGGATCAACAGCCCGGAGAGCACGGCCAGCCAGAAGACCAGGCCAACCGGACCGGCGGAAATGGTGTTGTCGAACGTGTAGCGGATGCGGTCCGAAAGCGAGATTTTCCCCATAGGGCCTCCTGCCGCGTCAGGCTTAAATCATTGAGGGAGGCCAGCTCGTGACGGGTGGCCGGGCAGCAGCGCCATGGCCCGTAGTGAAGCCCGCCAGGCGCCGCTCTGCCGGTCAGCGAGCGGAGGGTGCGCGCGCCTCCGCCTCACGGCTGATTCCCATGACGCGCTCAAGTGCTTGATTCCTGCGCCGGGCGGCGTGCCAGACATCATCCACCCAGCCGTCTCCTGCGCCGCGAGCCGCAAACTCCATCAGTCCGCTGATCAGCAAAGAGACGCACCAGCGGACCGAACGATTCCAATGAAAGGGTGCTTTCATGCTCTCCGGTGGCGGCGCGAGATCGTGGTAGCGGAAGCTCTCTGAATACAGCCACAGCACGTCATACCAGGTGGCTCGCAGCCCGCGCGTGAAGGACGGCTTTCGACGTTGGCGGGCATTGAGCAGATGACTCGGAAGCTTGCGCCGCGTACGCACGAACGACGCCGCCAAGACGTCGGCGAAATGCTCATGCCCGCAGGTCGCCCGGTAGAAGCGGGCCAGGGCCGGCCGCATGTTTGCGCTGCGCGCCCGATCCCAGCCCGGCTCACCGCCGCTCATTGACACCACCTTGCTCGGCGCACCCAACAGATGGAACGGCGGGCCCAGCGCGGCCAAGCATGCGGGGTGCTTCACCGTCAGCAATCCGTCGCGTTCGCCGAAAATGGCACGGCGACGGCTGCGACGGGAGGCTTTGCGCTCAGAGGGCCGCAGGAAGAAGTACAGCCAACGCTCGAGCAGGAAGAACGCCTGTGGCAGAAGATGAGTCTGTAGGAAGACACCGTCGTGCGGTCCTGCCGGGAAGTAGACCTCGTAGGTGGCGTGATCGGCGCCCCAGAGCTCGGCCTCAAGATGAAACAGGTAGGAGAGCTCGTCTTGATGGGACAGGTGCGGCCTAGGGAAGTCCTCCTCATCGAGCGTCCGCTCTCGTACTCCCTCAAGATAGTGAGCATTGACATCCCGAAAGGTGGTCCCGGGTTTCGGCTCCAGGCCCATGCCGCCCAGGACTGCGTGCAGCGAGGCGGCCATAAAGCCGTTCACCCAGCCGAACCTGCGGCTTGCGGCCTGAGACATCAGGAGATGGGCACCTTAATCGCGTTGAATGGTGATCTGAACGATTTGATCGGAATCGGTGAGATTGCGGATAGCCTCCATCCCTTCAACGACATAGCCGAACACTGAGGCGCGTCCATCGAGGTCGGGGGCATCCGCCATCAGGACATAGAATTGGCTTCCACTGGGCATGAGGCTGGTTGGCTGTGGCCAATAGCCGACTGCGTTGGCCGTGTTGGGCAGGTCGACCTCAGCCGGGAGCGAATAGCCGATATCGCTCTCGGGTCTGCCCAGAGGGGAGCCGGTCAGGGCGAAGACACCGTCCTCGACAAACACAATCGGGAAGCCGTCCCAGTAGCCGAGTTCGGCCAGGATGATGAAGTTGTTCACGCCTGCCGGCGCCTCTTCCGCCGCCAGTTCGATGACGAACGCACCCTGGCTGGTATCCACCGTCGCCCGGTACGACAGCCCAAAATCGAGTGCCATCGCCGGAGGCGCCGTGTACAGATCGCCGCGCGCGTCCGGCTCGAGATCGGCGAGCGGGCGGCCCTCCTCAGGGCTGGGGACGATGGGCACCGGCGTCGGCGTCGGAGGTGGAAGCAGGCTGGCATCGATCTGCTCAATCCGGACGGTGATCAGACGATCGCCGTCATAGTCAGGGTTCAGATTCGGGTCGCGCAGCCGCAGCGACTCGGCCGCCTCGATGCCCTCGACCACCACACCGAAGATGGTATGCCGCCCGTTCAGATGCGGCGTAGGACCAAAGGTGATGAAGAACTGGCTGCCGTTCGTATTGGGGCCGCGATTGGCCATCGCCAGATAGCCGGGACCGTCAAAGGTGAGGTCCGGATGGAACTCATCCTCGAAGACATAGCCGGGCCCGCCGCCCCCAGTGCCGGTCGGATCGCCCCCCTGTGCCATGAAGCCCTCCAGCACGCGGTGAAAGGTGGTGTCGTCGTAGAACCCCTGCTCGGCCAGGAACACAAAATTGTTGACGGTGACCGGGGCCCGGTTGGCAAGCAGCTGCACCTTGATCTCACCCTGCTCGGTCACCAAGGTAGCCAGGTAGATCGAGTCGGTGTCGATGGCCATCGCCGGCGGCGACTCCCATTGAGGGGCGTCCCCACCGCCAGCTGGATCCGGGGATCCGCCACACGCGGCGATCCCAAGGGTGAGCAAAAGCAGCAAGGCAAACGATTTGCGGGAAGGGAGCATGGATAAACAACTCCTGCGCGATCTATCGGGCGGAGCTGAGCCAGCGATCGAGCTCAGGCGGGTACCATCGGGCGAAGCGCTCGCCAATCTTCGCCAGAGGTGGCCTGCTCATAGGCACGGGCGACGCGAAACAGGCGTGCCTCGGAAAAGTCGGGCCCGAGCAGCTGGATGCCAATCGGCAGGCCGGACGAGTCGAGCCCCCCGGGAATCGACAGGCCGGGGATGCCGGCATGATTGGCGGTCACCGTAAGCAGATCTGCGTACTGCATCAACACAGAGTCGCCATAGACCCGCCCGATCTCAAACGCCGTTGTTGGCGTCGTCGGCGTCAGCAAGCAGTCGATGCGCTGCGGGCCCGCCGGATCGAAGACGCGCTCAAAATCCTGACGGATCAGGCTGCGCACGCGCAGCGCCTGGCGATAGTAGCCCTTCTCGTACTGCTCGGCGGAGACATACATCCCCATCAGAATACGCAGCTTGACCTGTGGGCCAAAGCCCTGGCCGCGCGTCCGTCGATAAAGCCTGCGCAAATCCGATGTCTCATCCGTATGCCGATAGCCGTATTTGACTCCGTCATAGCGATGGAGATTCGACGCCGCCTCCACACGCGAGATCACGAAGTAAGCCGGAATTCCATAGCGAGTATTGGGAAGGCGGACATCCTCGACGATCTCGGCGCCTTCCCGGGCGAGCGCCTCCGCGGCATGCTGAACGGCCGCCTCAATCTCCGGCAGGATGCGCTGCTCGCGCAGCTCCCCTGTCTCGGGATCGGGGTACTTCAATAAGAAGTAATCCGGCGACAACCCAATCCGCATGCCTCTGACCCCGCCGTCCAACGCCTCCGTGTAGTCCGGCACCGGCGCATGGGCGGCGGTTGCATCTCGAAGATCGGGACCAGCGATCACGCCGAGTGCCAGCGCCGCGTCTCGGGTTTCCCGGGAGACGATCCCCGGACAATCCAGGGAGGAGGCGAAGGCGATCAACCCATAGCGCGAGACCCGGCCGTAGGTCGGCTTCAATCCGACGACACCGCAGAAGGCGGCCGGCTGGCGGATCGAACCGGCTGTGTCGGTGGCCAGCGAGATCGCCGCCTCTCCGGCCGCGACAGCGGCCGAACTGCCTCCCGATGAACCGCCAGGGACACGCGCCGGGTCCCAGGGATTGCCCGGCGAGGGCAAGAATGCGCTGGATTCATTGGAGGAGCCAAAGGTGAATTCATCCAGATTGGCTTTGCCGATGGTGACCGCGCCGGCAGCTTCAAGCCGCTCTACCGGTGTTGCGCTGTAGGGGGCGATGAAAGGTTCCAGGATGCGCGAGCCCGCGGTGGATCGGGTGCCCTTGACGCAGAAGTTATCTTTGACCGCCAATGGGACGCCGGCGAGCGGGCCTGGATCCTGCCCGGCCGCAACGGCGCGATCGACCGCCCTTGCCTGGCCGCGTGCGCGCGCCTCAGCGACCGTGATGAAGGCATGTAAGGTGGCACGATCCTCGGGCTCAGAATGGTAAGGATCACTCGTCGGCAGTCGGCCATCGACGGCTCGGATGCGGTTGAGCGCCGATTCAAGCACCTCTTCGGCGCTCGCCTCCTCTGCCCGGACCCGTCGGGCGATCTCATGGGCCGGCAGGTCGCAAAGCTCTGCCGTCATTCAAGCGTCTCCGAGGGAATGTCGGGTACCACAATGTAGCGATTCTCCACTTCCGGCGCCTGAGCCAGGATGTCGTCCGCCTCGTTCGAGGGGCGGGCCTCATCTGTGCGCAGGGGCGGGCGCGTGCCAGACGTGTAGGGGACGCCGTGTGACGTGATCGGCACCGAATCCTCGACCTGAATGGCCTCCAGCTCACGGATCGAGCGGAGCTGGCTGTTGAGCTCGCGGCGCAGATAAGCCGCCTCCTCCTCGTCCAGTTCCAGCGCTGCCAGCTCGACCAGATGTTGGAAAATCGCCGCGCTGATGGTGTCGCCCAATGCTACCTCCTCGAGGGTCTATCCCCCTGACGCTGGATTCTACCCTCCCCACAGGAGCGGGTCAAAGACGCCGGCCGGCTGAGAGGCCGCAGGCTGCGTGCTATAATCGCCGCACTACCTGACCATCCCCGGAGGTCCACCGATGGCTCTGTCGCAGGCGCTTGAGTCCGGCCCCAGCCTTGAGCTGACTGCGGAACACGAAATGATCCGCCAGGCGGCGCGGGAATTCGCGCAGAATGAGATCGCCCCGATCGCTGCCGAATTCGACGAGAGCGGCGATTTCCCCTTCGATACGATCCATAAGATGGGTGAGATGGGCTTTATGGGGATTGAAGTCCCGGAGGCCTACGGCGGCGCCGGGATGGACACCATGGCCTACGTGCTGGCGCTCGAAGAGATCTGCAAAGCGGACGCCGCCCACGGGACAATCATGTCGGTCAACAATTCGCTCTACTGCCATGCCATCCTGCGCTTTGGCACCGAGGAGCAGCGCCAGCAATTCCTGGCGCCGGTCGCCTCCGGCGAAGCCGTCGGAGCCTATTCGCTCACGGAACCGATGTCTGGATCCGACGCGGCGACCATGCGCTCACGCGCCGTGCGTGACGGCGACGCCTACATCATTAACGGCCGCAAGTCGTGGGTGACCAATGCCCCCGCCGCCAAATTCCTGCTGCTCTTCACGATGACCGCGCCGGATGAGGGCCATCGCGGCATCAGCGCTTTCATCATCGACACAAGCCAACCTGGCTTCAGCCTGGGGAAGATGGAGCCCAAACTGGGCATTCGTGCCTCGGCCACGACCGAGATCACCTTCGACGATTACCGCTGCCTGGCGGAAAACCGCCTCGGCGAAGAGGGCGAAGGGTTCAAGATTGCGATGGCGGTGCTCGATGCGGGACGGATCGGGATCGCCGCCCAGGCGCTGGGCATCGCCGAAGCCGCCTACGAGGCCAGCCTGGCCTATGCGCGCGAGCGCGAGGCGTTCGGCCAGAAGATCGGTGAATTCCAGGGCATCTCGTTCAAACTGGCGGACATGAAGACTCGCATCGAGGCCAGCCGCCTGCTAATCTATCGCGCTGCGCTGGCCAAGACTCGCGCCAGGGAGACGGATGAGCGCTACACACTGGAGGCATCGATCGCCAAGCTCTTTGCGTCGGAAACGGCCATGTTCTGTGCCCATGCAGCCGTGCAGATCCATGCCGGCATGGGGTACTCGAAAGAACTGCCGGTGGAGCGCTACTTCCGCGACGCGAAGATCACCGAGATCTACGAAGGCACCAGCGAGATCCAGCGCCTCGTGATCTCAAGGCTGGAGCTGGGGTTGCGCTGACCGGGACGTCATCGAGCTCCTCCAGAGGCCTCGCAGGATGATGAGCCCGCAATCCGATCCTCGTCCAGCCGACTCGGCCCGCCAGGCGGGCGCGGTCTTGCTGCTCCAGGGAGGATTCCTGGTCTACGCCGGGATGGCGCTGCTCCGGCTGGAACCCTCGCCCACGCCGCCGCTCCCCACCCTTCTGGCGCTCTACGGCGCCGCTGCCTTCCTGCTCGGTCTCAACGCACTGACCCAGAGTCGATTTCCATCCGTCATCGCACGCGCCCTGGCGCGCGCCGCCTCCTGGCTGGATACCCGCGAAGACCGTGCGCTGCTCCTGCTCCAGGCACCCCTGCTGAGCCTGATCGCCTGGCTGGCGGCGGGTGACGGGCTTTTGATGCCCTCGCCCTGGCTGGCGGTCAGCGCCTGGGGGCTGGCGCTGGCCAGTCTTCTGCTCGGCGGCCTCGAGTTCCGCCGCGTCCTTCCAGTACGCATGGAGCGGAAGGAAGCCCTCATTCTGGGGGCGATCCTGCTGTTCGCTTTGCTGACCCGCATCTGGCAACTGGGCCAGATCCCCTGGGTGCTGGCTGGCGATGAAGCCTCGATGGGCCTCAGCGCTGTCGAACTGATCGAAGGAACCTGGAACAATGTCTTCGGCGTGAGCTGGTTTTCGTTTCCGGCACTGTACTTCACCCTGCCTGCACTCTCCATCCGGGCCTTCGGACAAACCGTCTTCGGCCTGCGGCTGCCCTCGGTGGTGGCCG
Organism: Anaerolineales bacterium; assembly: GCA_041624375.1. Taxonomy (GTDB): domain Bacteria; phylum Chloroflexota; class Anaerolineae; order Anaerolineales; family E44-bin32; genus JBFJVD01. Next base: position 27,523 of record JBFJVD010000009.1, read on the forward strand.
GGGTGCTTACGGTAGGTGCCACCTACCTCTACGCCCGCAACACCTTTGGCCGCCGCGCCGCCATCCTGGGAGCCGGATACCTGGCCGCCTTTCATTTTCATATCCACTTCAGCCGCATCGGCCTGAACAATATCTGGGATGGCATCTTCTTCGCGACAGTCGGCGCCGCCCTCTGGCGCGCCTGGACCACCGACCGCCGCGCAGCGTACCTGATCGCCGGCGTTGCGCTCGGACTCGGACTCTATTTCTATACAAGCACGCGCGCGCTGGTGGTGATGAGCGGGATTTGGTGGTTGATCGCCGCCCTGCGGCAGCCCGCCGAAGTCCGCAAGCGGATCCGCAACCTGTCGCTCATGGTCTTCGCCGGTGTGGTTGTGGTCTTGCCCTTAGGGCTCTTCTATCTGTCCCATCCCGATCATTTTGCGGCACCGCTGCGGCGAGTCGCCGTACTTGGTCCCTGGCTGGAGAACGAGATCGTGATCACGGGCTTACCCGCCTGGCGCATCCTGCTTGATCAGTTCAAGACGTCGGCGCTGGCGTTCACGTCGGTTGATTTGCGCCACTGGTACGCCATCGATCATCCCATGTTGTTTCCGCTGGCTGCGAGTCTCTTCTTCCTGGGATTGCTGCGTTCGCTCACCCGCATCCTGGATCCCCGCTACTTGTGGCTGCTCCTGTGGCTGACGGCCGCCATCGCCGCGGGTGCGCTCAGCGAGAGCACCCCAGCGGCGCAGCGCTACGTGCTCGTTGCCCCCTGCATCGCCCTGCTGGTTGCGCTCCCCCTGGATGAGGCTGCAGAACGCCTGCTGTCGCCGTGGCCAGAGCGCCGACGTGTGGTGCACGCTGGGCTTGCCGTCCTGCTGGCCGCGCTGATCTGGACCGACCTCTCCTTCTACTTCGGCGACTACACGCCCAGCCGGCGCTTCAGCGACCGCAACACGGAAGTGGCGCAGCGCCTTGCGGAATCCCTCCAGGGAAGCGAAGCCGGGCAGCGAGTGTACTTTGTCGGCGCTCCACGTATGGGCTTCTATTCGATCTCCACCCTGCCCTACCTCGCCCCCGACGTTGAGGGGCTCGATTTGGATGAAGACCAGCTGGTCGAGCTGGAGGAGTCGCCGCCCGAGACGGCGATCTTCGTCTTCCTGCCGGAGCATCTTGAGACTCTCGAGCAGATCCGCGAGCGATTCCCTCGGGGACATCTGCGCGAAGTCTTCGGCAAAGACGCGGAGCTGTTGTTCATCACCTACGAGCTGCGCAACTTCTGACGGCCTGGCCGCACCGCTTCCAACCCCCGACAGGCTATAATCAAACCGATCGTCCGCCGCGCCTCGACCTCCAAGGAGACCCATCTTGAAGGCCGTGTACTTTAACGAACATGGCGACCGCAGCGTTCTGACCTACGGCTCGCTACCGACCCCCGCGCCCGGCCCCGGGGAAGTGCTGGTCCGTCTAAATGCCGCCGCACTCAACCGGGCCGATGTGTTCGTGCGGCAGGGCTGGTCGGGATTGAAGCTCAGGCTGCCCCACATCACCGGCAGTGACGGCGCTGGAGAGATCGCCGCCGTTGGTGAGGGGGTCAGGGATCGCCAACCCGGGGAACGGGTGGTGATCAATGCCAACCTCAGCTGTGGGATGTGCCGCTATTGCCTGGCCGGCGAGGACAATCGCTGCGTTTCCTGGGATCTGCTCGGTGAAGTCACCCCAGGGACATACGCCGAATATGTCGTCATTCCGGCGCGCAACGCCGTTCTCCTGCCCGACCATATCAGCTTCGTCCAGGCGGCCGCGGCCAGCCTGGTGTTCCATACCGCATGGCACTCGCTGATTACGCGCGGCAACCTGCGCCCGGGCGAATCGGTGCTGATCGTCGGGGCATCCGGCGGCGTGAACACAGCGAGCATTCAAGTCGCGAAGGCCGCAGGCGCCACGGTCTACGTGGTGGGATCGAGCGCAGACAAACTCAGCCTGGCGAAGTCGCTCGGCGCCGACGTGCTGCTCGATCGGTCGGTGGACGAGAACTGGTCTCGTCAGGCCTACGAAGCCAGCGGCCGCATGGGCCTCGATGTGGTGGTGGACAACGTTGGTGCGCCGACCTTTATGCTGAGCCTGCGCGCCCTGCGCAAAGGGGGCCGCCTGTTGACGGTCGGCAATACCGCCGGTCCGAAGCTTGAACTTGACAACCGCTACTTGTTCGCCAAGCACCTTTCGATCCTCGGGTCCACGATGGGAACGCATGAAGACTTCCGCCAGGCGATGGCGCAGGTCTTCGCGGGCAAGCTGCGTCCAGTGGTGGACCAAGTTTTCCCATTGCAAGAAGCATCTGCTGCGCAGGCGCGCCTGGAAGCCGGCGAGCAGATGGGAAAAATCATCCTTGAGCCCTGACCGCCGTCCCCGATCCGTAACCCTGCTTGGCGGTGCAGTGTTAATCTTCACAGCCGTCCAGTGGACCAGGCTGGTGGTTGGCTTGAGCTTGCCCGATCTCCCCCTCACGATCCCATCCTGGTATTTGCCTATGGCCGGGGGCGTGTGGGGGCTGCTGGGACTGGCCGCCGCATTCGGCCTGTTTGGCGGACGCTCCTGGGCGCCGAACCTCGTCCGCTGGGGGACTGGTGCCTTTTTCATCTGGTATTGGGCCGACCGCCTGCTGCTGGCAAGAAGTGATTATGCACTGCGGAGCTGGCCCCTCGCAGCGGCGCTGAGCGCAGGGGTCCTGGTCTGGATCACGTGGAGTTTGCGCCGGCCGGCTGTCCGTGCGTACTTTCGGGAGAATCCGATATGAGCAACGCATCAAAGATCGAACACCTGCGCAAGCTACGCGGTGAGGCGCTGCTTGGCGGTGGGAAGGAACGGATCGAAGCCCAGCACGAGCGCGGCCGGATGACGGCGCGCGAGCGGCTCGAGCTGCTTTTAGACAAGGGCTCATTCCGCGAAACCGATATGCTCGTAACCCACCGAACAACGGATTTCGGGCTCGATCAACGGAAGTACCTGGGCGACAGCGTCGTCACCGGCTGGGGGACCATAGAAGGTCGCCTGGTGTTCGTCTACTCGCAGGACTTCACCGTCCTGGGCGGCAGCCTGGGGGAGGTTCACGCGGCCAAGGTCTGCAAAATCATGGACATGGCGATGAAGAACGGCGCGCCGGTGATCGGCCTGAACGATTCCGGCGGCGCTCGTATTCAGGAGGGGGTGGTGTCGCTGGGCGGCTACGCCGACATCTTCCTGCGAAACACACTCGCCTCCGGCGTGATCCCCCAGATCAGCGCGATCATGGGGCCGTGCGCGGGCGGCGCCGTCTACTCTCCAGCCCTGACAGACTTCATTTTCATGGTCCGCAACTCATCCTACATGTTTGTCACCGGCCCCGACGTTGTCCGCTCCGTTACCCATGAAGAGGTGAGCTTCGAAGAACTGGGTGGCGCCGAGGTGCATGCCTCAACCTCCGGCGTATGCCACTATGTGGCCGACAGCGAAGCCGACAGCCTCTACCTGATCCGTGCCCTGCTCTCCTACCTTCCACAAAACAACATGGAAGACCCACCGATGGGGTCGACGACGGATGACCGGCTGCGGACCGAATCCCAGCTGGACGACATCATCCCCGACGACCCGAGCAAGCCGTACGACATGCGCGATGCCATCCGCCTGATCATGGACGACGGTGTGTTCTTCGAGCTGCAGGAGCTTTACGCGCCGAACATCGTGATCGGCTTCGCCCGACTGGGCGGCCACAGCGTGGGCATCATCGCCAACCAGCCGGCCGTTCTCGCCGGAGTGCTCGACATCAACGCATCAGACAAAGCCGGGCGGTTTGTCCGCTTCTGTGACTCGTTCAACATCCCGATCGTGACCTTTGTGGACGTGCCAGGCTTCATGCCCGGCACAGCCCAGGAGCACGGCGGGATCATTCGCCACGGCGCCAAGCTGCTCTACGCGTACTGCGAGGCGACCGTGCCGAAGCTCACCGTGGTCACCCGCAAGGCTTACGGCGGCGCCTATGACGTGATGTCGTCAAAGCACATTCGCGGCGACATCAACCTGGCTTGGCCGACCGCCGAGCTGGCGGTGATGGGGCCGGATGGCGCCGTCAGCGTCGTGTTCCGCAAGGAGCTGGCGGAGGCGGAAGATCCGGAGGCGCGCAAGGCAGAACTGGTCGCCGAGTATCGGGAAAAGTTCGCCAATCCATACATCGCCGCGTCGCGCGGCTACCTGGATGCCGTGATTGAGCCACGCCTCACCCGGCCCCGGTTGATCAACGCGTTGGAGATGCTTTCAAACAAGCGGGATTCGAACCCACCCAAGAAGCATGGCAACATCCCGCTCTGATCCGTCGCCAGGGAGCAACCCTACACTGAGGATGGAGCGCGAGCGTGTTCAATAAGGTCTTGATCGCCAACCGCGGTGAGATCGCCGTCCGCATCATCCGAGCCTGCCGCGAGCTCGGCCTTGAGACCGTGAGTGTCTTCTCGCAGGCTGACCGGGCTGCGCTTCACGTACGCTACGCCGATGAAGCCTAC
>JBFJVD010000010.1:0-31523 GCA_041624375.1 Anaerolineales bacterium
ACACATCACCTTACCCAAGCTCCGAACGACGCGCCAATCCGCCGTTCCGCAACTGCGGCTGCGGCTATTATGGTCGGCGCGTGCCAGATTCTATCACAGCGCCGCCTACGGCAAGCCCGCCCGACATTTTTGGGGTCCTCCCCAGGAGCTTCCTTCCGGCCAGGCCCTTCATCATGACGGGTGTGAGTTCGTTCCAAAGGCGTTTCGGCGCAACCGCCTCAACGCGCAGTGCATTAGCCGTAAGTCCGTTAAGCTGCCAGCCTGCCGGGCCCAGCGAGGAGGCTGATTCCCAGAGGACCTGCAGGGTCCGTCCGGTGAAGCTCTGCTGGAAACGAGCCCTCGACTCCCCGATGGATGCCTCCAGCTGTTGATAGCGTCGCTTGGTGACAGGATGCGGCACCCTCTCCGGCAGCTTGATCGCCGGAGTTCCTTCCCGCGGGGAATAGGTGAAGAGATGGGCATCGCTGAATGCCATCGACTCGATGAATGCGAGGCTCTTGGCGAATTCGGATTCGGATTCGCCGGGGAATCCAACCATCAGGTCGGTCGAAACCGCTAGATCGGGGATATGCTCGCGTGCTTCGTCCACCAGACGGGCGAATTCCTCCGGCCTGATGGGCCGTCCCATCCGCCGGAGCGTGGCGGCGCAGCCGGACTGCAGCGGGAGATGCAGGTGTGGGCAGAGTCGCTCGCTTGACCAGAGGCTCAAGAAATTGTCCGGCAGCCCCCACGGCTCCAGTGAGGAGAGCCGTATGCGGGGCACGTCAGTGTCGGCGAGGATGGCGTGAACGAGCCCGCAGAGATCGATTCGCTCACTGAGGTCGCGACCATAGCTGCTCAAGGCAACCCCTGAGAGCACAACTTCCTTGACCCCGGCTTCGGTCGCCTGCTGAACACGTTCGACCACGTGACTGACGGGAACGCTGCGTGAGGCGCCCCGCGCGATGGTTGTAAGGCAGAACGTACACTGATGGTCGCAGCCGTCCTGTGCCTTGATAAAGCCGCGCGTCCTGAGCGGCAGCCCGGGAGCCGCGCCGCGAGCCAGCGGCTCGAGGTCTATGCTTTGTGACTTGATCTGAAGGACTTCGGCCACCAGCTGGTCTTTCTTATCGTTGCCGACCACCAACCCGACGCCGGGAAGCGCAGCGGCGGCTTCCGGCTCAAGGCTGCTCCAGCAGCCGGTGACAATGACCTCTGCTTCCGAATTCGAACGGTGGTGATGCCGAATCCTGGCGCGTGAATCGGCGGCGGCCGCCTGCGTTACCGTGCACGTGTTGACGACGATCAGGTCAGCCCCTTCCGGGGCGCGCAGGATGTGATGCCCGGCTCGCTGGAATCGGCCGGCCATCCCTTCGATTTCCGCATGGTTCAGTCGGCAGCCAACGCTGTCAAGGAAGACCTTCATCGTGTCTTGCTTGTCGATAGGAAGCCGGTTTTCATCCGATGTTGGTTCGACGAGAAGCGCGTCAGGGTCGGAGAACCGAGAAGTTGTCGAAGCGTATCTCGGTCCCGCTTTCGGCGTAGGTCCCGGCGATCAGCCCGACGTCTCCGGTCGGCCACTCCGCCGCCCTTGCTTGGGCAACCAGCGCGCCGTTGACGTAGAGCGCCAGGTTGTATCCCACACACTCGGCGCGCAGATGGTTTTCGGTGTCGCCACGGGCCACTACTGGTGAAGGAAGCAGTGAATCCCCGGTCAGGAGCTTCCTGCGGCCTTCCTTGTTGACCCCGATTCCGGCGTAGCCATCGCTCGAGACGAGGAAGAAGTAGTAGTTGAGCGGATCCTGGTAGCGGCAGATCACCCCGAAGACATTGTCATCGGGTCCGGCGAGCTTCGTGGCGTCGACATCGATGGCGACATCGCCGAAGTTGAGATGCGGCGTTGCCCAGGCGTCGGTATTTGGGGCGGATACCCGGATATGGTAGCCACCTTCGGCATAATCGGCGACGTAGATATCGTCCCGGTACCGATCCCAGCCGCTGCCCTCGAGGGAGAAATCATCCTGGAACAGCACCCCGCCCGGGTTGACGGGAATCTGGAGCCAGCTGCAGGCCCCGAGGAGGGTGGCAGCGCCAAGGAGCAGCAGGATTCGAAGGCGACTGGTGTGGGATCGCTGGATGGTCATCGGGTGCAGACTCGGTTGGTCACAGCGCGGCGATTGTAGCACAGGCCTCTCGGGCTGCCTGTAGCCCAACGGGAGTGCGAAAGCCTGCAGGGTTCTGTGCGAGTACCAGCGGTCATTGGCAGCGGGTGAGCTGCGACCTCTGGAAGGGTTCGGTAAGGAGCCATGCTGCTAGCGGGAAAGCAGCTCAAGGGTTCGTCGAGCGAGTTGGGCGACCGGCCCAGCCGGGTCCAGCTGGATCGCTCGCTCCAGCGACTCGACGGCCTGGGCCAGGTCGCCCTGGGCGGTGCGGAGCAGGCCAAGGTGGAACCAGGTGCTGGGGCGCTCCGCATCCAGCTCGAGGGCAGTGTTCAGGAAGCGCTCGGACAGCTCCAGGTCACCGAGCAAGTAGTGCGCATAGCCAAGGGCGTCGGCAGCGGCCGGATTTTCTGGTTGCAGGGACAATGCGTTGCGTGCCGCGGGCACTGCAAGGGTATCCACCTCGACCTCATAGTTGAGGGAAAACTGGGCGAGTAGCAGCCAGAAGTCAGGATCGCGCGGGTCGATCTCGACGGCAGCGCGATAGGCTGCCTTAGCTTCAGGGATGCGGCCCAGTGCAGCATAAACGGCGCCTGCTTGGGCGGCGATGGCCGGGTTCGCAGGATCAAGATTGGCGGCTCGTTCGAGGTGCAAAAGCGCCTGAGGGAGGTCCTCCTGGGCATACCAGTGCACACCGAGAAAATAGTGAGGAAGCGCTGCGTCTGGTGCCGCTTCGACGGCTGCCAGCAGTTCCTGCAGACCATCTCCACCGCTCTGATCTTTCGCGAGCCCCAGATATGCGACTGCCTCGATATAATCGGGATCCTCGGCAACCGCAGCCTGGAACGCCAGGCGGGCGAGTATCCAGCGAGCTCGCTGCGCAAAGATCTGCCCGACCAGCGCTAGCGAATATGCGCGGCTCTCCTCGGCGCGCGCGCTTTCGATGGCTTGTAGCACCTCCCGCACCAAAGGATCTGTCGCCTCCGTCAGCTCCATGGCTGCGCGGAGATCGTCGATGGCCGCATTGGGTTCGGTAGTGGCCAGGATCAGCCCGCGTAGGGCCCGTGCGTCAGCCTGCGCCGGTTGGAACGCCAGCCATGCGTTCAATAACTGCAGCGCGGTGGCTGCTTCGCCTTGCGCAAGCCGACCTTCGATGGTTGGCGCCAGCCGATCATAGGTAGGTACACAATCGGGGGGAAGCTCGGGCAGCGTCGAGAGCGCGAGATGGGTCTGGCCGGAAGCGAACCAGGTCTCAAATTGCAGGCAGGTCCTCTGGGCGTCGTCCTCCACTGGTGGCAATGCATCCAGGTGGAACTGCGCGGCGGCGGGATCGCCGGCAAGCAAGGCGGCTTCCGCCGCCCGCAGGTGGAGGCTCGAGAGCGAGGGCTCGAACGCGAGCGCCGCCTCCAGCGCCGCCAGCGCCTCCGCTGGGCGCCCACCACGGGCCGCGTGCTCCGCCGTTTCAAGTGAGCGGGCGAGCGGACCGGGGTTGATCCGGGGCGCGAGCACCAGCAGCAGAACGATGGTAATCGCGAGCAGCGCGCCCCGCCGGCGAAGCAGCACGCTGAGAACCGATCGGCCACCGGATTCCATGGGGCCGATTATAGTGCTGTCCAGTGCACCAGGCCGCATCGTTGGGCACATTCCGGTGGGCTATAATCGTGTCAGATTTCACTGATGAACTTGCGGCTCGGAGGAAATCTATGGATTTCGGCCTTTCGGCTGAGCATGACATGGTTCGCAAAATGGTGCGCGACTTCGCTCAAAAGGAGGTCGCGCCAACGATTAAGGAGTGGGATCGCAAGCAGGAGATGGCGCCGGGCGTTCTGCCCCAGATGGCAGAGCTGGGCATCCTCGGCATCTGCATCCCGGTTCGCTACGGCGGGCAGGGGATGGACTACCTCACGCTTGGCCTGACATGCGAGGAGCTTGAGGCCGTCGACTCGACGCTCCGAGTCGTCATGTCGGTGCATATGGGTTTGAACAGCATGGGCGTGCTCCAGTGGGGTACGGAGGAGCAGAAGCAGCGGTTTCTGGTTCCGCAGGCGAAGGGCGAAGCCTACGCTGCCTTCTGTCTCACCGAGCCCGGGGCAGGCTCGGATGTGGCCGGGATGGGATCCACGGCGCGCCGGGATGGCAGCGACTATCTCATCCAGGGGGAGAAGATGTGGATCTCGCTGGCGACCAAAGCGCACCATTTCCTCTGGTTCGCGAAGACGGATCCCGAAGCGGCGGATCCCCACGATGGCATCACAGCATTCATGATCGAAAGCGAGCGGGACGGCGTGACCAGCGGGGATATCCATGGGAAGCTAGGTGTCCGCGCCGGTTCAACGGGTTGGGTCAACTGCCAGGATGTTCGGGTCCCGGCCGAGAACCGCATCGGAGAAGAAGGCGAGGGCTTTAAAATCGCGATGTCCTGCCTGGACAACGGGCGCTATACGGTCGCGGCAGGAGCCACCGGCCTGATCCGCGCCTCGCTGGAAGCCAGCATCGCCTATGCCAAGCAGCGTGCCGCATTCAACCGCCCGATCGCCCACTTCCAGCTTGTTCAGCAGAAGATCGCCCAGATGACGCAGTCTTACGAGATGGCTCGACTGCTCTACCTGCGCGCGGGTTGGATGAAGAACCAGGGGATGCGCAACACCCGCGAAACGTCGCTCGCCAAGTGGTTTGCCACCGATGCCTCCTTTGCGGCCGCGTCAGAGGCGATCCAGATTCATGGTGCGTACGGCTACAGCGACGAGTACGATGTCGAGCGCTACCTGCGGAACGCCCGCGGCGCCATGATCTACGAAGGCACAAGCGAGATTCACCAGCTGATCCAGGCCGGATACGCGCTCGGCCTCCGGCACGACTCCGAGCTGCGCTGCGAACTGCCTGCGTATGATCCGGCCGAATGGCAGGCTGAAAGCTAACCCGGGCTTGCCAGATCCTGGAAACCGGAAGAGACAGAGTTCGCAAGAGCTGAACCATACGGAGGACCCCTTTGAAGATCCTTGTCTGCGTTAAGCAAACTCCAGATACTGCGGCCACGGTCGCTGTCGAAGACGGCGAGATCACCTGGGGCGATGCGCCGCTCGTGCTTAATCCCTGGGATGAATATGCGGTTGAGGAAGCGCTGCGGATCAAAGAGGCCCATGGCGGCAGCGTGATCGCCGTGAGCCTCGGGCCCGATGCGGCGCGCGAGGCGCTCAAACAAGCGCTCGCCATGGGCTGTGACGATGCGATTCTGCTTTCCGACCCGGCGCTGGCCGAGGCGGACACACTGGTCGTCGCCCGCACGCTTGCGAAGGCCATCGAAAAGGTGGGCGACGTCGACCTCGCATTCTTTGGCCGGGCCACCGTCGATAGCGCGGCGGGCGTTGTATTTGCGCAGGTCGCTCGCACGCTGGGGTGGCCGTGTTTAAGCCTGGTGGCCTCGATCGAAGAACTCGACCCCGCGGGCCGCCAGGTGACGGTCGAGCGGATGCTCCAGGAAGGGCGCCAGATGGTGCGGGGCCCACTGCCGGCAGTGATCAGTGTGGTGAAGGAGATCAATGAGCCTCGCTACCCGTCCTTCATGGGAATCCGCAAGGCATCGCGCGCGGAGATCCCGGTGTGGAGCCTCGGTGAGGTGGGGATCGATTCGGGGATCGAATCTGCGGTTCACTGGCCCGAATTTACGGCACCACCCAAGGTCGATGTTGCGTGTGAATTCATTGATGGCGAGAGCGCAGCCGAGAAGGCTGCCAAACTTGCCGAGCGGTTGGTTGAGGAGAAGATCATCTGATGGCTGCGCCGATCCTTGTCTATGTTGACCAGTCAGAAGGTAAGCCTGTACCCGCTTCATGGGAGGCATTGGCCGCCGGACGCTACCTCGCCGGGGAATTGGGCCAGTCGGAAGTGGGCGCTGTGCTCCTCGGAGCGGCCTCGGATGAGTTGGCCGCCGAAGCCCTGGCGTACGGCGCAGATTCCGTGCTGAGAGTCACGTCTGCGGATCTCAAGGACTACCGTCCGGAACCGTTCGCCGATGCACTAAGCGCCGCGGTGCGTGAAGCAAGCCCTCAGGTGCTGCTTCTGCCTGACACCACCCGGACGCGCGAGCTGGCGGGCATGGTGGCGGCCGACCTGGACACCGGGCTGATCCCCGATGTGACGGCGCTGGCGGTCTCCGAGGGAAGGGTGCTCGCAACCCGCCCGATCTACGCCGGCAAGCTTCTGGCCACGGTGACCGTTCCCTCCCGCTCCCCGCAGATCATCACGCTTCGCAGCCGGGCGTTCGCAGCGCTGGAGCGCGAGGGAGCGCGCAGCGGCACGATTACGGAGCTGGAGCCGGAAATCCGCCAGGCGTCCACCGAGGTGGTCGGTACTCGCGAATCGGAGCGCGGGGTCACGCTTTCGGATGCGGCCATCATCGTCTCAGGGGGCCGCGGTGTGGCCAACAATCCCACCCTCGAGCCGCCAGCAGATATCAGCGATGAAAAGGAGCGCGAGATCTGGCGTGCGCACCAGGGCTTCGAACTCGTTCGGCAGCTTGCCGAGGCGCTGGGAGCCGCGGTGGGGGCTAGCCGGGCGGCGGTCGACGCCGGCTATATTCCCTATGCACATCAGGTTGGCCAAACGGGGAAGGTGGTCTCGCCGGATCTGTATGTGGCCTGCGGAATATCGGGCGCGATCCAGCATCTCGCCGGGATGCGCACATCGAAGAACATTGTCGCCATCAATTCGGACCCGGATGCGCCGATCTTCAAGCTGGCACGCTTCGGTGTGGTCGGCGATCTCTACGAGGTGCTCCCGCCCCTTACGGAAGCCCTGCGAGAGCGCCTAGGCCGCTAGGCCCGAGACGGGCTGAAGCGGATCAGACGATCACGGGAGGTTCGGCGGGGCAGTCTGATGCAAATCCTCTTTCTTGCCTCCGAAGCCACGCCCCTGGCGAAAGTGGGCGGTCTTGCCGATGTTGCTGGCGAGCTGCCGCGCGCCCTGCGGCGGCTCGGAATCGACGTCCGCCTGGTCATCCCCTTCCACCGGCAGATCGATCGGCGAGCACTCAACCCTGTTCCGGTCGCTCAGGTTGAAGTCGACCATCGCCAGGGCCCGCTGCGCGCACAGCTGTGGGAGGCCGAGCATGATGGGCTCCCGATCTACCTCGTGTCGGGTGAGCCCCTTGAGCGGCTCGAAGTCATCTACGGCGATCCGGCGCTGGACGCCGATCGGTATGCCTTCTTCAGTTTGGCCGCTCTCGCGGCCATCGAAGCGATCGGTTGGCGGCCGGATGTCGTTCATGCGAACGATTGGCAGACTGCGCCGGCCATCATCCGCCTGCGCCAGCTGCGCGAGTCGCACCGGTTCTGGGGCGATGTCCGCTCGCTGCTGACCGTCCATAACCTACCGTTCATGGGCGCCGGCGGCGAGTCCGCTCTGGAATCCTATGGATTGCTCGGGATGGATGCGCCGGAGCTTCCGCTCTGGGGGCGGGCACTGCCGCTTCCACTGGGCCTGGCGGCCGCCGACTGGATCTCCACGGTCAGCCCGACCTATGCCGAAGAGATCCAGACCTCCGAGTTCGGCTGTGGGCTCGAAGGGTTCCTCCGCGACCGCCGCGACCGGCTTGTGGGCATCCTGAACGGGATCGATCCGGAGATCTGGAACCCGCGCACGGATCCGGCCATCCCAGCCCGTTACGACACCGAGCGGCTCGAACAGCGCGACTCCGTGAAACGTTTCCTCCAGTCCAGCCTCGGATTCGAGGCAAACCCGGCCCGGCCCTTGCTGGGGATGATCACCCGAATGGACACCCAGAAAGGCGTGGACCTGGCCCTGGATGCACTGGAAACGCTGCAAAGCCCGGTTCCAGGATGGCAGTTTGTTCTGCTCGGCACCGGGGATCCGCTCCTGGAGGAGCGGGCTCAGGCTTTTGCCGCCCAGCGCGCCGGGCGCGCCCATGCGTTCCCGCGGTTCGACCCAGAGCTAGCACGTCAGATCTACGCCGGAACCGATCTGCTGCTGATTCCCTCCCGCTACGAACCTTGTGGTCTGGCCCAGATGATCGCCATGCGCTATGGCAGTATCCCGGTCGTCCGCGCCACCGGCGGCCTGAGGGACACCGTGACGGACTATGAATCCGGTGGATCCGGGACCGGCTTCGTATTTCATGCCCCCGAGCCGGCTGATCTGGCCAGGACGCTCCAACGCGCCCTGAGGGTATGGAAGGATCGTCGGCGCTGGCGCCCGCTGCAGCGCCGGGCCATGCAGGCAGACTTCTCCTGGAGTGCCTCCGCCGAGCAGTATCGATCCTTGTACAGCTCGGTGGCAGAGGCATGACCAGCCCACTTCCACCAAGAGCAGGCGGGATCCTTCTTCATCCGACATCGCTGCCATCGAGCTTTGGCATTGGCGATCTGGGCCCGGCGGCGGTGGCCTGGATCGATTGGCTCTCGGCCGCCGGGTGTCGCCTGTGGCAGGTGCTCCCCCTGGGCCCGACTGGCTACGGCGATTCGCCGTATCAAAGCTTCTCCGCGTTTGCCGGTAATCCACTCCTCATCAGCCCGGAGGGCCTCGTGGAGTGGGGACTGCTCACGCGTGAGGAATTGGCGCCGTTGCGGGAACTTCCGAGCACCCATGTGGACTACGGGTGGGTGCAGGTCGAAAAACTCCGCTTGCTGGGGTTGGCGGCGCAGCGATTTCAAGGCGCCGCAGGGGCTCCACACAGGAAGCGCTACGAAGCCTTCAGGGAGCGCTGCGCCGATTGGCTGGATGACTTCGCGCTCTTCATGGCGCTTAAGGCGCGCCATGCCGGTGCTCCCTGGACGGAATGGGAGCCCGATTTGGCCCGTCGTGATCCGGCCTCACTTCGCGCCGCGCAGGCCGAGGCGGCGGAGGCAATCGAAGCCGAGCGACTCTATCAGTTCCTCTTCTATGAGCAGTGGTCCACAACCCGCGATCACGCCCATTCCAAAGGAGTCACCCTCCTGGGAGATGTCCCCATCTTCGTGGCCCATGACAGCGCAGACGTCTGGGCGCGTCCCGAGCTGTTTCGGCTGGGTGAGGATGGGCGCCCCGTCGCTGTCGCCGGCGTCCCGCCCGACTACTTCTCGGCCGACGGTCAGCTCTGGGGGAACCCGCTTTACGACTGGGATCGGATGGCCAGTCAAGATTATGCCTGGTGGACCCGGCGGTTTGAAACGGTTCTCGAACTTGTCGACCTGGTGCGTCTGGACCATTTCCGTGGCTTCCAGGCCTATTGGGAGGTGCCCGCCGGGGCGGACACGGCGCGCGAGGGACGCTGGGTCGAAGGACCCAGCGCAGCCTTTTTCGAGCGCATCCGAGAGTCTCTAGATGGGCTGCCGATTCTCGCCGAAGACCTGGGTTTGATCTCTGAGGAGGTTCACCGGCTGCGCGACGAGCTTGGCCTGCCAGGGATGAAGGTCCTGCAATTCGCCTTTGACGGGGATCCGAATCACGAGTATCTTCCACACAGCTACCCTCGTCATTGCGCGGTCTATACGGGAACGCATGACAACGACACGTCAACGGGGTGGTATGAGCGGGCAGAGGAGTCCCAGCGCGCGTTCTGCCGCCGCTACCTCTCCAGCGACGGGCGCTGGATCGCCTGGGATCTTCTGCGTGCCGCCTGGTCTTCTGTTGCCGAACTCGCCGTGGCACCGCTTCAAGATATCCTGGCTTTGGGGAGCGAGGCGCGCATGAACGTCCCTGGTCGGGCGCAGGGGAACTGGACCTGGCGCGTGGGGGCGGCGCAGCTCACGGAAACGTTGGCCGAGAGCATGCGGGAGCTGAATTACCTCTATGGCCGACTCTAAGCCAACCTCACGGCCCCTGGCGGATCCGAGCCGCAGGCGACTGGCTGCGCCGAAAGGCTGGCCGGCGGGGACCAGCGAAGAGGATCTGTCCTGCTGGCTCTGCCAGGGGCCCACGACATATCGGCATTGCAAGATCATCTGCACCCGCTGCGGCTTCACCCGAGATTGCTCGGACCCATAACGGCTCGGGTTCGAGGCATGCAAACGGAGTAGCGATGGCATGAGGGTCGCCGTTCTGAGTGACACCCACGATCATCTGCAGCGCATCGACGCCGCCCTACCGCATTTGCGGAAGACGGAAGCCGTGCTGCACTGCGGCGACCTGTGTGCCCCGTTCGTTTTAAAGCGATTGGGCGACGGGCTGCCATCGATTCCACTGCATGTTGTGTTCGGGAACAACGATGGGGATCCTTTCTTGCTGCAGCAGGTCGCCAGCTCGTATGCCCACATCTCCCTTCATGTCCCGCTTGCAGAACTCGAGCTCGGCGGCCGCCGGATCGCGGTCAACCACTATCCGAGCATCGCTCGCGGGCTGGCCCATTCCGGATTGTACGATCTGGTTTGCTATGGCCATGACCACCTTGCACACGAGGAACGGGTGGGGGATTGCCTGCTCTTGAATCCCGGCGAAGTCATGGGGATGAATGGACGCAGCTCCCTGGCGATCGTGGAGCTGTCGACCATGGCCGTCGCGTGGATTGAACTTGACTGAGAGGGCCGTCATAGAGGAACGTCCCGGCCGGTAAAGCCGGGACGCTTGGTGTGGTGCCCCTGCCGCGACTCGAACGCGGGCCCCTGGCTCCGGAGGCCAGTGCTCTATCCAACTGAGCTACAGGGGCGGACATGCGGGATTCTAACCGAAAGGCAGGGCGGGATCAAGCTGCGCCCCTGAAAAGGCATGTAAGAATCGAGCTGTGATGATTCTGCTCCTGACCAGCGTATCGATGTTCGTCGCTGTCGTTGTGATGCTGGGCTATGTCGCACGCCGCATCCGTGCCTACCGGAGCGTTCCAACAGTAGATCGACTCCCGGATCGTCCGCTGGACACGGTCAGCATCATCGTTCCGGCGCGCAACGAAGAGGCCTCCATCGCGCGCTGCCTGCGGGGCTTGCTGGCCCAGCGCTATCCACAGGATGCGCTTGAGGTGATTGTGGTCGATGATAATTCGACAGACCGGACGGCGGACATCGTCCGAGGCTTCAGCAGTGAGCACCCGAATCTACAGCTGATCGCCGCAGGCGAATTGCCGGGAGGGTGGAAAGGGAAGCCGCACGCGTGCTGGCAGGGCGCGAAAGTGGCGAAGGGAGCCTGGCTGTGCTTCATGGATTCGGATACGAGTGCGCAACCTACCCTGACCGCATCCGCCCTGACCTACGCCCAGGCGGAGGAGATCGACTTGCTCTCCCTCCAGCCTTTCCAGGAAAGCGGCACCTTCTGGGAAAGGCTGATCATTCCGCTCGGGTTTCTTGGCCTCATTTTCCGGATCGATCTGAAGCAGATCAATGATCCGCGTGCCCGCCGCGGCGCCGCCAATGGGCAATTCATCCTGCTCCGCCGGCCGGCCTATGACGCCGTGGACGGTCATCAGGGGGTGCGGGACGAGATTGTTGAGGATGTTGCGCTGGGAGATGCGGTCAAGAAAGCCGGCTACCGAATCCAGCTCATGGGCGGGGAAGCGCTCATCTCGACCCGAATGTACCGGAGCTTCAGGGAGATTTGGGAAGGTCTGACCAAGAACGCGGCCCTGGTCTTTGGGGGCGCACCCCAGGCTCTCGCGCAGTCACTGCTGATTGTGCTTGGAGCGCTGAGCCCTTGGGTCGTTCCTGGGATCGCGCTCCGGTCCATGATCCTCTCGGGCGGCGGCCAGTTACCAGCCGCCGCGCTTATCTTCTCCGGGCTGGCGCTCGTGCTGATGCTCTTGTTTCACGCCTCGCTCTACCAATATTTCCGCGTGTCGCCCCTCTTCGCGCTGCTCTTCCCCCTGGGCTACCTGCTGCTGGATGCCATCCTCCTCGCCAGTGTCTGGCGCAAGCTGACGGGCCGGCTGGCCTGGAAGGGGCGAGTTTACGCCTCCTGAATCCTGCCAATCTGCATTATGGACCCGCCGGCATCTCGTACGATCCGGCGAGCCGGGCGTCAGGCCTTGGCCATTTGCCGCGACTGCGCGTCCATCACGGCGACGGCGGCGATGTTGACGATATCCTCGACGTCGTCCCCCGTCTGCAAAACATGGATGGGGGCGCCGATACCGAGCAGAATCGGCCCGATCGCCTGGGCGCCGCTCAGCCGGTCCAGGAGCTTGTAGGCGACGTTGGCGGCTTCGAGCGACGGGAAGATCAGCACGTTCGCGTCGCGGACCTGGCTGAATGGATAGCGCTCATCGATGATTTCAGGGACCACTGCAGTGTCAGCCTGCATCTCGCCGTCGATCTGTAGATCTGGGCGGCGAGCGCGGGCAATCTCAACCGCATGATGAACGAGTTCGGCGCGTGGATGTCGCGTGCTGCCAAAGTTCGAAAAGGAAAGCATCGCCACACGCGGCTCGATTTCAAGCTGTTCGGCGAACTCGGCGGCCAGGATGGCGATCTCGGCTAGATCTTCCGCAGACGGATCGATGTTCACCGTTGCATCGCTGAAGAAATAGATACGATCCTCGACCAGCATGAGGTAGACGCCTGCGGCCAGATGGGTGCCGGGACGGGTGTGGAAGAGCTGAAGCGCCGGCCGGATCACCTCCGGGTAGTCAAAGGTCAGCCCGGACACGAACGCATCCGCCTCTCCCAGGTGGACCATGAGCGGGCCGAAGATGTTGGGCAGGAGCACCTGCCGGCAGGCATGCGCCATGGTGACGCCCTTGCGGCTGCGCAGCTTGTAATAGGCGGCTGCGAACTCCTCCAGTTGCGGGTAGGTGGCCGGATCGATGACCGTTGCATCCAATGCGAGGCCGAGCTCCTTCAGCTTCTGCTCCACGATCTCCGGGCGGCCCAGGAGGATGGGGATCCCGATGTTCTCTTCGGCCAAATGGACCGCTGCCCGAATGATCTTCGTTTCCTCGCCTTCACCGAACACGACCCGCTTCGGCGCCTTGCGGGCGCGGTTCATGATGTAGTGGCGGACGCGCTCTCCGCTCCCCTGGCGGTCGGCAAGTTCTTGGCGGTATTGCTCCAGGTCCACTTGTAGTGCCGCGACACCGGTTTCCATGGCCGCGCCGGCCACGGCTGGGGCCACCCAGAGCAGCGCACGTGGGTCGAGCGGCTTCGGGATCAAGTAATCCGGCCCGAAGCGGAGTCGATCGACGTCGTAGGCGTGCAGCACGCTGTCGGGGACATCCTCATGTGCGAGATCTGCCAAGGCGCGGGCTGCAGCAACCTTCATCTCTTGATTGATGGCCGAGGAGCGGACATCGAGCGCGCCCCGGAAGATGAACGGAAAGCCGAGCACATTATTGATCTGATTGGGATAGTCGCTTCGGCCTGTCGCCACAATCGCATCGGCGCGAGCTTCCTTCGCCGCTTCGTAGCGGATTTCCGGATCGGGATTGGCCATGGCGAAGATGAGGGGATTGTCCGCCATCGTTTTCACCATCCCGGGCGTCAGGACATCGGCGACGGAAAGCCCATAGAACACATCGGCCCCGACGATCGCCTCCTCAAGCGTGCGCGCCTCGGTTTCCCGCGCGAAGCGCTCCTTGTATTCGTTCATCCCCTCGGTACGGCCTTGATAGAGCACGCCCCGGCTGTCGACGAGCGTGATGTTCTCCAGCCTGGCGCCCAGCTGCACGGCCATATCGGAGCAGGAGAGCGCCGACGCACCAGCCCCGGAGACCACAATCCGGATGTCTTCAATCCGCTTCTCAACCAGGTCAAGTCCATTCAGCAGGGCTGCGCTCGAGATGATGGCTGTGCCGTGCTGATCATCGTGGAACACCGGAATCGGGAGGCGGCGTTTGAGCGTCTGTTCGATATGGAAACATTCCGGCGCCTTGATGTCTTCCAGATTGATCCCGCCGAATGTTGGGGCGATGGCGGCGACGATCTCAATAAAACGCTCGGGGTCCTCCTCGTCGACCTCAATATCGAAGACGTCGATGTCGGCAAAGCGCTTAAAGAGCACGCCCTTGCCTTCCATGACCGGTTTTGAGGCCAGGGCGCCCCGCGATCCAAGGCCGAGGATCGCAGTCCCATTTGAGATCACGGCGACCAGGTTGCTCTTCGCTGTGAAGTCATAGGCTGACGCCGGGTTCCGTTCGATCTCGAGGACCGGCACGGCGACTCCCGGCGTGTAGGCCAGCGAGAGGTCCCGCTGCGTCGCGAGGGGCTTGGTCGGCAGAATGGCGACCTTGCCGGGGCGACCCATGCGGTGGTAGTCAAGGGCTTCATCGCGAGTGATCTTCATGGCAGCTCCTCCAAGGAGAGCCTGCAAGGGTTTCCACCTCGAGGCCCGGAGCCTCGATGGATTCTAGTGACGCGCTCAACCAGGCACGTCAGAGATCTCGTGCCTTATCTGCCTCCAAGCGTAATCCTGGCTGCCCCGTCAGGGAACTCGCAGACGTCAGATTCGCCAGGTGACTTTTTTCACAAGCTGAACTGCGCATCCACGCCCGTTTTAAAGAAGGCACCCCCTGGCCTGAGGGGGGCAGGTCAGGGGGCGGTCGCAACATTGACCAGCGGCCAAGTGACGACGCTCCCATTCTAGCGAGGCCCCTATCGACGACAATAGCCCGGTTCTCCCAAGCCCGGCCCGCACAATGCATTGCGGGCTCGGTTCAGATCCTGTGGTCGCCTGCGGGGATCGGAGGATGACCTGGCATCCATGGGATCGGGCTGGATCCGGTGGTGCTCGCGTCCGCGTTTGACATTCCGCCCGGCCTCTCGCACACTTCAAGTTGATAGGCCGATCGTATGGCGCGGACCGGAGGTGTTCCGTGAACGTTGAAATTCTATATCGCCCTTCGTACTCTGTTGCTCGGGTGGCGCTCGGACCCGGTGAGGTCATCACGGCCGAAAGCGGCGCGATGGTGGCCATGTCGGCTGGGATGGAGATCCAGACCGGAACCCGGGGAGGGATTCTCAAGTCGCTCACCCGCTCCCTGCTCGGCGGCGAGTCGTTCTTTATGAACACCTTCACCGCCGGCTCCAATGGGGGTGAAATTCTCCTGGCGCCTTCGCTGCCGGGCGATGTCCTGGTGCAATCGCTGCACTCAGATTCTTTCCTTGTTCAGTCGGGCTCCTATCTTGCAGCGAGTGCGGGCGTCGAGGTCGACACAAAGTGGGGCGGGGCAAAGACCTTCTTCGCCAGCGAAGGTCTGATCATGCTCCGCTGCAGCGGGGACGGCGAGCTGATCCTCTCGAGCTATGGCGCGATCCATGAAGTTGAGCTCGAGTCCGGCCAGACCTACACGGTAGACACCGGCCACCTGGTTGCCTTTGGCCAGGACATGCCGTTCAATGTCCGCCGGGTCGGCGGGATGAAATCCAGCCTGTTGAGCGGTGAAGGTCTGGTGGTCGACCTTCAGGGTCCCGGACGTGTTCTGCTCCAGACGCGGAGCGAAGATGCCTTTCTGGCATGGCTGATCCCCAAGCTGCCGCACGAACGGAAGAGCACGGCTTGAGCCCTGCGGCCTGGCCGCAAAGGAATTACGATCTCAGCGTTCTTGCCGCACACCCGAACCCTCACGGGGAAACTTGGGGTCCAGATGCGGCCATTTAACCTACCTCACCCCCTACAGGATTTGGGCGGCAGGTGTTAGCATAGAGGTGCATCCTCTCATCAGCAGACGCTGAAGTAGCAGGTACGCGATCATCACCTCTGGGTGCCCTCGAAAGGGATTCCTGCCGTGGCGAAACCGATCATCCTGACGGTCGACGATGAACCGCAGGTGTTGAACGCCGTCGAACGTGATCTACGGCGTCACTACCGGAGCGACTACCGGGTGGTCAAAGCCGGCTCCGGGAGCGAGGCGCTGGAAGCCGTTCGGGAGCTCAAGAAGCGAAACGCGCCGCTGGCGCTGTTCCTGGTGGACCAGCGGATGCCGGAGATCAGCGGGACGGAGTTCATTGCGCAGGCCATCAAACACTATCCGGAGGCCCGCCGGGTGCTGCTGACCGCGTATGCAGACACCGAAGCCGCCATCTCCAGCATCAACGAAATCGACCTCGACTACTACTTAATGAAGCCGTGGGACCCGCCCGAGGAAAACCTGTATCCCGTCCTGGACGACCTGCTCGCCGACTGGCTGGCGACTGTTGCGATTCCCTATGATGGCATTCGCGTGGCAGGCACACTTTGGTCGGCGACGAGCCATCTCGCCAAGGATTTTCTGGCGCGCAACCGCATCCCGTACCAGTGGCTCGATATCGAGCACAACGAAGAGGCGCGCATATTGGTTGAATCGCTTCCCGAGGCCGATGGGATGTTGCCTGTTGTCTTCCTCCCCGATGGCCAGACGTTGATCCAGCCAACCAACCGGGACCTGGCGGAAGCGGTCGGCCTGCAGACCCAGGCCAGCGAACCTTTCTATGATTTCATCATTGTCGGCGGGGGCCCGGCCGGCCTTGGCGCAGGGGTCTACGCCGCTTCCGAAGGCCTGCGCACGGCCATGATCGAGCGTGAGGCGACGGGTGGGCAGGCCGGCACCAGCTCAAAGATCGAGAATTACCTTGGCTTCCCGCGTGGGCTGAGCGGGGGCGACCTTGCCCGCCGGGCGACCTCGCAGGCCAAGCGATTTGGGGCCGAAATCCTGACCGCACAGGAGGTCGCCGGCGTGCGGGTTGAGGATCCTTACCGGATCATTCGGCTCGGTGATGGCACCGAACTGAGCTGCCATGCGCTGCTGATCGCCACCGGCGTGTCGGTGCGTACGCTCAACGTTCCTGGTGCGGAAGCGCTCGCCGGCAGGGGGGTGTACTACGGTGCAGCGGTGACCGAGGCCGCCCACTACCGGGACCAGCACGTTTTCGTCGTGGGTGGGGCGAACAGCGCGGGGCAAGGCGCCATGTTCTTCTCACGCTATGCCAGTCAGGTGACCATGATGGTCCGCTCCAGCTCACTGGAAAAAGGGATGTCGCAGTATCTCGTCGATCAGATTCGGGCCACCTCGAATATCGAAGTCTGGCTGCGCAGCGAGGTGACAGCCACGCATGGGGAGGACCGGCTCGAGGCGATCACTTACAGCAGCCATGACAACGGCGGCGAGAAGAAGATCCCGGCTTCGGCGCTCTTCGTATTCATCGGCGCAGTGCCACACTCCGAGATGGTGGCCGGGGTCGTCGAGCGCAACCAGGCCGGCTTCATCCTCACCGGTCCCGATTTGCTCCGGGAAGGCCGCCGTCCGAAAGGCTGGAAGCCGAAGCGCGACCCATTTTTGCTTGAGACCAGCGTCCCCGGAATCTTCGCTGCCGGGGATGTTCGCCAGGGATCTGTCCGCCGGGTGGCTTCGGCCGTCGGCGAAGGCGCCATCGTGGTCAGCCAGGTCCACCAGTACCTGAAGACGGTGTAGGCGATGCAGACCTTTCTGCGGAAGATCCCCTTCTTCTCGGATCTGCCGGATGAAGACCTCTCCCGCCTGTGCCAGGAAGCGGAGGAACTCTCGCTTCCTGAGGGAACAGAACTCTTCGCGGAGGGGGAAGCGGGAGACCGGGCGTACGTCATCCGCAGGGGAGAACTGGAGATCTTAAAGACTTCGCAGGGTCGCTCGATGCTGCTCGCAGTACGCCGGGAAGGGGACGTCATCGGCGAGATGGCACTGCTTGAAGAGGTGCCGCGCAGCGCGAGCGTGCGCGCCCGGACGGACGTCCGTCTGATCGCCATCCGCAAGGAGCAGCTGGATCGCCTGCTCCAAACCAGCCCAACCGCGCTGCGCGCCATGTTCCTAACCGTGCTTGGCCGGCTGCGAGAGAACCAGGCCCTGCTCCGGCAGAGCGAGAAGATGGCCCAGCTGGGTACACTGACCGCCGGCGTCGCCCATGAATTGAACAACCCGGCGGCGGCAGTGAAGCGCAGCTCCGCTCAGTTGCATGAGGCCGTGGATCGGCTGCAGGAGATGCAGGTTCAGCTGGCGCGGCTACCGCTGCACGAAGCCCAAACCCAGGCCCTTGCGGTGGAAGCGGAGCGGGCCCATGGCGAAGATCACACCCCGCCGCAGCTGAGCGCACTGGAACGCAGCGACCGCGAGGCACTGATTGAAGACTGGCTCGATGAGCACGGAGTCGAAGATCCCTGGGAGCTGGCGCCCACGCTTGTACGTATCGGCCAGGATGTCGAGAGCCTCGAGCAGTTCGCGGCCAAGCTGGGCGGCGATGTTCTGCCGGCCGCGCTCGGCTGGCTCGATGCGCTCTATACCGTGCATGATTTGTTGTACGAGGTCTCGCAGGGAGCCGAGCGCATCTCGAACATCGTCGGAGCTCTGAAGTCCTACTCCTACCTGGACCAGGCCCCGGTCCAGATGGTCGATCTACACAAGGGTCTGGAGGACACGCTCCTGCTGCTGCAGCACAAGCTGGGCAGCCAGGTTGAGATCGTCCGGGAGTTCGACGAGGGGCTGCCGAAGATCGAGGGCTATGGCAGTGAGCTCAACCAGGTGTGGACAAACCTGATTGACAACGCAGTGGATGCGATGGACGCGCAGGGGCGGTTGACATTGCGGACTCGCATGGACGGCGACTGGGTGGTTGTCGAGATCGAAGACACCGGCCCGGGAATCCCGCCCGAACTGCAGCAGCGTATCTTCGATCCTTTCTTCACAACAAAGCCACCGGGCGTGGGGACCGGTCTGGGATTGGATATCAGCTACCGCATCGTTGCCCAGCAGCATCGAGGGGATATCCGTCTTCACTCGGAGCCGGGAAAGACAACCTTCCAGGTCCTGTTACCCGAACGTTTATCGGAATAGTGCAACCTCGCGTGCCGCCCGGTTTAAGGAGGCCTGCCTGACCTTCGCTTCATCGGCCATTCATCCCAGGTCGGCGCGGCAATGGGAGGTGCAAATGGACCGCGCCGCCGCGCCGGTGGGATGCATATGAAGGTGTTGACCTCCGCGCTCAACGCCCTACAGATCCGGCGCGGCGAGGAGCGGCTGGTGCTCCTGCTTGGCCTGCTCATGTTCCTTCCGTGGCTGGGCGGCAATATCGGCTCCGCCGGAATCGATGCCCTCTTCTTCAGTCGATTCGGCGTTCAGTTTCTCCCCTATATGTATGTCGCGGTGGGGCTTGTGGTCTTCGCCGTTTCCCTCGGCCTCACCACACTTCTCGGTCGCGTATCCGGTCGGCAGATCTACCTCTGGATGCCGGTGGCGATCGCCGCTTATCTCCTGGTGGCACGCCTGCTGGTGGCCCGGGACTACAACTGGTTCTACCCCGTCCTTTGGCTGGTCATGCGGCTTCAGTGGACGCTGCAGGCTCTCTTCATGTGGGGCCTGGCCAGCATGGCCTGCGACACCCGCCAGGCGAAGCGCCTCTTCCCGCTGTTTGGGGCCGGCGGCATTCTGGGTGGGGCGATCGGCGGCATCGCAACCCAGCCGCTGGCGCTGGCGGTTGGCGCCGAGAATCTTCTTCTTGCCTGGCTCTTCACGTACCTTCTGGCTTTCTGGATCGGTCAGAAGCTCAAGGCGGACCTCCAGCCGGATGACTCGCGGCGATCGCAGCGCCGGCGACGCCTGCTGGATGACCTGCTGGGTGGCTTCAGCTATATCCGTCGCTCCACGCTGATGAGCTGGCTCGCCGTCGCCGCCCTGCTTTTCAGCCTGCTGTACTTTGCGCTGGTCTTTTCGTTCTCGAAGGAGGCCGCTGCGGCACTGCCCGACGAAGACCAACTCGCCGGGTTCATTGGGCTCTTCCAGGGGATCGGCACGGCGGCGGCCTTCCTGCTCTCCCTTGTGCTCGCCAACCGGATTTACGCCCGGGTGGGGTTTATGGGCGCCCTGCTCGGGCTGGGCGTAATCTACGCTATCGGCTACGGGGCGCTGAGCCTGGCGGCGTCGTTTGCTCTGATCGTCGGTGTTCGATTCGTTCAGGTGGCCTGGATGGAGGGGATCGCCAGCCCGGCCTACACCGCGATCTTCAACGTGATCCCTGCCAGCCGACGCGAGCAGGCCCGTCTGTTCATGAATGGCGTGCCGACACAGGGCGGAGTGGCTCTGGTGGGTATCCTGCTCATCTTGGCCGAGCAGGCGCTCCAGCCGGCATGGATCTTCGCCGCCGCTGCGCTGATCGCTGGCGCCGCCTTGCTGGCCCTGATCCGGGCGCGTCGTGGCTACCGCAGCGCCCTGGCGGATGCCCTTCGCACCGGCCGCCGGACAATCTTCTTCAGTGATGAGGAACCGTTTGGCGGGTTCCGAAGTGATGCCACGGCCATTCAAACAGCTGTCGACGCCCTGGCGGATCCAAGCCCGGGTGCGAGGCGGGTGGCGGCCGAGGTGCTGGGTTCCCTCCCGGCGGCTGAGGTCGCGCCGCCGCTTGTCGAGGCGCTCGATGATGAGGATCCTTCCGTACGTGTGGTTGTGCTCAACGCCCTCGGCCGGGCCGGCGCCGCTGGTGCTCTGCTCGAGGTGGCGGCCCACCTGAACGACGCGGAGCCCGAGGTCCGGGCGGAAGCGGTTCGGACCCTCGGCCGTCTGGCCGAGTACCCTCGTGGACTGATCAATCTGTTGCGACCGCTGCTCGAGGATCCAGAGGCGGTCGTCCGCATTGCTGCCGCTGACCAGTTCCTCAAGCGCGGCGAGGCCGAGCCGGCCAAGCAGGTTCTCTGGACACTGGTCGAGGCGCCGGCAGCCGAACTTAGACGAGCCGCGCTCGAAGCGCTCACGGAGGCGGCCGATCCTGTTTGCTTCAATATCGCACTTGGCCGGATCGAGGATCCCGCGCCAGACGTTCGGCGGGCGGCGCTTCGCGCACTGGCGTCCGTCGATCCCGAGCGGGCCGCGATGCCCTTGTACGAGGCCATGGCCGATCCCGAGTACCGGACGGGTGAAACGGCCGCTCGGGCGCTGGCAGGGGTCGGGGGCCGCGCCCCCAGACTGCTGCTAACCGCGCTAGAGGATCCGGTCCGCGAAAGGGCAGCATTGGCGGGCCTGGCATCTCTGCCGCCGCCGCTTCCCGCGGACAAGCTGCGCGCCTATGCAGAGCGTAAGGCCGAGGCAGCGCTCGGGCATTCCGACGTGCGTGCGCGCCTGGATGAGGTGATGTGGTCCAGCGACCGAATCGATCTGCTTCGTGATGCGCTGTTGATTGCAGCTCGCCGCGAGGCAAGGATGGCCCTGCAGGCGCTCAGCATCCTTGCGCCGGGGTCCGGGATCTCGCTAGCGCTCGAGCACCTTGATGGGCGCCAGGCCGAAGGCCGGGCCAATGCGCTCGAGATGCTGGATTCGATGGAAGAGCGATCGTTCATTCATCCGCTGCTCAGCATCTGGGAGGCGGCCCCCTCCGGCCCGGACGCTTCGATGGTGGTTGCGCCGCCGAAGGCATTGGCCGCACTGCTGCCCGCCCTTCTCACCGATCCAGATCCATGGCTGCGGGCATGTACGGCGTTGGCTGCGGCGGAAGCCGATCTGGATCCCCTCCGCAACAATCTCGAAGAAGCGGCTGCATCCGATCCCGATCTTAGCGTCCGGGAGATCGCAGCCCGCGTGCTTCAAGGAGCGACGACATTGGAGACCCAATCGACACTGACACTGATGGAACGGGTGCTCTTCCTGCGCAAGGTCCCTTTGTTCGCCGAGATGCCGCCGGAGGAGCTGCGCCAAGTGGCCACCGTCGCCACGGAGCGGTTCTACACCCATGGAGAGTACCTGGTGCACAAGGGGGAACGAGGCGATGAGATGTTCCTGATCCTGACCGGTCGGGTGCGGGTGCTCTCAGGGGATGGCCCGCGTGAGAGCACCGAAATCGCACGACGAGGGGAAGGGGAGGTGGTCGGCGAGATGGCCATTCTTTCCGAAGAGCCGCGCATGGCCTCCCTGTTGGCTGAAGGGGATGTTCAGACGCTGTGTCTGGATCAGCAGAGCTTCGAGGACATCCTGCGGGAGCGGGCGGAGACCAGTCTGGGGATCATTCGGGTCCTGATGGCGCGTCTGAGGGAATCGCAGCAGGAAGAAGCGAATCTCCCGGAAGGTTGATCCTGCCGGGAGACAAAGGAGGTCGGGGCGGGCGGATTTGAACCGCCGACCTCACGGACCCGAACCGTGCGCTCTACCGGGCTGAGCCACGCCCCGTGTGCTGTCTCTCATGGCTAACAACAGCGCCGTTATTGTAACCGCAGCCCCTGTGGACTACAAGGGAATGGAATGCGAGTACGCCCCAGAGCGCAATTCGAAGGAATGCCTGGCTCATGTCATTCATTGCGTTGAGGGTGGCTTCTGGGGGGCGTCAGCTCGCCTTGAAGACCTTGGCGGCCGCGTTGGCTCGCTCGCGTGTCTCGGGCAGCATGAAGCAGAACAGGCTGCCCACTTCTTCCTTGCTCTCGCACCAGATCTGACCATGGTGCAGCTCGACCATCGCCTTGGCGATGGAGAGCCCGAGCCCCATCCCGCCATGCCGTCGGGTCAGGTGGGATTCCACCTGGTAGAAGCGCTCGAAGATGCGCTCGATTTCGTCCGCGGGAATCCCGATCCCGTTGTCCACCACGAGGACCTTCACATACCCGCCCGCCGACTCGCACTTCACGCCGACCTGCCCACCATCGTTGGTGAAGACCAGCGCGTTGCGCACAAGGTTTGAGAGGGCCAGGTCGATCTTCTCGCGATCTCCCTCGACGAAGAGATCCTCCTCGGGGACATCGAAGCCAAGCTCGATGTTCTTGCGAGCGGCCTCGCCTTCGAATCGATTGACGACCGCTTCAACCACCTCACACATAGAAACGGCGGTCCAGCGGACGCGAGCCTCACCCTGTTCCTTGTGCGCGATGGTCGAGAGATCTTCGATGAGCTCCTTGAGCTTCATGGCCGAGCGGATGATGGTGTCCATCTGCTCGCTGTAGTCTTCCGGGATCAAATCCTTGAGAAAGGTCGCATGTCCCAGGATCAGTCCGAGGGGGGTGCGCAGCTCATGGGAGGCGATGGCGATGAAGTCGGATTTCATGCGGTCCAGGCGGGTGAGATCTGCATTCGCGTCCTGGAGCTTGCGGAGCAGGCGTGCATTCTCAATGGCAATCGATGCCTGGGCGGCGAGCGTTTGCAGAACGCTGAGATCGTCTTCGGTATAATGCCCCTGATCGAGTTTGTTGACCGCCTCAATGACGCCGATGGGCTTGTCTTTCACCCGGAGCGGGACGCCCAGGATGGAAGTCGTCTGGAACTGAAGCTTCGCATCCACCTGGCGGTAGACCCGTGGGTCTTTGGCGGCGTTCTGAATGACGAGCGGCTCGTTGTTCGAGTAGATCCAGCCCGCCACGCTCCCTTCAAGCGGGACCGTCAGATCCATGAGGTCCTCACGCTGCTCACCTGGGACCGCCTCAAACCGCAGCTCATCCCGGCTCGCATCATAGAGAAGGATCGAGGCGGCCTCGCTGTCGGTGAGTTCGCAGGCCACGTCGACAATGGTCTGCAGGAGTGGGGGCAGGTCCAGCGTGGAGGAGAGTGTCCGGCTGATTTCGAGCTGGCGTTCAAAGCGTTCTAGCTTGGACAGAGGAGCCGTTCGTTGCGTCATGAATCCGCTCTACCGGAGAGTCCGGGCACGAACCGATTGTAGCACAGGGGCCTTTTTCGGCTAGCTTGCTGCCCCCTTACAGTGACTCGCGGGTTGCCGGAGGACCCCGATCCCGCCGAGAATAGCATGTACACCCTGGCGCTTTCCGCTCCCTCCGATATCCAGGAACTTCCGCTCCGCAGCGAGCATCGGGAGCGTCCCTCCCCAGGAGAGGGGGAGCTCCTGGTCCGAGTCCGCTATTGCGGTGTCTGCCGCACGGACCTGCACATCGTAGAGGGCGACATCACCCCGCCCAGGTTGCCCATTGTTCCCGGGCATCAAATCGTCGGTGAAGTCATCGAGCTGGGTGCTGGGGTCGAGGGGTGGCGCCTTGGTGACCGGGCGGGAGTCCCCTGGCTCTTCCGATCCTGCGGTCTTTGTGCGTACTGCCGCAGGGGCGAAGAAAACCTCTGCCCGGAGGCCCAATTTACGGGATTCGACATCGATGGGGGCTACGCCGAGTTCATGATCGCCGACGCCGGCTACGCGCTGCGAATCCCGGTGGAATTATCTGACCTCCAAACTGCGCCTCTGCTGTGCGCCGGCGTGATTGGCTACCGCTCCCTGCGCCTCGCCGAAGTGGAGCCAGGAGAACGGCTTGGCCTGGTTGGGTTTGGCGCCAGCGCCCATCTGGCCATTCAGGTGGCACGTCACTGGAGCTGCGAGGTCTACGTCTTTACGCGCAGCGAGAGCCACCGACGGCTTGCGGCCGAATTGGGCGCAGCGTGGACTGGCGGCGCAGAGGACAAGCCTCCGACATCTCTGGACGCGGTGGTGCTGTTTGCGCCGGCCGGCGAGCTTGTTCCCGTGATGCTCGCTAGACTCAGACCCGGCGGGACGTTGGCCATCAATGCGATTCACATGTCGCCGCTTCCGGAGATGCCGTACGCCCTGCTGTATGGCGAGCGAACCCTGCGGAGCGTGACGAATCTCACCCGCCGCGACGGTCAGGAGTTTCTGGAATTGGCGGCCGAGATCCCCATCCAGCCAACGGTGCGGACTTATCCACTGAATGAGGCCAATCAGGCCTTGCAGGCGATGAAGCAGAGCCGTCTCGACGGCGCGGCGGTGCTCGAACCATGATTATGCTGGGCGTTTCGGGTTGGTCGTACGACGATTGGATCGGGCCGGTGTACCCGGAAGACCTGCCGCGCTACCGCTGGCTCCCCTACATCGCAGAGCAGGTGGACACCGTCGAGGTGAACGTCACCTACTACCGGCTGCCTGCGGCGAAGATGGTCCAGGGATGGGTGGAGCGGACCCCGGATGACTTCGTCTTCAGCGCCAAGGCGCACCGCAGCATCACGCATGAGCGAACTGCGCCGGACTTTGAGGCCTACGCGGAAAGCCTTCAGCCGCTCACCGAAGCCGGCAAGCTGGCCTGCGTGCTGGCGCAGTTCCCCTACTCCTTCCACGCGACCGACGAAAATCGCGATTACCTGCTGCGTTTGAGAGACGGCCTGGCCGAACTCCCCGTGGTGATCGAATTTCGCAACCGGGCCTGGGTGACAGATGAAACGTTCGAGCTGCTCGACGAGCTGCGCTTTGGCTACTGCAGCGTCGATGAGCCGCGTCTTGACAATCTGATGCCGCCCATCGCCCGCGCGACCGGGCCGCTGGCCTATGTTCGGTTTCATGGCCGGAACGCCGATACCTGGTGGGATCACGACGAGGCCTGGCAGCGCTACGACTATACGTACTCAAGCGAGGAGCTGGGCGAGTGGGTCCCCAAGCTTCAATCGCTGGACGCCGCCGTCCCCATGACCCTGGGCTACGCCAACAACCACTACCGCGGCCAGAGCCTGGCAGCAGTTCGCGAGCTGCGTAAGCTGCTCAGCACGCAGTAACCCCACGGCTCCCCACGCCTGGACAGAGGGCCGAATGTTATAATGGTTTCGGGCCTTTGCATTGACTCTCGCCCGGGGTTGATTGCTATGTCCGGACATTCAAAGTGGTCGACAATCAAACGTAAGAAAGCCGCCAACGACGCCAAGCGGGGCGCGATTTTCACCCGTCTGGCCCGCGAAATTGCCATCGCGGCCCGAGAGGGTGGCGGTGACCTTGAAACCAACTTCGCTTTGCGTCTGGCGGTGGATCGCGCCAAGGCCGAAAACATGCCCAAGGAGAACATCGAGCGCGCCATTCGACGCGGAACCGGCGAAGACCGCGACGCGGAGCAGTTCGAGCAAGTCACCTACGAGGGCTACGCGCCCCACGGGGTGGCCGTGATGGTCGACGTCATCACCGACAACCGCAACCGGACCGTGGCTGAGATCCGCCACCTGCTGAGCAAAGCCGGCGGGAATATGGCCGAGGCGGGCTCGGTGTCCTGGCAGTTTCGACGGGCAGCCTATTTCAATTTTCCAGCGGAAGGCCACGACCAGGAGATGGTGTTCGAGCTGGCGGTGGATGCCGGCGCAGAAGATGTGATCCTCGACGACCTGATCGAGATCGTCGCGCCGGTCGACGCATACAAGGCTATCTCAGAAGCGCTTGGATTGGCGGGGATCGTGCCCGATGAGTCGGGGCTGCGCTGGCTCCCGAAGACGGAGCTGTCGCTGCCGGCCGACAAGACCGTCCAGGTGGCCCGCCTGATCGAAGAACTCGAAGAATTGGACGACATCCAAGAGGTCACAAGCAATCTGGAGCTCAGCGACGAAGCGGTCGAGCTTCTCGAAACGGCCTGAACCGGGTCGCCGGGCGCTGCAATGCTGGTGATCGGCGTCGATCCGGGAACCGCGATCACCGGCTATGGGATCGTGAGTCAGGCGCCCGATGGCGAGCTCGAAGCGGTGGAGTACGGCGTCATCCGCACCGAGGCGGGGACGCCGTTACCCGTTCGGCTGCGTGCTCTGCACGCTGAACTGGTGCAGCTGATCGAGCATCACCAACCCGCAGCCGGCGCCGTCGAGCAGCTCTTCTTTCAGCGCAATGTGAAGACGGCGATGAGTGTGGGCCAGGCGCGCGGCGCTGCCCTGCTTGCCCTTGCACAGGCAGACTTGCCCATCGCCGAATACACGCCACTCGAGGTGAAGCAGGCTGTCACCGGCTATGGCGGCGCCGATAAGCGCCAGGTACAGGAGATGGTGCGGGCCCTGCTGCGGCTCTCCGAACTACCGCGCCCCGACGACGCGGCGGACGCCCTTGCGGTGGCCATCTGCCACCTTCACACCGGCGAGTACGATCGCCGGCTCATGGATTCAGAATGATCGCTTCGATTCGCGGCAATCTCCAACAGATTGAAGAGGGCGCGATCGTCGTCGAGGTTGGCGGCATCGGCCTGCGCCTGTCCGTGCCCCACTCCGTGCTCGAGGCGTTGCCGGGGATCGGGCGCTCCCTCACGCTGCAGACAAAACTGGTCGTGCGCGAGGATGCCCTGATGCTCTATGGCTTTGCCAGCGCCGAAGAGCGAGACCTGTTCGACCTGCTGTTGCAGGTGAGCGGGATCGGTCCGCGCCTGGCGCTTTCCGCGATTTCGTCGCTCTCACCGGATGTGCTGCGTTCGGCGGTCGCCAATGACCAGCCTGAGGTGCTGACGCGCATCCCAGGCATTGGCCGTAAGACGGCGGAGAAGGTCATCTTCCAGTTGAAGGATCGCCTGACCGCGCCCGGCATCACGCTGGATGTCCCCAGTGGGATCGACGCGGAGGTCCTGAGCGTGCTGACCGCGCTGGGCTACAGCCTGGTCGAGGCCCAGGCCGCCGTCCAAACGATCCCCGAGGAAACGCCCGAGGAGATCGAAGCGCGCGTGAAGGTGGCGCTCAGCTACTTCGCCTCCCCCTAATTGGGCAGTGTCTTCCAGAAGTCGGACACCGTTGGCCGGACTGCGGCCGTTGAGAAGGATGCATCATGGTTGAAGGTGAGAATCGGATCGTCTTCATCGGTCCCGGCGTCATGGCGGAGGCGATGGCGACCGGACTGATCGAGAAAGAGGTCGTGCCGCCCGGGCAAATCCTGATGAGCGGCCCCGGCGCGGCCCGGCTCCAGGAACTCTCCGACCGCTTCGGCGTGGGTTCAACCACCGACAACCGCGCAGCCGTAGCTGAGGCTTCGGTCGTGATTGTGTCGGTTAAGCCGCAGAGCGTGGCTGAGGTCATCTCAGATCTGAAAGGCGCAGTTCCTCAAGATGCGCTGATTCTCTCCATCCTCGCTGGCGTACCTATGGGGACGTTTTCCCAGGGGCTGCCGCATCCAGCGGTCGTCCGAGCGATGCCGAACACGCCGGCGCAGGTAGGGCAGGGGATCACCGTCTGGACGGCAACGGGGGACACCCGGCCGGATCAGCTCACGCAGGCGCGCACGATTCTGGGTGCGTTTGGCGAAGAGCTGTATGTGGAGGAAGAAGACTACCTGGACATGGCGACAGCGCTCTCCGGGACGGGTCCCGCCTACGTGTACCTGTTCATGGAGGCGATGGTCGACGCTGGCGTGCACCTCGGCTTTCCGCGCCGCATCGCTGAGCAACTCGTGGTTCAAACGATCAAGGGCTCGGTGGCCTATTATGACCATTCGCCTCGCCATATGGCCCGGCTGCGCAATCAGGTCACCTCGCCAGGCGGCACGTCAGCCGCCGCGCTCTACTATCTGGAGAAGGCAGGATTTCGCACAGCGATCTCGCGCGCCATCTGGGCCGCCTACGAGCGTTCCGTGCAGCTGGGCCAGGGGAAGCGGCGCGGATGGGTCGAAAACGCATGATTCGCCGGCCCGCTTGTGAAAGACTGGACAAAAAGAATCGCTTCAAGTACACTTCAAAAGGCCCGAGCGGGCCGTTTCTAACGCCACCCGACGGAGGCTCCACCTCGCAATGACCCCAACCGGCGCAGGCTCTAGCAGCGCGGTCATGCGCGCTGGCGATGCTGCAAACCCTCATCCTGCCAGGAGGGCGAATGTCCGACCTTATTAAGAACCTGACCACCGAGCTCGGCAAGCAAATTGAGGAATTCACGCCGGAGGTCTCGCTGCGCCAGGTCGGCGCGGTGCTCGAAGCCGGCGACGGCATCGCGCGCGTCTCGGGTTTGAACGACGTCCGGGCGCAGGAATTGGTGCAATTCGCGAACGGAACCATGGGGCTGGCCTTCAACCTCGAAAGCGACAACGTCGGCGTCATTATCATGGGCGAATACGACGAGATCGACGAAGGCATGGCCGTCTACACCACCGGACGGATCGCCTCGGTGCCCGTCGGCGACGGCCTCGTCGGGCGGGTGGTCAACGCACTCGGGGAGCCCATCGACGGAAGAGGCCCGATCCAGTTCGCCGGCTACCGTCCCGTGGAGAGGATCGCCCCCGGCGTCGTCGAGCGGCAAGATGTCGACACGCCGGTGCAGACCGGCATCAAGGCGATCGACTCGATGACGCCCATTGGCCGCGGGCAGCGCGAACTGATCATCGGCGACCGGCAAACCGGAAAGACCGCCATCGCCATCGACACCATTCTCAATCAGAAGGGCAAGGACCTGATCTGCATCTACGTCGCCATCGGCCAGAAGCGGGCTTCGGTGGCGCGCACGGTCGCTCTCCTGGAGCGATTCGGCGCCATGGATCACACCGTGGTGGTGGTGGCCGCTGCAGACGAGCCTTCGGCGCTCCAGTACATCTCGCCCTACGCAGGTTGTGCGATCGGCGAGTACTTCGCCGAGAACGGCCGTCACGCCCTCATCGTCTACGACGACCTCACAAAGCACGCCTGGGCCTATCGCCAGGTTTCGCTGCTGCTGCGGCGGCCGCCGGGCCGCGAGGCCTACCCGGGCGATGTCTTCTACCTGCACAGCCGGCTGCTCGAGCGGGCGGTTCGCCTGGCCGATGAGTTCGTCATCGTGCCCAAGGACTTCGAAGGTGAGCTTGGGCCGGAGGTGGCGGTTAATGGAAAGGTGTACGGCGGGCCGCTGGCGCGGCATGACGCGGAACAAGCGCTCGAAGCGATGGACGACTCAGCGAGCTACCGGCTGGAGAAGCTGCCGCTTTCTGGCGGCTCGCTGACCGCCTTGCCGATCATTGAGACCCAGCTTGGCGACGTCTCGGCCTATATTCCTACGAACGTCATCTCGATCACGGATGGCCAGATCTATCTCGAGAACGACCTGTTCAACGCCGGCATCCGCCCGGCCATCAACGTCGGCCTCTCGGTCTCACGGGTGGGCGGGGATGCGCAGGCAAGGGCCATGAAGCAGGTCGCTGGCGGCCTGCGTCTCGACATGGCCGCCTACCGCGAAGTGGCCGCATTTGCGCAATTCGGTTCGGACCTCGACCGGGCAACCCAGCAGCAGCTGAGTCGCGGCCAGCGGCTTCAGGAGCTGCTCAAGCAGCCGCAGTATCAACCGCAGGAATTGGAGGAGGAAGTTTCCTCGCTCTTCGCCGGCACCCGAGGCTATCTTGATTCCATCCCCGTGGACCAGGTTGGGGCCTGGGAACAGGCATTTCTGCGCTCGATGGAAGCCTCCCATCCTGAGATACTCAAGAAGATTGCGGCGGAGAAGAGCCTGAGCGAGGAGAACGAGCAGGCCCTGCGTGAGGCGATCGAGTCGTTCAATCGCGGCTGGACAGCCGACTAGCGAAATCGGGTCAGGCAGAGGGCAGCATTTCGAATGGCGACGCCGCGTGAAATGAGGCTCCGGATCCGGAGCGTCAACAACATCGCCCAGGTGACGCGCGCCCTGGAGGCGGTCAGCGCCAGCCGCATCCGGCGTGCGGAGCAGCAGGTCCGCCAGACACGCCCCTATGCCGACAAGGCCTGGCAAGTGCTGCGCCACCTCGCCCGCCAGCCTGCACGCGGCGTGCTCCATCCGCTGCTGACGGAACGCTCCGAGATCCGTTCGATCCTGGTCATGCTGGTCACCAGTGATCGCGGCCTTGCTGGAGCCTACAACACAAATATTGTCCGCTTCTCTCTGCAAACCTTCCGCGAGGCCGAAGCCGAGATCCGCTATGTCGTGGTTGGGCGGAAGGGGCGGGACACCATGATCCGCCGGGGCGCCCAGATTGAAGCTGAGTTCAGCCAGCTCCCTGCCGAACCTTCCTTTGCCGACGTCTCCGCGATCGGACGTCTGCTGATCGATGCCTTCCTGGAGGGCAAGGTGGATCAGGTTCACCTGGTCTATACCGACTTCGTGACCTTGCTGACTCAGCGCCCAACGCTCAAGCAGCTGCTGCCCTTCGAAATTGAGCCTGAGGTGGCGGCCGACGGCGCGACCCCCGCCGTGGCACAGGCCCACGGACCTGAGCCGGCGTATATTTATGAGCCGGGGGCTTCCGAGCTGATCGGCCGCATCGTCCCGCGGTTGGCGCAGCTGCAGGTTTATGAGGCCATCCTCGAATCGATGGCCAGCGAGCATGCCGCCCGCATGGTGGCCATGCGCAACGCAACGGAGAACGCCAAGGAGCTGGCCGGTTTGTTGCGTCTCGAATACAACAAGGCGCGCCAGCAGGCGATCACCAGCGAG
The DNA here is from genome assembly GCA_041624375.1 of Anaerolineales bacterium. Lineage (GTDB taxonomy): Bacteria > Chloroflexota > Anaerolineae > Anaerolineales > E44-bin32 > JBFJVD01. The sequence goes on from JBFJVD010000010.1 coordinate 31,054, forward strand.
ATGCTCGACATCGTTGGCGGCGTCGAAGCGCAAGTATGATGCGCTCGATCCAGCTGGCGCGAATCGCAACCCACGGCAGCCCGCGCTGCGCTGGAAGCTTCACCTTCTTCCCGCCGGTTGCCGGCGGCACGACATCCTGGAGGCGTTGAATGGCGGAATCGACCGGACGAGTTGCACAGATTCAGGGCGCGGTCGTCGACTGCGAATTCCCGGATGGCGATCTACCCCAGGTCTATGATGCCATCGAGATTCCACGGGGCGATGGCGTTCCCCTGGTTCTCGAAGTGCAGCGTCACCTTGGCGACCGGCATGTGCGGACGGTGGCGATGGACGCCACCGATGGTCTTAAACGTGGCACGCCGGCCCGCAGCACGGGCTCCCCGATCATGGTGCCTGTCGGTCAGGAGACGCTGGGCAGGGTCTTCAATGTGCTTGGCCGTCCTGTCGATGAGCGCGGCGAGGTCGACGCC
>JBFJVD010000011.1:0-29477 GCA_041624375.1 Anaerolineales bacterium
GGAGGCCGGCCTCGACGCCGGTACGGTGTACGCCGTGCACGACTGGGAACTGCTCCGCAACACGAACATGAGCCTGCTTCGCTGGGAGCCTGGCACCGCCAATCTGGCCCCCGGCGTCGCCGACTTCCCTGATGTCAGCGAGGACGGCACGGTCTACACCTTCACCCTGCGCGACGGCGTCGCGTTCTGCGACGGCCTCGAGCTGACCGCCGACCTCTACGTGCAGCAGTTCATGCGCACGATGAACATCGAGGGCAGCGAGTCCGGCGGCGCGCTGGTGACGCCCTATGTGGCCAGCGTCGAAGCGGACGGCAACTCAGTTGTCTTCACCCTGAACGATGCCTTCGGCTTCTTCCCCTCGGTGGTGACCGGCGCGCCCTATATGCCAACACACCCGGACATCTTTGGCCCGGATGAGTTCAACGACTTCCCAGCAGCGACCGCCGACCAGCCGGTCTGCGGCGTCGGGCCGTGGATGATCACCAGCTACGATCCTGCCGAGCAGGCATTGCTGGAGCCGAATCCGTTCTACCCGTTCGATGACACGCCGCAGGTGGACCGCGTGATCGTGCGCTACTTCGCCGACCCGCAGACGATGGCGCTGGCGGTTGAAGAGGGCGAGATCGACGTTGCCTGGCGCATCCTCGGCCCCGACCTGCGTGCGCAGCTGGCGGATGTGGACGGCCTGACCACCGTTCAGGTGCCGGGCGGCCCGATCCGCTACTTCATCGTCAACCATGGGATCGAGCCCTTCGATGATCCGAACGTCGCCCAGGCCGTGGCAGCGTTGATCGACCGCGACGAGCTCTCCGACCGCGTCTTCGGCGGTCAGGTCGTTCCGCTGTACTCGCCGATCCCGCCGGGCTACATCGGCGCCAATGAGACAATCTTCGACGACGTCTTTGAGGCCCCGAACATCGCACTGGCGCAGGATCTGCTCACCCAGTCTGACTACTCCGAGAGCAACCCGGTCGTGATCGAGTTGTGGTACCCGCCCGAGCACTACGGCGGCACCGTGGCCGATGCGGTCCAGGTGATCAAGGAGCAGATCGAGGCCAGCGGGATGGCGGTCGTGAACCTGAACGCTCAGGACTGGGGCACCTACGTCGGCGCAGTGATCGGCGGCACGGACTACCCGATCTCGTTCCTGGGTTGGTTCTTTGACTACCCGGACTCCGATAACTGGGTGACCCCGTTCGGCCTGGGCGCCGGCCTCGGCAGCAACACGAATAGCGACGAGCTTGATGCCCTGCTAGGGCAAGCCGCCGCTGAAGCCGATCCCGATGCCCGCGCTGCACTCTACCAGCAGATCCAGGAACTGTGGACCGAGCTGCTGCCCACGATTCCGCTCTGGATCGAGCCCGAGCACGTGATCTACTGGGACTACGTGCAGGGTGTCAACATCGGCCCGACGATCGAGTTCAACTACAACTCGTTGAGCCTTGATCGCTAAGCCGGTGTTCGGTTCGCTTCCGAACCACCGCGCGCTTACCTGACGGAGCGCGTCCGGCGCCTGGGGGCCTAGCCCCCAGGCGCCTTCATCCACTTCCTGGAAGATGACTTGAGTTCGCAGATGTCTCCGATACTTCTTCTCTGCGGAAGCACCTCATTGGTCGGCCTGGTTCTGCTCCTCCTCGCTTTTATCCGGGGCAGCCAGTCCCTGCGCCGCTACATCATCAATCGGCTGCTGCTGACGATCCCCATGGTCTTGATCCTGTCGTCGCTGGTCTTCCTCGTGCTGCGGGTCCTGCCGGGCGATCCGGTCACCTCTTCGCTTGGACCACGCGGGACGGAAGAGCTGCGCGAGCAGCTGCGGCTTGAACTGGGGCTGAAGGATCCGCTCTATGTGCAGTACTTCCGCTTCCTCGGCGAGGTCTTCACGCTGGATCTGGGGACGTCGCTCGTCGGCGGCAAGCGGCCGGTGGTCGATGAGATCAGCGAGCGCTTGCCGGCCACGCTCGAATTGATTGTTCCGGCGATGTTTTTCGCCATGCTCGTGGGAGTCCTGCCCGGCGCGGTCGCCGGGCACCTGAGGAAACGTCCGGCAGACTACGGCTTGCGGCTTTACAGCATCCTGATTTATTCGATTCCGATCTTCTGGTTGGGCCTGCTCCTTCAGCTCTTATTCAGCGTCCGGCTCGACTGGACCCCGATCGCCGGCCGCATGGATCCACTGATCCGGCTCACGATGACCTCCAATCCCACCAATCTGCGGACGGTGGATTCGGCCCTGGCCGGCAACTGGGTCGCCTTCCGCAACGCGCTTCACCACCTGATCCTGCCTGTCAGCACGCTGGGACTGGCGCTCTCCGGCGTCTTCGTCCGGCTCACCCGCATCAACCTGATCGAGGTGCTGCAGGAAGACTTCATCACCGCCGCCCGTGCCCGCGGCATCTTCGAGCGTGTGGTGGTGTATGTGCACGGCCTGAAGAACGCCTTCATCCCGATCGTCACCCTGATCGGCCTGCAGTTCGCCATCCTGCTCGCCGGGGCCATCCTGACCGAAACGGTGTTCTCCTGGCCCGGGATGGCGCAGTACCTGGTGGATGGCATTCGTGACCGCGACTACCCGATCGTCCAGGGCGTGATCGTCATGTTCGCGCTGTTTGTCGCTTTGATCAGCCTGGCGGTCGACATCCTGTACGCCTACCTCGATCCGCGTATTCGATTCTGAGGGTCGATGGATGCAGCAATCTGAAACCCAAGCCATGCCGCGCGAGCCGGCCCCCGAGATTCCGGATTGGCAGGCCGCGCTCGACGAAGCCGGCTGGATCCGCCGGGCGATCCGCGCCCGCGTCTGGTACGGGGGCGACTGGTGGTTCGTCTTCCTCGGCGGCCTGCTGCTCCTCTTCTTCGTCATCATGGCGCTCGTGCCCGGTTGGTTCGCCCCCTATCATCCGCAGGAAGAAGTAGGACCGCGGCTGCTCGGACCGGGCGAGACGCCGGCCTTCGAGCTGGTGATCGGGCGCGCTGGGGAGGGGGTGCAGGACGTGCGCGATTTCACCGGCCGCGGGGTGAAGATCGCCGTGGTCCAGGGTGAACCTTCCAGCCAGGTGATGCGCGATCGGGCCTCGGAGATCGCCGATGAGTTCAATCAGCAGGGCATCGACGAGGTCATGCGCCCCAGCCCGGCCCGCTTTCCGACGGCCGAGGAGGCTTTGGCCGCAGTCGCGGACGGCACAGCGCTGGCGGCGGTGATGTCCTCCGAAGTCTGGGAGGAGCTCGCCGCCCAATTTCCACAGCTCGAAGCCGGCAATTCGGTCCGCGGCGAGGTCGCGCAGAGCTTCTCGCTCGGCACGAACTCCATTGGCCAGGATGTCCTCAGCCGGGTGATCTGGGGGACGCGCATCGCACTGGGTGTCGGACTCTCGGCGGCGTTTGTGGCCATCATGCTCGGCGTGCCGCTCGGGCTGATCTCGGGCTTCGTCGGCGGCCGCGCCGACCGCCTGCTCACGTTGATCATGGACAGCCTGTACGCGTTTCCAGGGCTGATCCTGGCGATCGCCATCGCTGCGGTTCTCGGGCCCAGCCTGTTCAACATCATCATGGTGCTCGGCGTGGTCTACATCCCGACCTACTTCCGCATTGTTCGGGGCCAGACGCTGTCGATCAAAGAGCAGCTGTTCGTCGAGGCGGCCCGCAGCCTGGGCGCCACCCGCTGGGAGATCCTCTGGCGCTACGTCTTCCCAAACGTGATCCCTTCGATTGGAATCATCCTCTCGGTGAATGTGGCCGATGCGATCCTTACCGGCGCCGGGCTGAGCTTCCTTGGGCTTGGGCTGCCTCCTGACAAAGTGGACTGGGGGATCGACGTTGCCGCGGGCCAGAAGCACATCCGTCAGGCCTGGTGGCTGATCACCATGCCCGGGCTGATGATCATGCTGGTGACGCTTTCATTCACGATGATGGGCGAGAGCCTGGCCGAGATCTTCAACCCGCGCCTGGCTGAGCAGTAGCCATGGCCGACATCCTGTTCAAGATTCGCAACCTGTCGGTTGAATACAAGACCCGCCGCGGGGTGGTCGACGCGGTGCGTGACGTTTCGTTCGACATCCGCCGCGGCGAGGTGCTCGGCCTGGTCGGCGAGTCCGGCTGCGGAAAATCGACGCTCGGCAAGGCGCTGATGCGCATGATCCAGCAGCCCGGCCGGATCACCGGCGGCGAGCTCTGGTTCGACGGCGTCGATCTGATGCAGCTCAGCGAGCGGGAGGTGCGCCGCTTCCGCGGCAAGCACATCGGGATGATCTTTCAGGATCCACTGACCTCGCTCAATCCGGTGCAGCGGGTGGTCGACCACCTGACAGAGACCATCCGCACCCACGAGCCCGAAGTCAGCGAGGCCGCCGCCCGGGCTCGCTCCGAGGAGCTGGTGGACAGGCTGGGCATCCGCCATGAACGCATCGACGACTTTCCGCACCAGCTCAGCGGCGGCATGCGCCAGCGGGTGATGATTTCGCTGGCGCTGGCGCTGCGCGCCGATCTGGTGATCGCCGACGAAGCGACCACTTCGCTGGACGTGATCGTCGAGGCGCAGTTCCTCGACCTGCTCAGGGAGCTGTGCGCCGAATTCAATCTGACGATCATCCTGATCACTCACAACATCGGTGTCGTCGCTGAACTGGCCGACCGCGTGGCGGTGATGTACGCCGGCCGGATGGCTGAGCTCGGGACGGTGTACGACGTGTTTGCCGAGCCGATGCACCCCTACACCCAAGGACTGATGCAGTCGGTACCCAACATCCAGCTGGACGAAACCACGGACGCGCTCTACAAGATGCCCGGCGAACCACCCAACCTCACCCATCCACCTGCCGGCTGCCGGTTCCACCCGCGCTGCCCGCAGGCGATGGAAATCTGCGCACAGGTGGTGCCCACCTTCAAGGAACTGCACGAAGGCCACCAGACCGCCTGCTGGCTGTACGAAGATCATCCGGACAAGAAGGACGAAGCCTTGCGAGTTGTCCGTTATGAGCGCTGACAACGGCGTACTCGTCGAACTGAGAAACGTGCGCAAGTGGTTCCCGGTGCAGAGGGGGCTGATCGAGAACCTGCTCGCCGGCGGCAAGATCGACCATGTGCGCGCCGTCGATGGCGTCAGCTTCAGCATCCGCAAGGGAGAGGTTTTCGGCCTGGCCGGCGAGAGCGGCTCGGGGAAGACGACGGTCGGCCGGCTGGCGCTGCGCCTGCTTCAGCCGACGGAAGGCAAGGTCTTTTTCGACGGCATCGATCTTGCCAGCCTCAAGCCGGAAGAGATGCGCCACCTGCGCCACCGGATGCAGGTTATTTTTCAGGATCCGATGGCCTCGCTCAATCCGCGCATGACCATTGGCGAGGCGATCGCCCACCCGCTCCAGATCCACTACCCCGAACGCGCCGCCGAGAAGCGTCAGATCGTCGGTGAGGTGCTAGAGCAAGTCGGCATGACGCCCGCCGGGCTGTTCTACGACAAGTACCCGCACCAGCTCAGCGGCGGCCAGCGCCAGCGGGTGGTCATCGCCCGCGCGCTGGTGACCCGGCCGGATTTGATCCTGGCCGATGAGCCGATCGCCATGGCCGATGTCTCGGTCCGAGCGCGCCTGTTGGACTTGATGAACCAGCTCAAGCGCGACTTCGATCTCACCTATCTGTTCATCACCCACGACCTGGCGACGGCGAAGTACATCTGCGACCGCATCGGGATCATGTACCTGGGCAAATTGGCTGAGATCGGCCCACTTGAGGCGATCTATCGCGATCCGGCCCATCCCTACACGGAGGCGCTGCTGGCCGCCGTGCCGGTCCCTGATCCAAATTTCCGCCGCGATCAGCCCCTGCCGCGCGGCGAGATCCCCAGCCCGATCAACCCCCCGCCCGGGTGTGTCTTCCACCCCCGCTGCCCGATCGCGCAGGAAATCTGCGGCCAGGAAATCCCGGAGCTGCTCCCGGTCCAAGGTGATCCGCAGCACCTGGCCGCCTGCCACCTGCGCACCGGGGCCTACCAGCATCTTGATCCGACCCGTTCGGCCGAAGAGCGTGCCTGAAGCGGCGACCGGCAGCCCCCATGGGTGAGATCAGCGAAGCTCAGCGTGAGCTGAGCGCGCGCCGGCAGGCGGCGCAGGAACTGATGGTTGAGCAGGAGGTGGATGTGCTGCTTGTGTTCGGCCACCAGGGCTATCCAAGCAACGTCCGCTACCTGGCTGACCACGAGCCCTCAATCGGGGCGGCAAGCTTCCTGCTCTGGCCAGATCGGCCGCCGACGCTTCTCACCACCTTTGTCTACGATGTGCCGCGCGCCCAGCGCGAATCCGGGCTGAATGACGTTCGCTACACCCACGGCGGCAATGCGAGCGAGGTCGAGGTGCTGCGCGAAGCCGGGCTGCGGCCGGACGCGCGCATCGGCGTCGTCGGCTTCAACACGATGCCGCACGCCGCCTTCGCCCGCGTCGCCGAGCTCTATCCGCAGGCCACCTGGGTGGATCTGCGCGCCCCGTTTGAGCGGCTCCGGCTGCATAAGAACGCGTATGAGGTGGAGCTGCTCCGCAAGGCAGCAGCCATCACCCAGGCGGCGCTCGCTGCCGTCGATGCGGCCGGCGCCGCCGGCGTGAGCGAGATGGAACTCATCGCCGTCGCCGACGCGGAGGTCCGGCGGCTGGGCGCGGAGCGCTGGGCCTTCCAGCCGTCCGTCTTCAGCGGCCCCGACACCAGCGTCGCGATCGCCTTTGGCACGGAGCGCAGGCTTGAGCCCGGCGACCTGGTGGTGGTCGATCTGGGCGCCGTCTATCGCGGCTACTGCGCCGACCTGACGCGGACGTTCGTGGTCGGCGAGCCGGAACCCGAAAAGGCGCGGCTGCATCAGGCCGTCATCGCCGCGTACCATCTGGCGGTGGACATGGTGCGCCCCGGAGTGCCGATGAGGTCCATCCATCAGGCGGCCCACGCGTACCTGGTGGAGCAGGGCTACCCGGGACTCAGCCATCGGGTAGGCCACGGCGTGGGGCTGGAGACCTCGTACGAGGCGCCCGATCTGAGCCGGGACGAAGGTTTGCTGGATCCGGGTATGGTCTTCTGCATCGAACCGGGCGTTTACATCAGCGGGCTGGGCGGCGCGCGGGTGGAGGACACCCTGGTGGTCACTGAAGATGGCTGCGAGCTGTTCACCGACTACCCGCTGGAGCTTTCCGAGCTGCAGTGGTGAAGATGTCGGGGCGACCTGCGGGCTGAAGCCGCAATGAACTCACCCTTCCGGGAGCGCATCGAAACCTTCCAGCAGCGGCTGGGCGAGGTGGCCGAGCTGGCCTTCTTCCCTATTTCTGCGGACCTGCAGTACCTTACCGGTCTGCGCCGCGCGCTCCCCAACTTCGGTGTGGTCCTGCATCCCGGCGCCTGGCTCGAAGGCGGCTGGCTGGCGCCGGCTCATGGTCCGCTGCTCACGCTCTCGCGCATGTCGGCCGAGTTCGGCGGGCTGGAAGAGGGCAGCGCTTTCGAAACGCAGATTCTCGGCGATTGGGAAGATCCGGCGGAGCAGGTACGCAAGATCCTGGAGCGCTTTCAGGTCCCCGAAGCGGCGCGCATCGCTCTGGGCCACCATGCCGAGGCCGAGACCGCGATCGGTTTGCATCGTCTGCGACCGGCGGCGCGGTTCCTTTCCGCGACCGACCTGCTGCAGCCGCAACGGGCGGTGAAGTCCGAAGCTGAGCTCGACTTGCTCCAGCGCGCGGGCGCGATCACTGAAGCCGCGTTCGCCGATGTGCTCCCCCAGCTGCGCCTCGGGATGACCGAGCTTGAGGTGATGTCGGAGGTCGATTTCCAGCTGCGCCGCCATGGCTCGCTCGGGCCCTCCTTTGTCACGGCGCTCTACTGCTCCGGCCCGCAGCACCCGCTGATCTTCGGCAAGCCCCACGAGACCCAGGGGCGTCGTTTGGACCCCCCGGTTGCCGTCCTGTTCGACTTTGGGGCGATCCATGAGGGCTACTGCTACGACTTCGGTCGCACGGTTTCCTTCGGCGCGCCTGACGACGAGTTACAGCAGGTGCACACGCTGGTGATGGAATCGCAGGCGGCCGGGATCGCCGCGCTGCGCGCTGGCGAGACGACCGCCGAGCAGGCGGACGCAGCTGCGCGGGCGGTGATCGAGCTGGCCGGCTACGGAGAGGCCTTTCGCCACCGGCTGGGTCATGGCATCGGGCTTGATGTGCATGAGCCGCCTTTCCTGACGAAGGGCGACGAGACGCGTCTCGAAGCCGGGATGACCTTCACCGTCGAGCCCAGCATCACCCAATTTCAAGGATTTTCGGCGAGGGTCGAAGACATCGTTGCAGTTGGCGAAAGCGGGGGCGAGCCGCTGACAAGCGGTTTCGGCTCGCTGGCGGTGGTCGAGTGAGGCACGGAGGGGAGGGCGACATGCGGCTCGCGACCTATTCGATGGTGGCCTGTGACCTGAATGAGCAGGCCTGGGGGGTGGCCGTTGCGAGCAAGTTCCTGGCCGCGGGGGCGCTGGTGAGCTGGGCCCGGGCCGGCGCTGGCGCGATTGCCACCCAGGCGATGGCCAAGGTCGGATACGGCCCCGATGGCCTGAAGCTGCTGGCGGAGGGCGCCTCCGCCGAGAAAGCGCTGGCGGCGCTCATTGAGGCCGATCCTGGCGCCGCCGATCGACAAGTGGGTCTGGTCGACGGGCAGGGCCGGGCGGCGGCTCACACCGGCGAACGCTGCTTCGAGTGGGCGGGCCACCGGATCGGTGCGGGCTTCACCTGTCAGGGCAACATCCTCACCGGGCCGGAGACGCTTGAGGCGATGGCTCAGGCGTATGAGGCTGCTGAGGGCGAACTGGCCGACCGTCTGCTGGCGGCGCTGGCAGCCGGCGACGAGGCAGGCGGCGACCGGCGCGGCAAGCAATCCGCCGCGCTGCTGGTGGTTCGGCCGGGCGGCGGCTACGGCGGCGACACCGACCGCTACCTGGATCTGCGGGTGGACGATGATCCCGAGCCGGTGAGGAAGCTGCAGCGGCTCGTTGCCAGCCACCACATCTTCTTCGGTCGTACAAAGCCGGAAGATCAGATCGAGGTGGATGCGGCCATCGCCCGCCGCCTTCAGGCGCTGATGAAGCGCGAAGGGTACTATGCCGGCGAGGTGCATGGCCGCTGGGATGAGGCCTCGAAGCAGGCCATGTGGGCGCTGGTCGGCAATGAAAATCTCGAGGAGCGCTGGAGCCTTGAGGAAGCGCCCGATCGTATCGATCGGGTCGCGCTGCGGTATCTGGAAGAACGGTTCGGGGAATAGCTGAGCCCCTAGGAGCTTCCGGGAAGCTTTAAGCTTCCCGGAAGCTCGTCCTATCAACGGTCTACGTAGCCTGTTCCAGCAGCACCGAGGTCTTCGGCACCCCCATCTCGATCCCTTCCTGCTGGAAGGCGTTCTTGAGCGCCTGAACCCCCACATCCTGCGCCCGGCGGTAGTCGGCGCGCGTCGTGTCCACCCAATAGAGTACGCTCACTTCCACCGCATTATCGCCCAGGCGGGTGTAAGCGATATCTGGGGCCGGGTCTTCCATAAGCCCAGGCACCTTTTCCAGCGAGCGCAGCGCTACGTCGGTGACGCGTTCAAGGTCTTGCGCATAATCGATCCCGGCCACGAATTCGACCCGGCGCTGGGTTGAGCGTGTGTAATTGATGATGGCGCTGGTAAAGACGTCGCCGTTGGGGATCACGACGTAGCGACCGTCGATGGCCTGCATCTCCGTTGTGCGGATGGTGATGTCGCGCACCCGGCCGTGGAATCCGGCCACTTCGATCAGGTCGTCGATTTCAAACGGCTGCTGGAGCAGCAGCAGGGCGCCGGCGACGAAGTTCTTCGCCACGTCCTGGAGCGCAAAGCCGATCGTGAAGCCGGCGATGCCGAGCCCGGCCAGCAGGCTGGTGACCCGCAAATTGATCTGGTCGAGGGCGAAGATCACGCCCAGAATCAGGATCCCCCAGCGTGCCAGGCGGTCGAGCAGCACCTGAACTTCCCGGTCGGCCGCGCGCTGGCGGGCGGCCCGCACAATGGCCCGGCTCAGCCAGCGGGAGAGGATCAGCGTCGCCAGGACAATCAGCAGCGCAGCCACGATGTTGGGGATGAAGGCGATCAGATCGGCAGCGTAGCGGTCGAGCGTTTCTTGAAAGGGCGTCATGGGAACCTCCTCGAGATGTGCTCCCATGATACCGAGCTTCCACGCTTCCATGGAGCTTCCCGGAAGCTCCTTAAGCTTGCGGCATCAGAATCGCCATCGTCGGGAACGGCATTTCGATCGACTCGCGCTCGAAGGCGGCCTTGATGGACTTGATTCCGGCGTCCTGAGCGGCCCGGACATCGGATTCACGCATGCTGACACCCTCGGTGTCGATCCAGTAATAGGCTGTGAACTCGACGGCCGAACCGCCGAAGGCGTCGAACGCAACTTCGGGCGCCGGCTCCCGCAACATGCCTGGTACTCCATCCAGCGCCTGCAGCGCCACCTGGCTAACGCGCTCAAGGTCGAGGTCGTAGGCGACCCCGGCGCGCAGCTGGACGCGGCGGCGCGGCGTCCGGCTGTAGTTGGTGATCGGGCTGACGAAGACGTCGCCGTTGGGGATGGCCACGTTGCGTCCATCGGTGGCGAGGATTTCGGTGGTGCGCAGATCGATATCGAGCACGCTGCCGGTGTAGCCGGCGACCTCGATGGTGTCGCCAATGTTGAAGGGCTGCTGGAGCAGGAGCAGGATCCCGGCGACGAAGTTTTTCGCTACGTCCTGCAGGGCGAAGCCGAGTGTGAAGCCGACGATCCCCAAGCCGGCGATCAGGCTGGTGACATCGAAGTTCACCTGCTCGAGCGCCAGCAGGGTGCCAAAGATGAACACCGTCCAGCGGGTGAAGCGCCGCAGCAGTACAATGAGCTCGGGGTCCGTCTGGCGCCGCTCGGCCGCCGCCGCCACCGCCCGGGCGATCCATGCAGAGAGATATAGTGTGACCAAGAAGACGACGATGCCGCTGATCAGCCCCGGCAGCAGCATCATGAATTCGGCGGTGATGGTCTCAAGCGTCTGGTCCACGGTGATCATCAGTCTCCTCGCTGTTGGGGATAGATTTGGGTCATCCTAGCACACCCTACCCGGCCGTCTCGGTGCTGATGCCCTGCTACAACGCTGCGGCGACTCTCGACGAAGCGGTTGGTTCGATTCTCGAGCAGACGCTTACCGACCTCGAACTGGTGGTCGTCGACGACGGCTCTCAGGATGGGACGGCTGATCTGCTGGATGCCTGGCGTCGGCGGGATCGCCGGGTGCGCGTCCAGCGCCAGGCGCACACAGGGATCGTCGCTGCGTTGAACGCCGGGCTGGCGGCCTGCCGCGCGCCGCTGGTGGCCCGCATGGACGCCGACGACCGCTCACACCCGGAACGGCTGGAAGCTCAGCTTAACTTCCTCGACCAGGAGCCCGCCATCGCCGTCGCTGGCTGCCTGGTGGAGGCCTTCCCGCCGGAGCAGGTCCGCCGCGGCTTCGAGATCTACCTCGAATGGCTGAACCGTCTGACCACGCCGGAGGCCATCGCCCGCGAGCTCTTCATCGAAAGCCCCCTGCCGCATCCCTCGGTGATGGTGCGGCGGCAATGGCTGGAGCGGGTAGGCGGGTATGCGGACCTGGGTTGGCCGGAGGACTACGATCTCTGGCTGCGTTTGCACCTTTACGGAGCCCGCTTCGCCAAGGTCGAGCGCTGGCTGCTCTCGTGGCGCGAGGACCCGGGGCGCCTCACGCGCACCGACCCCCGCTATTCGGTAGAGAACTTCCTGCGCGCCAAGGCCCACTATCTTGCCCGGGGGCCGCTCCTCGATCGGGAGGCGGTGATCCTCTGGGGAGCAGGCCAGATGGGCCGGCGCCTTTCGAAGCATCTGCTCCGAGAGGGGGTGCCGATCACCGCATTCATCGACATTGATCCCAAGAAGATCGGCCGCACGCGCCGGGGCAGGGCGATCCACGCCCCGGACGACCTTCCCAACCTGTTGGCGCGCCACTCGCGTCCGGTAGTGCTGGCGGCCGTTGGCGCGCGCGGCGGGCGTCGCGCCATCCGTACGGCGCTCGAATGCCTTGACCTGATCGAAGGCGAGGATTGGTGGGCGGTCGCCTGAAGGGACTAGGCCCCGGCCTGCCGGACGCGCGGCCAGGCATGGAAGGCGAACAGGCTGACCGCAACGAACTGGAGCAGCTTGCCGCCCAGCCGCAGCCCGCTGACGGAGGTCATCAGCGGCGTGCTCGCCGCCAGCAGGACGCCGGCGTTCAAGAGAGCGAAGGAAGCGACCGCAAGCGCTTCGCCCTGGCGCCGGCCCCGCCGGCGCGGGAGGATCCAGTAGGCCACGCCCATCCCCAACTGGAGCGTCCAACCGAAGAGAAGGAATTCCGCGTGCGCGGGTAGCCCCCGCCACAGGAACGGCGACAGATCGATTCCCTTCTGCGCCAGCAGCAGGGCTCCGACCGTAAAGCCTGCCAGCAAATGAAGCAGGGAGGCTCGAACGGCCCACACTGTGAGACGCGGCATGCTAGCGCCCTCGCACCCGCCCCCAGCTGTTGGCCACGAACGCCAGTCCCGCCAGCCACTGAAGCAGCGCAGAGATCAGCAGCACGGTCCCCCAGGCCTCGCCACCCGGGCCGGCGCGCGGCTCGGCGATCACTCGCAGGATCAGCCCAAGATTGAGCAGCAGGAAGGTCGCCCAGGCGAGCGGCTCACTGCCCCGCGGCCGCTCGCGTGAGGCGGTCGGGAACATCCAGTAGACCACGCCGAAGATGAGCTGGGTCACCCAGCCGACCGCGAAAAGGTGAAGCGACGAAGGTGTGAAGGTCCGAAGGGACGCCGGTAGGTCCAATACGGACACGGCGGCCAGCACGGCGCCGGCCAGCAGCGCCAGCGCCAGGTAGAGGAAGGACGTGCGGATGTAGAAACGCGCGAGAAGCGGCATCTGATCGCCCGCAGTCCGTGGATCTCAGGCTTCTGCGCCCGGCTTGAGCAACGTCAGCAGCATGACCACTTCGGTCTCGGCACGCACGCTGTGCGGCAGATTGGCGGGAAGGTGCGCCCACGTTCCCGGGCCGGCGCGATAGTCTTCCTCGCCGAGCGTCAGGCCGGCCTCGCCCCGCACGAACTGGATCAGCGCCGGACGCGACGCCGTGTGCTCGCTCAACTCCTGCCCGGCGGCAAAGCCGAAGAGCGTGACCTTGATGAGTTCATCCGCATGAACGGTGCGGCTGACGATGCTGTCCGCGGGGATCGGCGGGAGCAGATCGTCCAGGCTTTCGATGAAGGTGTGCCCCTGGGTATTCATCATGGATTCCCTATGTAGGATCGAAGGGGGAGAGGGCGAACTGCTCCGCCCTCTCGCCTCTCGGATGCCTGCTGAGCTACGGCCCGGCGGGTCCTTCACGGAAGACGTCCGGCTGATCGTCTCCCTCAGCGTACAGGAACCCGACAAGCCCGCGCTCCAACCGGCTCAACGCGTGGTCCACCAGGATGTAGCGACCCGGGACGTCGAGCAGGAATTCCACCACCGCCGCCCCGCCGGGCGCGACGGAGATCGTCTGCACGTCGTTCAGTGGAGGCGACGTCATCGATGCGAAGGGGTAGACGCGGTCGAAGATCTCGCCGATCACATGGAACGACGACGTGAAGTTCGGTCCGCCGACGCCGAAGAAGATGCGCACGGTTTCGCCGACGTTCGCCCGCAGCGCGAACTCATCCGAGGTCAATCCGCCCGCTGCGCCGTTGAAGACGAAGTATTCGGGCCGCTCGTCCAGCATCGCCTCGTGGCTGAAATCAAGCTCGCCCAGCGTGCCGAAGGGCTGTTCCGTGTAGATCTCGCCCTGCATCACGTAGAACTCGCGATCGACTTCTGGGAAGCCACCCTCCGGCTCAACCACAATCAATCCATACATGCCGCTGGCGATGTGGTGGGCCACGGAAGGTGTGGCGCAGTGGTAAACGTAGACGCCGGGGTTGAGTGCCTGGAAGGTGAATACAGTCTCCTCGCCCGGGGCGGTCTGGGTATAGACCGCGCCGCCGCCGGGGCCGTTGACGGCGTGCAGGTCGATCGAGTGCGCCAGCGTGCTGGAGGTGTCGTTCGTCATGCGCAGCTCTACGGTGTCCTGCACACGGACCCGGATCATCGGCCCGGGCACCGCGCCATCGAAGGTGAAGTAGTTGTAGGTCGTCCCGTCAGCAAGCTGACCCGTGACCTCGATCGCGGTGAGCTCAACGGTGACCAGCTCCGGCTCGCGATCACCGATTGGCGGCGGCACCTCGGCCGGGTCGCGGATGATGACCTCACCGACCGCAGCCGCGGGACCGCCCTCGCCGACAACCAGCGTGCCCCACATCCCGGCTTGCCGGTGGCCGGGGACCGAGCAGTAGTAGACGAACTCTCCGTCGTCGCCAGTCTTAAAGATGATGACTGCCTCGTCGCCGAGGTCGGTGAGCTCCGCGGTCTTGACGCCAAACTCATCGATGGCCAGGTCGTGCATGATGGCGTCGGCGTTCTGGAGCGTGATTTTGACGACGTCCCCGGGATCGGCGGTCAGGGTGGGGTTCACTTGGCCATCGATGTCCCCGCCGACGCCGACGAACACCAGTCCGCCGTAGTCGCCGCCCGTGAGCAGCGTGTATTCGACGTCCGCCTCCTCCTGGGCCAGATCGCCGGCCTCGGCAACGGGCCCGCCGTTGTTCTCGTTGGCGCCCGCACCGGTCGTAGCCGGCGGCTGGGTAGTCTGCCCGCCGCAGGCGGCCAGTGCGATGGCACCGATGAGGATCAGTGTGGCGAAGTAGGTGAGGTTACGCATCCTGAATCTCCTGTTCACTCCCCGACCGGGTTTTGGGCGGAGCATTGCCGGCGATTTGGCCCGATAGATCCTGCAGAAAGGTGCCCGGGTCTTGCTGGTAGATCTCAAGCGCCTCGTCCACCCGGTGGAAGTCGGCAAAGGTGCAGCCGACGCACGCCATCCGACGAAGAAGGATGATCTCGACGGAGCGCGGGTAACGGTGGATCAGTTCGCTCACAGAGAGTTTGAGCACGCCTTCCAGCTCCGCGGGTGAGGGGTCCATGCCTGCAGGTTAGCAGGCGGGGGTCGATTCGTCGTTGCGCTGGCGCAAAGAGGCGATCAGGGGCGATTCAGGGGGTCGTCTTCCGGGAGATCCTCGGCGAAGATGGTGAAGCGGTGGGGATCGAGGATAACCACCTGCTGGCGCTCGGCCCGGATGAGTCCTTCCCGCTCCCAGGCCTTGAGTGTGCGGCTGACGGTAAAGAGCGTCGTGCCGCAGAGCTCGGCCAGGTCCTGCCGCGAGAGCGGCGTGTTCAGCAGCACGCCCCCCTCGTGGGCGCGGCCCAGCTGGCGGGCGAGCCGGGCCAGCGTCCGGGCGATGCGGCGCTCGACGCGTTCGGTCGCCAGCTCGCGCAGGCGCCGGTGGGCAATTTGGAGCTGACGGGTGGCAAAGCGCAGCAGGTTGCGGGTGATTTCCGGGTGCTGGCCGGTGAGCTGGTCGAAGGCCTCCGCCGTGACGGTGTAGGCGGCGCCGTCGTTGAGCGCGATGCCGCTGGCCGGATAGGTGCCGCCGCTGAGCATCGCCAGCGCGCCGATGAGGTGGCCGGCGCTCGCTAGATGGAGGATCACTTCATCGCCAGCCGGGGACGTCTGAACGACCTTGACCTCCCCGGCGTCGATGAGGTGGAATCGACCGGCCGGATCGCCCTGATGAAAGAGAATCTCGTGCTGCTTGAAGGGTTGGTGCCGAAATGCGGCAAAGATGGTGGAAAGCGACTCGTCGGTGAGCTCTGCGAACAGGTCCGCATTCCGGAAGGACGGTGGGAAGGGTTCGGACATCGTGCGCGATTGTAGCACGCCGAACTCTACCCAGCCGGGGCGGCCTCAATCGCCTGAGGTTTCGAGCGTTGTGCCCGACCTCCAGGGCAGGGGGATGAGGCGAGGCACACGTGCCTGGTACGAGCGGTAGGCGGCCCCAAACTCGTCGATCAGGCGACGCTCTTCGAACAGGCTGCCAAGGTAGACGTAAACGGTCAGGCCGAGGTTCAAACCAAGCAGCCCGGTCGTCATCACTGGCGTCAGCCAGATGAAGAGCAGCCCTGCGCTGTAGAGAGGATGGCGTACCCAGCGGTACAGGCCGCTCACGATCAGCTCCGACGGCCGCTCCTCGGCGACCATCAGCTGGCGCAATCCCAGGAAGTGCGCCGCGTCAGTCTGTAGGACACCGATGGCAATCGCACCGGCGGCGAGCAGCTGCAGCGCGCCGGTGAGCAGCAGCCACGGCCAGGGAATGCTGTAGAGGGTGGGGCCAGGCATCCAGGCGGGGACCGCCAGCACCGGGATGAAGGTGATCACGGCCACGATGTTGTAGAACAGCCGGTAGCCGCGGGCGCCGAGGGCGCCGAACGACTGGCGGGCCTTGCGTTTGGCCCACCAGCTGGCGAGCAGGCTGTGCGGGGCGCCGTAGAGCAGCACGGCGGCGAAGCTGAGCAGGGCGGCGGTCATGGACCCGATTTTACCTCGCTCCGCTGCGTTCCGTAGCCCCACGCATACGGGTGGCCCGCTTGAAGGAGGCGGGGCCAGGGTTGGTCGTTCACTACAGGCACCAACAGCTTCATGCGTGAAGACACCAGCGAGAGCTTCACGCTGCCTACCGACAACCGGATTCCCATAACTTCGTCTTCCACCGGCCGCTGCCGCCGATAAGGCGCGCAGGGCCGCATGGTAGAATCGTTCTGGCCCGGGGCGGGGTTCTCCCTCCGCTCCTTCGCGCCGACCCCCTCTGAAGGAGTCTGGCTTTGGACCAGGATCCGACCTGTATCTTCTGCAAGATCGCCGCTGGAGAGGCCGAAGCTAGCATTGTGTTTCAGGATGAGGTGATCACGGCATTCTTGGACCTGATGCCGGCCACTCCTGGACACACGCTCGTGGTCCCCAACCGGCACTTTGTGCGTCTGGCCGACGCGGACGCTGAGTCGTCAAGCCGAATGATTGCAGTTGGCGCCCGCCTCACCGATGCCCTGCACAGTAGCGGGTTGCCATGCGAGGCCATCAACCTCTACCTGGCTGACGGAGCGGCTGCTGGGCAGGTCGTCATGCACACCCACTTGCATGTCATCCCGCGCTTCTCGGGGGATGGGCTGCCCCTGCGATTGGGTCCGAAGCCACAGGCCTCGCGCGCCGAGCTGGAGGAGAACGCAGCCAGCATTCGTGCAGCGCTGGAAGCTTTGAGCTGACAGGGCGCGGCGGGCATGCCTACGCTACGGAGCATCTGTGTCTACTGTGGCTCGAGCGACTCTGCCGGTGAGGAACACCGGGTGGCTGCGGCGGCCTTCGGGCAGCGGCTGGCCGAACGTCAGATCACGCTGATCTTCGGTGGCGGTCGTTCCGGCTTGATGGGCGTTCTTGCCGATTCAGCGCTCGAGGCGGGCGGCATGGTTGTTGGCGTCATCCCGAAGGTGTTCAATCGTCCGTCCCTCGTGCATGCAGGGCTTCAACAGCTTCATGTCGTTGGTACGCTGCACGAGCGCAAGGCCATGATGGCCGACCTGGCGGAGGGTTTCGTGGCGCTCCCGGGCGGGCTCGGGACTCTTGAGGAACTGCTCGAAATCCTGACGTGGTCCCAGATTGGGCTCCACCGCCGGCCGGTTGGGGTGTTGAATGTTGGGGGCTACTTCGATCCTCTGCTCCAGCTGATCGACCATGCCCACGCGAATGGCTACATCGACCATCCGGGCACCGACCTGCTGATCTCCGACTCACAACCGGATCCACTGCTCGAGCGAATGGCGGGACGAGACCCGCTTGGAGCCGTCGACCGGCACGCTGCAATTGGAGGAAAGGGCGAATGAACGCCGATCAATACTTTGACCACTGGCGCAAAGTGTGGCGAGACCTGCAGCGCGGCATCGCCGTGCTGGAAGATGAGGATCTTGCCTTTCGTCCCGCAGAATCCTATCGCCGTACGGTTGGGGATATCCTGCGGCATATCATCAATCTCGAACAGGGCTGGATCCACTACGTTGTCCGTCGCCAGTATTCCTCATGGCCTTCGGAAGACGCCCAGCGACTGAACACCGTCGCGGCCATCCGTAAGGAGTTCGATGAAACCCACCGCAAAACCATGGACTATCTGGCGACGGTCTCCGTCGATGACTTCAACCGCATCATTCAGGTCCCCGATGACGGTACGCCGAAGTTGAGCTGGATCCTGTGGCATGTGCTCGAGCAGCAGATCCATCACCGCGGCGAGCTCTTCCTGTGCCTGAGCCTCCTGGGGCGGGAGCGCCCCACCACCGACCGGCCCGGATAGCGCGTGCGAGACGCGCCCACGCTCGCGTAGTGAGCCATGCCTGAGCCGATCCGGGTCATTCACTTCGCCGACATCCATGTCGGCATGGAGAATTACGGACGCACCGATCCCGCCACCGGAACCTCCACCCGAGTGCGGGATTTCCTCGACCGCCTCGACGAAGTGGTCGATTACGCGCTCACCAACGACGCGGACCTGGCCATTTTCGCTGGCGACGCTTTCAAGAGCCGGGATCCCGAGCCCACCCAACAGCGCGAGTTTGCCCAACGGATCAAGCGGCTGGCGGATGCCATGCCCACTCTCTTGCTAGTCGGCAATCACGACATGCCGGGGATGGCCGCCAAGGCGAACAGCCTGGATATCTTTCGCGCTCTCAACGTTCCCGGCGTGATCGTTGGTCACCGTCCGGAAGGCCGGGTGGTGGAGACCAAGCGCGGTCCGCTCTATCTGGCCTGGATGCCCTACCCGATGCGCAATCGGCTGCTCAGTCGGGAGGAGCATCAAGGGAAATCAATCGATGAGCTGGAAATCGCCTTGCGCGATACCGTTGGCGCCATCTTGCGGGACCTGGCGCAGACGGCGGCCGAAGAGCAGATGCCGAGAGTGCTCAGCGGACACTTCTCCGTGGCCGAGGCGAAGCTCGGCTCCGAACGCACGGTCATGCTCGGCCGGGATGTGGTCGTGGCGCGCTCGGCGCTCGCCGACGCCGCCTGGGATTACATCGCCCTGGGTCATGTGCATCGCCACCAGGTGTTGAATCCGGACGGCTACCCGCCGGTGGTCTACAGCGGCTCGCTTGAGCGCATTGACTTTGGAGAGGAGGGTGAGCCGAAGGGATTCTGCTGGGTTGAATTGGCGCGCGAGGCAACGACCTGGCGTTTCATCCCGGTCGCCGCCCGCCCGTTCCGTACCATTCGGCTGGACGTGCGTGCGGCCGAAGACCCGACCGCCGCCGCCCTCGAAGCGCTGGACAGCCGGTCGCTGGAGGGCGCCGTCGTCCGAATCATGGTCCAGCTGCGGGTCGATCAAGAGCCCTTGCTGCGGGAACGAGAGATCCTGCAGGCCCTGGACGTAGCCGCGAGCGTCGGCATCGCGCGCGAGGTGGAGGTCGAGGCCAGGGCGAGGCTGGGCGACGTCTCTCCGGAGGCGCTCTCACCACTGGAATTGGTCGAACGCTACCTGGAAGGGCG
Organism: Anaerolineales bacterium; assembly: GCA_041624375.1. Taxonomy (GTDB): domain Bacteria; phylum Chloroflexota; class Anaerolineae; order Anaerolineales; family E44-bin32; genus JBFJVD01. The sequence continues at coordinate 19,509 of JBFJVD010000011.1, forward strand.
CGAGCCCGACCCCGAACGGCGCCAGGCGCTGCTGCGCAAGGCGGACGACCTGATTCATGATACCGATTGAAATTGAGCTGACCAATTTCCTGGCCTATCGCCAGCCCGGGCCGCTACGGCTGGATGGCATCCACGTCGCCTGCCTGGCCGGGCCGAACGGGGCCGGCAAGTCCTCGCTCCTGGATGCAATCACCTGGTCGTTATGGGGGAAGGCGCGCACCAATGCCCCCGATGATCTGGTCCATCAGGGCGAAGATGAGATGCGGGTGGCCCTGACCTTCGAGCAGGAGGGGCTGCGCTATCGGGTAATCCGGCAGCGCAAGAGCGGGAAGCGGGGCAGCTCACTGCTCGAATTTCAGATCTGGGAGCCAGATGAAAGCGCTTGGCGGGGCATCTCGGAAGCCACGATCCGCCAGACGCAGGAGAAGATTGATTCGGTGCTCCGCCTGGACTACGACACCTTCCTGAATTCGGCCTTTCTGATGCAGGGCCGGGCGGATGAGTTCACCACCAAGACCCCCACCCTGCGGAAGCAGGTGCTGTCCAATATCCTCGGCCTGGCATTGTGGGAGCTCTACGAGGGGCGCGCCAAGTCTCGCATCGCCGCTGCGCGTGAGGAAATCCAGCGGCTGGATGGCCGGCTGGAAGAAATCGATCGGGAACTGGCCCAGCGCGAAACCTATGAGGCTGACCTGGCACGCGTGGAAGCCCAGGCGGCGTCTGCCAGTGAGAAGCTGGCCGCGGCGGAGCGGCAGTGGGCCGATCTTGAACAGGCGCGCAGTGAATTGGTGGCGCTCCAACGGCAGATCGACGACCTTACCCGCCGTGTCGTCTCCACCGAGCGCGAAGTCGAGGAAGCGGCGACAGAACTGGAGCAGGCGAAACAGCAGGCGGACAAGGCTGCCATCCAGGCCGCCCTCGAGAGCGTACGGACCGAGCAGGAGGCGCTCGCAACCCAGCAGGCCGAGCTGGAGCAACACACGGCGGACCGTGCGGCGGCCGCCGAAGACGCAGCCGGACTGAAGGGGATCAATCAGGCCCTTGGGCCGGAGACCGAGCCGCTCAAAGAGCGCTCCGCGATCCTTGAGGCTGCCTCGGAGCCCATTTGCCCCACCTGCGGTCAGCCGCTCACGGAAGAGCATCGTCAGCGGCTGATCGAGGAACTCACGACGGAAATCGAAGGGCGACGCGAGCAATATCGCGCCAACCAGACGCGAATTCGCGAACTTGAAGACCACCTGGCTCAGCTTGAGGAGCGCATATCCGGATTGCAGCAATTCTTGCGCGGACGCACCGAAGTTGAGCGCCGGGCCGGGGAGCTCGAAGCCGCCTTGAACCATGCCGACGAGGCGGAACGCCGCGCGAAGGCCCTCGAAGAGAAGATTGCGCGCTGGCAGGAAGCGCTGCAGGCCGACCAGGCCAGACGATCGGAACTCGAGGCGCAGGCAGAAGCAAGCGAAGCCCAGCTCAAGGCCGCAGCCCTAACCCAACAGGATCTAGACCAGCTCCGTCTCGAGAAGCGGATGGCGGATGAGAGCGTCGGGGGCGCCCGTCAGCGGTTGGCCGCCCTGGAGTCGTTGGTTGAGCTGCGGGGCCAGCGGGTGGAGGAGCGGGAAGGGCTGGCGATCGATCTGGGCCTCTACGAGGACCTACGCGAGGCCTTCAGCAAGCGCGGGGTTCCCGCCATGATCATTGAGACTGTGGTGCCAGAATTGGAGCGAAGCGCCAACGAGCTGCTGGGTCGGATGACCGACGGCCGTCTGCATGTGCGCATCGAAACCCAGCGGGAGATCAAGACCGGTGAGCTCCGCGAGGCGCTCGACATCATCATCGCCGACGAACTTGGCGACCGACCGTATGAGCTGTACTCGGGCGGCGAAGCCTTTCGCATCAACTTCGCCATCCGGATCGCGCTTTCGCGGCTGTTGGCCAATCGGGCCGGCGCACAGCTCCGTAGCTTGTTCATCGATGAAGGCTTCGGGACCCAAGACGCTCAGGGGCGGGAGCATCTCATCGAGGCGATCAACAGCATCCAGGACGACTTCGACCGCATTCTCGTCATTACGCACATCGACGAGTTGAAAGAAGCCTTCCCCACCCGTATCGAGGTCCGCAAGACCCCGCAGGGATCACTCTTTGAGCTCGTCTGAGGCCAGTTCGGCCGGGCTCGAGGGGGAGGGTTGCTCGGTTCCGTGCGCATTGAGCGCCGGGAGGCGGACGGTAAAGCGTGAGCCGCGGCCGAGTTCGCTCTCAACGGCCAGCTTCCCACCGTGGCGTTCCGTGATCTGCTTGCAGATTGCCAACCCCAATCCGGTGCCGGGTGCGCCCGTTTCCTGGCTGGCCATGCCGCGAAAGAAGCGCCCGAAGATCATGCCCTGTTCATCGCTCGAGATGCCCAGACCGGTATCTTCCACCTCGACCGCCACCCAGTCCTGTCCCCGCTCCGCTGTTCGGTACGTGCGCAGCGTGATCTGACCCCCGTTGGGCGTATAGTTCATCGCGTTGGTCAGCAAATTGGTGAACACCTGGATGAGGAGCCGCTCATCCCCGGGCGCCGCAGGAAGGTGTTCGTCAGCGTCAAGGCGCAGGTCAAGACCTCGCTGTGAGGCGAGCGTCCGCCGGTCTTCCACCAGTGCTTCCAGCAGTTCGTTGATGTCGACCGGGCGGGTGGAGAGTGGTTTGGTGCGCGCCTCCAGGCGGGAGAGCGACAACAGGTCGTCGATCAAATAGGTCAGCCGATCGCTCTCGCGGGTGAGGGTGCGCAGGTAGCGGCGCGACTTGCCGCGGTCTTCCGTAGCGCCCAGCAAATCGACGTACAGCCGGATATTCGTCAGCGGCGTGCGCAATTCGTGTGATACATCCGAAACGAACTGTGATTTCAGCCGGTCGATTTCCTTGAGGGCGCTGATGTCGTGCTGGACGCTCACGAAATTCACGATCTCCCCATCTTCGTCCAAGACAGGGGTGGCGCTGACCACCGCATCGTAGGTCGTGCCGTCTCGGCGCCGATTGATCAGCTCGCCGAGCCAGGATTCCCCGCGCAGGATCGTGTCCCACAATTCGGCATAGGCGGAGCGTGGCTGCTTTTCGCTCTTGAGGAGCGAAGGGGTCTGACCAAGCGCTTCTTGTGCCGGATAGCGGGTGAGCTGCTCCCAGGCCGGGTTGACGTACTCGATGCGGCCGGTTTCGTCCGTGACCATGACGGCGTCGGCGACATTGGTCAGGATGGCATTTAACCGATCGCGTTCGGCCCGCAGGGCGGCTTCAAGCAACTTGCGTTTCGAGATGTCGAGCACGAGGCCGGTCGTTCCCTGGATCGCCCCGTTCTCGTCCGCGATCAGACTCACCGCCAGCAAGACGGGAATGCGGCGTCCGTCGGCGGCGATCAGATCCGATTCGGTCACATCGCGCAGCGGCCGTTCCCCGCTCAGGCGAGCTGTGTAGCGTTCCCAGGCCCGGTCACGCTGATCGGGCGCCACGAGTTCGGGGGCATACTCCCCCAGCAGCGAGTCTTCCGAGCGGCCCACCAGCTGAACGAACGCTTTGTTGATATAGACGAGGCGGCCTTCACGATCGGTCTGGAAGATTCCGGCAACCGCGGTTTCCACCAGGGCTCGATAGCGCGCCTCGGACAGGCCAAGCTCACGGGTGCGCTTCTCGACTTCCACTTCAAGCCGCAGGGCTTGCGACTCGATTTGACCATAGAGGTCTGCATTTTCAATCGCCACCGCGGCCTGCGCTGCCAGCGCAGTCAGCAACTCGAGGTCGTCCGGGCCGAAGGGTCGGTCGCTACCCAGACGGCGGACGGTCATCACCCCGATGGTGCGCTGGCGGGTGATGAGCGGGGCGATCGCCAGCGACTCGGGTTCGTCTTCGGGGGTTCCGGGCACATGCAGGCTGCGGTGATCGTTGATCGGGTCATTCACGATTATGGGCTCGCCGGTCAGGGCTGCATGACCCACCAGCCCCTCCCCGAGGTCGAGCTCCATCTGGGCGACCGCCGGCGCGGATGGATCCAGGGCAACCAGGCAGCGGAGCTTGCGTTGCTGGTGGTCGATCATGTGGATGCGGCTGCCGTCCGCCTGGAACAGCTCTCGAGCCTGCTCTGCGATCGCGTTGAGCACCGTGTCCAGGTCCAGCGAGGCGGAGATCGACTGCGCCGTCCGGATCAAGGCCTGGAGTTCCTCGGCGCGGTGGCGGGTCTCGGAAAAGAGCGCGGCATTCTGCACGGCCGCCGCAGCCTGATTGGCAAAGGCGCGCACCACCTCGGCATCGGATTCGGTATAGGCTTGTGGTTGGCGGCTTTCCAGGGTGAGCGCGCCGAGGATCTGCTCATGCCACTTCAGCGGCACCCCCATCAGCGTGCGGACATCCGCGCTTCCGCCAAGGTCTCGGAAGCGCGGGTCGTCACTGTCCCCGACGATGATCGGTCGGGATGTCCTCCTCATCTCGGCGAAGAGGGCATCCTCGGCGATGGGGATGCGGAGCGCACGCACGCGGCTCATGTCTGCATAGCCCCGCGCCGCCCGCACACAAAGGTCATCACCCTCAACGAGCATCACGGCGGCGCTGTCGTAGTGAACCACTTCAGCGAGACTCTTGAGCAGCTGCTCTAAGACCGGCGTCATCTCAAGGCTTGAACTCAGATCCCCCGTGGTCTTGAGCAGGGTTTCGGCGAGGCGTCGCTGCGTGCGTTCGGCTTCGAACAGGCGTGCGTTCTTCACGGCAATGGCGGCCATGCGAGCGATATCTTCCGCCATGTGAACATGCCGGGCATCAAAGGTCTCCCCCGGCTGCCTTTTGAACAGGCCCATCGCGCCGATCGGTTCCCGGTCGATAAACAAGGGCACGCCAAGGAACGCCCGAATCCCGGCGGCCGTCCACTCCGGCAGCGCGCTCGGGTGCGTCCGGTAGTCGGTGATGAGAATCGGCTCGCGCTTGCTGATGAGTTCCCAAACCAGTCCGCGTCCGGGCACAAGCGGACGCCGGCTGAGTTCCTCGGGAAGCCCGAAGAGGTACGGGTAGCCGACGAATTCGCCGGATGCATTGAGCAGGGCGATGGCGCTCGCGTCGGCGCCGGTGTAGCGCGCCGCCAGTCGCACGATGCGGTCCATCACCAGGTTGAGATCGAGCTCCGAGCTGATGGCCTGGCCGATCTCGCTGCGCAGGCGTTCGCGCTGGATCGCTTCCTGAGCCGTCTTGCGGGCACGAACATTGCCGATGGCGATGGCAACATGGTCGGCGAGCGCGGTGACCATCGGCGCGTCTTCGGGGCTGAGCCAGGGGGCATGCACAGTGATCGCGCCGATGATTCGATCTGCGAGCATCAACGGAGCAACGATCACGGGCTGATCCCCGAGCAGCTTGAGGATCTGGGGAACCAGGCGCCGCAGGCCCGCCGGCACAATCTCAACCAGTATCGCCCCCCGCTTGCTGGAGAAGACGGCCTGCCGGGTCTCAAATGCTTGACGGTAGGTTGCCACCGATTTCGGGTCGAACCGAAATCCGGACAGGCGCCGACGCGTGAGCCGCTCGAGCGCCTTGGAGAGCGTGGCAGGCAGCCACCAGCTCTGGAGTTCCAGTTCGCCGCTCTCGAGCAGATAGCTCACGCCACCCTGGAGTTGAAGCGCTCGCAGGGCCTGCGTTACCCCTTTCAACAATTCGCGTTCGCTCGCGCTGCCGCGACGCGCAACCTCTGCAGCTGCGCGCAGCGCTGCGATCCAGGTCGCATTCACTTCGGGCCGAGCTTGAGTGGGGTCGATTGCCATGGTTCCGTCGGCGGATGCCGGCCGTCGCAACGTGGTTTGTCGGCTGGGACGCACCTCTGCGTTCTGCGGTACGCCGATCCGTCTCAGGCGCCTCACCTGAGACTGCGAAGGTCAAGACGCTCCAAATCTGGCGGTGGGATCAGTGGCGATGATGGGAGCAGGGCTCCGGAGCGAACGCCGGAGACAGTCTGCGAGCGTCTCGCCAGTAACGCGCCCAGCCGGATATTCGATCCGCCCTTATACCATACATCCGAAATAGGAGTCTGGAAACTGCCCTGTCGCTCAGCGATCCTGACTCCATTCGACGATGGTGGCCTCGCCTTGGCCGACACCAACGCAGAGCGTGGCCAGCCCATAATACGGGCGCGGCGCCTCCGGTGCGCGACGGCGCATTTCGTGGAGCAGCGTTGTGAGGATGCGGGCGCCGGAACATCCCAGCGGGTGGCCCAGCGCGATCGCGCCGCCATTCACGTTGGTGATCTCGTGAGCCAGGCCCAACTCGCGCATCACCGCCAGCGCCTGCACTGCGAAGGCCTCGTTGAGCTCGGTGAGCGCGATGTCGTCGATGGAGAGCCCGGCACGGGCCAGCGCCTTGCGGGTCGCAGGTACGGGGCCCATCCCCATGGTGCGCGGATCGACACCGGCAGCCCCGGAAGCGACGATGCGGGCGAGGGGGCGGACGCCGAGCGCTTCTGCTTTCTCGTCGCTCATCAGCACAAGCGCCGCCGCCCCGTCGTTGATTCCCGAAGCATTGCCGGCCGTCACGGTTCCGTTGGAACGGAAGGCTGGGCGCAGCCGTCCGAGCGCTTCCATGGACGAATCGCGTCGCGGCCGCTCGTCCGTGTCGACGACCAACGGCTCCCCCTTGCGCTGCGGAATGGAGACCGGAACGATCTCTTCCGCAAATTTGCCCGAATCGATCGCGGCGATGGCCCGCCGGTGGCTCTCCAGCGCGAAGGCGTCCTGCTCCTCCCGGCTGATGGTTGTGAGGTCGTAGATGTTCTCTGCCGTTTCCCCCATTTCTTCGTTGCCGTACATTTCCTTGAGGCGCCGGTTGGGGAACCGCCAACCGAGCGTTGTATCCCACATGGTCTGGTTGCCCCAGGGGTAGCCATGTTCGCCTTTGGGAACTGCATAGGGCGCACGTGACATGCTCTCGACGCCGCCGGCGACATAGACATCGCCTTCGCCGACCTTAATCGCCCGTGCAGCAGCGTTGACCGCCTGGAGGCCGGAGGCACAGAGCCGGTTGAAGGTGACAGAAGCTACCTCCACCGGCAGGCCCGCCAGCAGCGTCGCCATGCGGGCAACGTTCCGATTATCTTCGCCGGCTTGATTGGCGCAGCCGAAGTAGACTTCCTCTACCTCGCCAGGCTCGATACCCGCCTGGGCGACCGCTTCCGCGATGACCAGGGCGGCAAGATCGTCTGGCCGAACCGGAGAGAGCGCTCCACCATGTGCCCCGATCGGCGTGCGGACGGCGGAAATGACGACGGCGTCAGGCATGGAAACCTCCTACGCGCTGCGAGCGTGCAAGGATTCTAACATCTTCACCCGCGCGGCCGATGCAGAGTGGTCTGGCGCGCCCGCCCGGCGCTCGCGAGCTCAAGCCTGACCCGGCTGGAGGCCATTCTGGGGTGGTCTAACCCACGGTTTGGGATTAGAATCACCTAACAGGGTGGTTTGAATTCATCCTAACGGATGATTTACTTTGAGCAAACAAGCCGTACAATAGTACTGTTTCGTCTCCAGATGTTCTCTTGAAGGGGTGCCGCCACTTCCAATCATTCTCCGTTGCCGAGGCGTAGGAGGCGAGCGCCGTGCCCCGCGACCCGTTTTTGGGTTGCGGATAGCGAGGAGGAGAGTCTTGAGGCCGGGAGAGCAAGCCGCCGAGGTCCTATGTCTGTGAGCGGGATCGACCTCGATGCAGTCTATGAAAGCCCGTCACGCAATCTGGTCCTGGTCGTCGACGATGATCCGGACACGACCCGGCTGTTGAAGCTCACGCTGCGCAGCGCGGGCCTGGATGTGATGGGGGCGCTCAGCGGTTATGAAGCCCTGCGCAAGTGTGCGGATGTCCGCCCGGATCTCGTACTGCTGGACATCATGATGCCCGAAGTCGATGGTTGGGAGACCTTTCGTCGGCTGCGGCATTTCGCCGATATCCCCGTGGTCGTCGTTTCGGCCCGCAGCAACAAAGACGAGATTGTCGCCGGGCTCGAATCGGGGGTTGACGATTATGTCGTCAAGCCGTTTCACCCCGACGAGGTTGTGGCCAGGGTGCGGGCGGTGCTCCGGCGAAGCCGCGAACAAAGCAATGGCTTCGACGGCCTGGTCTTCCCGCAGCAGGACCTGGTGCTGCACTGGGACACCCGTCAGGCGCTCGTCAAGGGCGAGCGGGTGGATCTTTCACCCAAGGAGTTCGAACTCTTGATGTCGCTGGCGCGGCGGGCGCCGCAGCCGGTGGCTTACCACGAGATTGCCGAGGAAATTTGGGGCGCGGATTCAGAGGCGTCCCGAAATCGCATAAAATACCTCATCTTTCAGCTCAGGCAGAAGCTGGAAGCGGATCCGTCCGAGCCCGTTCTGATCGTGAACCGTCTCGGTTTCGGCTATCAGCTCGATTCAGAACCGGGCGGATCGGCCGATTATCCCCCGCAAGCCGGCCCACGTGAGGTTCCGGCAAGGAGCGAGGAGAAATCATGAATACTCGAGCAATTCGCACATTGCGCCGCCTCACCTATCTGGCCTACTTCCTTGGTGTGCTCAGTCTCGTGGTGGCGCTGGCGCTGTCACCCCTGGGTGTGTTCCCGGCCGCCGGCGGGACACAATCCTGGACCAATCCGGACGACGCGTCGCAGACGGTCACCTTCACGACGCCGGATACCTACAGCGCGTGCCCGACCGGGTCCACCTCGGATACGCTCACTACAACCGGCATTCCGTCCAACTGGACCCTGGTCGGTGAGATCATCAACCAGTTCGTGCTTGACGGCGGCGCAAGGATTGCCTTCGAGACGATCAATGTGAACCAGACCGGGAACCTGAACGCAACGGTGACCTACCCGCCGGCCGCCGACTGGCCGGCGCAGAGCAACGGGACCCGCGAAATCCACGTCGATATCTCGATTGAGGTGTATGACGAGAATGGCGCCCGGGTCGAGTGGATCGGCAACTTCCCCGGCGTGCTGGGACCCGGCAACCAGTGGGACGTCTTCTGCCTTGAACTGCCCGCTGCCACCGACACACCGGCTGTGCCCACCGATACCCCCGTGCCCACCGACACACCGGCCGTTCCCACCGACACCCCGGTGCCCACCGATACCCCGGTAGGGCCGACGGACACCCCGGGTGCCCCGACCGACACCCCGGCACCGACCGACACACCGGAGCCAGGGGACCCAACGGACACCCCGGTCCCGCAGCCGACCGATACACCGGCCGGGCCGACGGCCACGCCGGGTGGGCCGACCAACACGCCCGCTCCGCAGCCCACCAGTACCCCGGCTGAACCCCAGGTGCTCATCACCGACCCCAAGCTGGGCGCCCTGTCGATTGACAACGATGGCGACGGCGCACTCACGCCTGGGGACACGATCGGCTATGAAGTGGTGATCTCGAACGTGGGGACTCTGGCGGCGGCAAACGTCGTCTTCAGCGATACGCCGGATCCGAACACCACGTTGATCGCCGGCTCGGTGACCACCACGCAAGGCACCGTCATCACCGGCAACACGCCGGGTGACACCACGGTGGTGATCGACATCGGCACGCTCGGGATCGGCGCCAGCGTATCCGTGACGTTCCAGGCGACGGTGAATTCGCCGCTCGCGCCGGGCGTCAGCCAGATCGCCAATCAGGGCGTTGTCTCCGGCGACAACTTCGCCGATCAGCCCACCGACGATCCATCAACCACGCCGGCCAACGACCCGACCGTTCTCCTGATCGGGGCCACCGGCGGCGGCGGTGATGGCGGGACGGAAAGCGGCGGCGGTGAAGAAGGCGCTGGCGAGTTGATCCCGGTGACCGGCGTCGACCTGACCACGGTCCGCCGCTTCACCTACCGCCAGTGGCTCGACCTGGGCTTCGTCTTCCTGGGTGTGGGCCTGGCGCTCAATGGCCTGACCCGGCGCCTCAGCCGGCGCCGCGCAGGCGAGTAGTTGCGCATTCGTCTTCGTGGGACGGCGAGGCGCCTCTCGCC
>JBFJVD010000012.1:0-28948 GCA_041624375.1 Anaerolineales bacterium
CGGGGCGGATCGATCCGCCCCGCTCTTGCGTACCCAAGGTTGGTCCGGCTCAGTCCGTCGTCCCTTGCCTAGAGATCAACCTCCTGGACGAGCTCTCCATTGAGAAAGATCGAGAACGAGCCTTCGGTATAGCTGCCGAGCTCGACCCCCGTTTCAAAGGGCTCAAGCACCTGGATGCAGGCCTCGTCGGTCGTCGCCACTGAGATCATCTCGATCCTGATCTCACCGTCTTCATTTGGCCCTTCCACCGTCCAGCGCAGCTCGTGGCACGGCGTTGGCAAGTGCCCCTTGACTTCCAGCGCGAGCTGCATCGGAAAGCTCTCGCGAATGACCACAGAGGTCTCATCGACATAGACCGGACCTTCCCCACCCGAGGAGCTTGGCGGCTCGAGGGTGGGATCGGCTGCCCCACCGCAGGCCCCCAGCACGAGGGCGCTCAACATCCACAACAGGGTCCAGATTCTAAAGCGATGCATGGCTGCATGCCTCCTATCAAACGTAGTCTCCGTCTATTGGACGTCAATCCCTGTGTAATGGTTCCCGACATCCACGCTTGGCAGGCAATCCCAGGCGGCATTATCATGGACATCTAGCCACCCAATCCTGACTTTCGATGAGGCACGATGCCCAAACCGCTCACGATCGACACCCAGGCACTGCTCAACCAGCTTGAAAGCCTGCTGAAACTTCCCAGCCCAACCGGAAAGGCCGAGCCTGCCGTTGCCTACGTAGAACAGGCCTTCGCGGAGATGGGCCTGGAAACACAGCGCACGCGCAAAGGCGGCCTGACGGCCACATTGCCCGGTGAGCGAGCCGACCGACCTCGCGCCCTGACCGCACATGTGGACACCTTGGGCGCGATGGTCAAGGAGATCAAGAGCAATGGCCGCTTGAAGCTGACCAAACTGGGTGGATTCGCCTGGAACACCGTTGAAGGTGAGGGGGTGCAGGTCTTCACCGCCCAGGGCCAGCCCGTCCGCGGCTCGCTGCTCCTGGTGCAGGCATCCTCCCATATCCACGGCGGCGAGGTGGGTGAGAAGAAGCGTGACGACGAAGCCATGGAAGTCCGGCTCGACGCCCGCACATCGAGCGCCGACGAGACACGCGCCCTCGGGGTGGAGGTGGGCGACTACGTTGCCTTCGATCCGCGCGTCGAAATCGGCGCGGCGGGCTTCGTCCGCTCACGGCATCTCGACGACAAGGCCTCGGTGGCCTGCTTGCTGGCCGCGGTGCGGGCTGTGCAGAAAGCCGGACACACGCCCGCGCAGCGGACAACACTGCACATCAGCAACTACGAGGAGGTCGGTCATGGGGCCGCCTCCGGCTTCCCCGACGATCTAGTCGAGCTGGTGACGGTCGATATGGCCGCCGTGGGGCAGGGTCAGGCATCCACTGAGTTTCATACGACCATCTGCGTAAAAGACTCCGGCGGACCCTACCATATCGATCTCACCAACCGCCTGCGAGCCCTGGCCGAGGGACATGGAATTCCGTATAAGGTGGATATTTACCCCTACTACGGCTCGGATGGCGAGGCGTACTGGCGAGCCGGCGGCGATGTGGAGGTGGCGCTGCTGGGACCCGGCGTGGACGCCTCACACAATTACGAGAGGACGCACACCGACTCGCTTGTGGCGACGGCGCAGCTGATCGCAGCCTACCTTTTGTCCTGATCGATGGTCACGAGCACCGGCCGCGGCGAGCGGCGGCGTGAATTCCTGCGCGGCGTCCGGGACCAGCTTCCACTACTCTTGGGTGTGATTCCCTTTGGGTTGATCTTCGGCGCACTGGCGATTGCCAACGGGATCCCACCCCTCGCCACGCAGGGATTGTCGCTGTTTGTCTTTGCGGGCAGCGCCCAATTCATCGCCGCCGGTCTGATCGGGGAGGCCGCACCGGCACTCGTCGTCATCGGCACGATCTTCATTGTGAATCTGCGTCATATGCTCTACAGCGCCACCCTGGCGCCCCATTATGAGCATCTCCCAGCAAGATGGAAGATGAGCCTGGCCTGGCTGCTCACCGATGAAGCCTTCGCCACAACCTCGGTCCGCTACCAGCGTTCTTCTCTTGGCTATGCGCATTGGTACGCGTTCGGCACCGGCCTCACCCTCTGGGTCTCCTGGCAGCTGAGCACCGCGCTTGGCATCGCGCTCGGCGCCAGGATCTCGGACACGGGCGGGCTGGACTTCGCGCTGCCGGTGACGTTTCTGGCGCTGCTCATGCCGCAGCTGACGACGCGACCAGCGTGGGCGGCGGCGGTCGCGGCCGGCCTCACCGCCATCCTGCTCGCCCCCCTTCCCTTTCGCCTCGGCCTCGTCCTGGCATGCCTGGTCGGCGTCGGTGTGGGTCTCTGGCTCGACAGGCTGGGCTCCAAAGCGGCCCCGAAAGGAGCGTCGAGCTGAGCACCGCCGCCATCTGGGCCGTGATCTTCGGCGGCATGGCGCTCACCTACGCCACCCGCCTCTCGTTCATCGCCTTCGTGAAGGCGGAGCGTCTACCGCCGGGGATGCGGCGCGCGCTCCGCTACGTGCCCCCGGCCGTCCTGGCCGCGCTCGCCCTGCCCGACCTGGTGTTCGCAGACGGCAGCCTGCTGCTGAGCCCGGCCAATCCCCGTTTGCTGGCCGGACTGCTCGCGGCGATCGTCGCCTGGCGGACACGGAATCTCTGGTTGACGATTGGCGCTGGGATGGGTTTGTTTTTCCTGCTCGGGCAGATCCTCGGGTAGACACTCCCACCATTGTGCGGTGATACAATCCGGCCCATGAACGCCCGGCCCTCCCTCACCCGCTTCGCCTGGCTTTCCGTCGTCGCTGCCCTTGCCACGATGGCGCTCAAGGGCGGCGCCTATCTGATCAGCGGATCGGTCGCGCTGCTCTCCGATGCGCTGGAATCTGGCGTGAACCTCACCGCCGCCCTCCTGGCTCTGGCGGTGCTCACCGTGGTGGCGCAGCCTCCTGATGAAGAGCACGCCTATGGTCACGAGAAGGCGGAGTACTTCTCCAGCGGAGCCGAGGGCAGCCTGATCCTGATCGCGGCGGTGACGATCGCCTACCAGGCGATCCGGCGTTTGCTGATCCCCGTCGAATTGGCACGCCTCCCCCTGGGCCTCACCATCTCCGTGGTCGCCATGCTGATTAACCTGTTCGTCGCGATCATCCTGCGGCGGGCAGCTCGCAGGCACCGCTCCATCGCACTCGAAGCCGACAGCCAGCACCTCATGACCGATGTCTGGAGCTCCGTCGGCGTACTCGGCGGCGTGGGGGCTGTGGCGCTCACGGGCTGGCAGCCGCTAGACCCGCTGGTCGCGCTCGCTGCTGCACTGCACATCGGATGGTCGGGAACCCGGCTGATCCGCCGCTCGATCCACGGGCTGATGGACACGGCGCTGCCGGAGCGTGAGCTGGCTCAAGTGCGAGAGATCCTCGATGAATACCGAGAACTGGGCATCCGTTTCCATGCGTTGAGGAGCCGGCAGGCCGGCGCCCGCTCCTTCGTATCGTTCCACGTTCAGGTCCCCGGAGACTGGTCGGTGCAGCGCGGGCACGATCTGCTGGAAGCCATCGAGCGGAAGGTTCGCCACGCGATCCCCGCCACCACCGTGTTTACCCACATCGAGCCCGTCGAAGATCCGCGGTCCTGGCACGATCAGAAGCTGGATCGGGAAACCGAACCGCGCCTTGCGGCGCGGCAGTTCGAGCTCGAGACCGAGGATCCCGAAAGCTAAGGTTCGGCTAGGCTTCCGAGGCGAACATCAGGGTCACGAGACCCTCTGCGAAGGTGTTCAGGTTGTCACCGGCGGCGCCCATTTCGGGGCTTCGCATCGCCTGCTTGAGCGCGTCTTCATCCTCGAAGTACATCTCGGCCATCATATAGAACCCGTCCCCCATCAGCGTGCGTTGGAAGCGGCTGATCAGTGTGCGCTGGAGGCCGGGCACCTTCTCAATCAGGGGAAGATGGTTGTTGAAGTAGGCGTCATCGAACGACTCTGGATCGGGCGGTTGCTTGTACAGCGCGACCAGCTTCATGAAGTTCCTCCTCCAATAATCTGGGCAATCAAACGGGCTTAAAGCGCTCGAAGGGTTCGAGGCAATTGTCGCAGGTGTAGATGGCCTTGCAGGCGGTCGGTCCGAACGCGTTGCGCTCGGTCGTCTGGTCCGATCCGCATTGCGGGCAAGGAACCGCTTCCATCAGGATCAAGTTCACCGCGCCGCCATGCTGAGGCGGCGGGGCGATCCCATAGGCGTGCAGCTTCTCGCGCGCCGAATCGGAGAGCCAATCTGTACTCCAGGCCGGGCTGAGAGTTGTTTCGACCGTCACGGTCGCGAAGCCCAATCCAGACAACCTCGCTTTGATCTCACGCTCCATCACATGCAGGGCAGGACATCCGGCGAAAGTCGGCGTCATCGTCACCGCCACCCGGTCGTCCTCGACGACCACCTTGCGGATCAGCCCCAGATCCACCACCGAGATCACCGGGATCTCAGGATCCATGACCGTTTCGAGGGCCTGCCAGACCCGCTCTTCCACCGACCCCGGAGCACCCGAAGAGGATTCGCCTACCACGCCATCATCTCCGGAAAGGCCCGGGCGACATGCTGCAGTTCGGCCAGCAGATCGCGCAGGGATTCGGTGTGATCTCGGCGGGAGTCGGCGCGCGGGTGGACATCCTCCGGGAGCGCCAGCTCGGCCGCCTCAAACTCCGGCCGCACGCGTTCCAGCCAGGCGGCTTCCAGATCGCCGGAAGGCGGGACGATCCCCTCGGCGACCAATGGCGCCTCCGCCTCCATAGGCGCGATCAACTGGCGCGCGTCGGGCCATACGGCCTCGACGGCTGCCTGCATCCGCCGATTGCTCTCCTTCGTACCCAATCCCAGCCGATGGACCCAGGCGCGGGTGTGGCGCAGGTGGTAGAACTCCTCCCCCTGAATCTTGGCCGCCGCCTGCGCCAGCGGCGGGTAACTACTCTCCACAAGCCGTTCGAGGCGCACAGCTTCAAACGCGTCGAAGACAAACTGACGCACGAGCGTGTAGGCCCAGTCCCCTTTCGGCTGCTCAACCAGCTGGACATTGCGGAATTCCGGCGCCGTACGTGTGTACACCAGCTGATCGGGGTAGCGGTCTGGATCCTCACCACACACATCGGCCAGCAGCCGGTACCAGATCAGCGCGTGGCCCATTTCATCCAGCGCCAGATTGGCGAAGGCGATGTCTTCTTCGAGGATCGGCGCGTGGCCGCACCACTCGGAATTGCGGTGCGCCAGGATCAGCTCGTCATCAGCCAACGCCAGCAGGTATGCGCCAAGCGCCGACCCAAGTTCAGTCTTCATCGGGCTTCGACTCTCCGCGGCGGCGCCGGATCTCTCGCATCAGGCTGTCGGTATGGTAGAAGTTCGGCTGCCGGTAGAGCTTGTCGTAGGCCGGCCCGAACCAGCTCGGCTGCTCACTCCGTTCGCTGCGCAGCACGGCTCGCTCGGGCACCAAGCGCCAGACGCCGATCTCTGCGCTGAAGAACGCCTTCAGCGCCGCGCGCAAGGCATGCTCGGGAGTCACCCCGCGCACGCTGCCAGCCAGCAGGTGCTGGGTCTTGCGCCGCTCCTTCAGAAAGACGTGGTAGACCTCGCCCTCATCTTCGAAACCCATGCTGGACTCAAGCAGCGCGCCGACCTCATCCCCCGACCAGGTGTAGACCTGATCCGCGGGGACGGCCCAGAGCTCAAGGCAGTTCGGCCGGCGGACAAACACATCGCGCGCGTTCTGGAGCGCCAGTTCGGCGTCGGGAGCATGCACTGTGCCGCAGGACTCAAAGGGCGTCTTCTCCGTATCCTTTTTGAAGACGTAGTAGCGAGTCCACTGCGTATCGCTCACAGGCTCGATCCATTCCCTTCACGCTGCGCGTAGGCTTCAAGCGCCTCACGGACCCATTGGCCATCGTCATGCGCCTTGCGCCGCGCGGCCATCCGTTCCCGATTGCACGGACCGTCGCCGTTGACCACCCGCCAGAATTCGTCCCAATCGATCGGACCGCTGATCCAATCACCGCTCTCCTCGTCGTAGCGCAAATCCGGGTCCGGCACCGTCAGTCCCAGATCATGGAGTTCGTCCACGGTCCTCGTGACGAACAGCTGGCGCAGCTCATCGTTGGTCTTCGTCTTGATCCCCCAGCGAATGAGAGCTGGTGAGTTCGGCGATTCTGCGTCCGGCAGGCCAAACATCATCAATGTGGGCCACCACCAGCGGTTAATGGAATCCTGGACGAGCGCCTTGAGCTCCTGCTCGCCCATCGCCATTTTGATGACCATTTCCTTCCCCTGCTGCATATGGAAGCTTTCTTCAGCGGAGATTCGGATGTTTGCCCGTGCATAGGGTCCGTAGGAGCAGCGCGAGAGCATGGTCTGGTTGACGATGGCGGCGCCGTCGACGAAGTAGCCGATGATGGCAATGTCCGCCCAGGTCAGCGCGGGGTAATTGAAGATGTTCGAATACTTGGCTTTGCCGGAGAGGAGGTCGTCGATCATCTCTTCGCGAGTGGCGCCCAGCGTTTCTGCGGCGTGATAGAGGTACTCGCCATGGCCGGCTTCGTCCTGCACCTTGGCCAGCAGCACCAGCTTGCGGCGCAGCGACGGCGCACGCGTGATCCAGCCGCCTTCCGGGAGCATGCCGACGATCTCACTGTGCGCGTGCTGGGAGATCATACGCACCAGCTGCCGCCGGTAGGTCGGCGGCATCCAATCGCCCGGTTCGATTTTCTCGCCCCGATCAATACGGGCCTGGAATTCGGCCAGTCGGGCTTCGTCGGCAGAGTCTTGCGTCTGAGTCTTGGCTTCCATGAACTCTCCTGAGAGATCGCCACCGGTCACCCCGGATGTGCCAGGGGGAAGGGCCGTGCTCGTGCGCGGGCCGCATCAGTCTGAGGCCTGCGGCGGACGACCCTCCGGCCACTCCGGAGCTTGATCTTGCGCCCAACGATCACGGATGGCGTCGTAATCGGGCGACCGTTTCTCATGAAACGCCCGAACGCCTTCCCGCGTTTCAGGGCTGGTATTGTGAATCGCCAGCCAGTCTCGACCATGACCAATGGTGAGGTGCCAGCTCAGGTCGCGCCAGAAATTCAGCTGCTGCTTGGTGTAGCGTGTTTTCTCCGGGAACTTGGCGATCAATTTGGCGACCAGGGTATCCACGGCTGCGTCAAGTTCGGCCCGTGGCACAACCTGGTTGACCAGACCCCACTCATACGCTTTCTGGGCAGGGATCTCTTCGTTGAGAAAGAGGATCTCCCGCGCCCGCCGGTCTCCGACGATGAGCGGCAGGAACTGGGTGGCGCCGGCCAGTGCCACACTGCCATGGCTGGTGCCGACCTGACGGATGTAGATGTCGTCGGCGGCGATCGCCAGATCGCAGCTCAGATTGAATTCGTTGCCGCCGCCGACCACGATCCCGTTGAGCCGGGCGACGGTCGGCTTGCCGATATTGCGAAGCCGCTCGTGGCATTCGATGAACTCGCCCATCCACTTCCAGTAATCTCGCGGACGTTCGAGGAATTGCTCCTGCTCTTTGAGATCGGCGCCAGTGCAGAAGGCGCGATCGCCGGCGCCGGTGAGCACGATCACGGCGACATCGTCATCCCAGCTGGCATCCCGAAACGCCTCCTGGAGCTCGCGGAGCATAGCGTAATTGACGGCGTGGAGCACCTGCGGGCGATTAAAGGTGATCGTCGCCCGATAGTCGCGCTTCTGATAGTGAATCGTCTCGAATCCGAAGCTCTCCGGATCTCGACCCACATAGGTTCGCTCCGTCACGCAGGCCTGCTCCTTCCGTCCCAGCCGGGGTCCACGGTGCCTATTCTACCGTTAACAAAAAAGTACCCGGAGGCCTAGGCCTCCGGGACTTGTTCGGCCGCCCGCGCGGCTTTGATCTGCTCGATATGAACCCGATGATGGAACGGCGGCTGGAGGAAGTTGTGCGCCACGCGCCAGTAGCTTCCACGGCGCTGCACGAAGGAATCTGGAAGCACGCGCAGCAGCGCCACTGTCTCGGCCTGGGCCCGTTGAAGCGCTTCGACCAGGTCTGCGACGGTCGCGTAGACGGCCAGGGTGGCGTCCACCGGCGCCTGCTCGTTGTCGCCGAAGGTGTCGGCCCACGGTTCATGGCCGCCGATGAGCTCATTCAGCCAGCGGAAGTTGCCGCGCTCGCCGTGGATCAGGTGAGCCAGCACTTCCCGCGGGCTCCAGTCATCCTTGCCAGGGCGGGCGGCGGCTTCCGCCTCTGTGATCCCGTCGAGCGCTGCCGCCAGCTCTGCGTCGGTCTGCTTGTAGCTGGACTCAACAGCATCCGCCAAGTCGTCCGCCGATTCGGGGATCTTGGGCAGCGGTCGCTGAGAGAGCTCCATCTCAACGGTGAGGCGTTCGCCTTTCCGGTAGAAGACCACTTCCACCCGGTCGCCGCTGCGGTAACCGTCGAGCGCCTCGCTCAAGCTGGCCCAGTTGCTTACCGGGGTCTTCGCCATCCGGACTATGATGTCCTCCCCGCGCAGCCCGGCGGCATCGGCGCCCATCCCCTCCAGGGTGCCGTCGATCTGGACCCCCTTCGCCTCCGTCTCGTCAGACGAGCCGGAGTCGACGTCGGTGTTGCTGAGCGTGATCCCCAGCATCGGGCGGCGGGTGAAGCGCAAATCCTCGCCGACCTCCAAGACGGAGACAAGGTTCTCGAGCGCCTCCTTCCAGCTGCGTTCGAGTGAGGCGACGGTGGCCTCCCAGGCCTCGCCAGATCCCAACCCCATGTGCCGCAGGGTGAGATGGGCATGGTCGTCGTGGCCGCTCACGGTGACTTCCACCTGGCTTGGACCGGCATCGGCTCTACCCAACCAGCTGAAGGCCACTTCTTTGCCAGGGACATGGCGCAGATAGGCGCCGCTGGTGTAATCGCCGGAGTTCCAGGCGAGGTAGAACCGCCCGCCGGGCTTGGGGTCCACCGTAGCGACGTCCGACAGCCACTCCCGCAGCGCGGTCGCATTGGTGAAGGCGGCCGTCACCAACTCGGGACTCGCCTGCAGGGTTTGTTCGAAGACAAGCTTCTTGGTCTGATCGGCCATCATGCTCTCCTCGCACTGTGGTTCGGGTTGCCCCGGTTGTTCTCATTCAGGCGATGAAGCCATCCACCGAGCTCGCTCCGGTCCGCGCCCAGCGGCGCAGCATGGGCGCCGGCCGGTAGCGCTCCTCGCCATACTCGCGCTGAAGGTGTTCAAGGATGTGCAGCACACGCTCGACCCCCAGCTTGGCCATCCACTCCAATGGACCGAGCGGGTAGCTCACCCCGAGCCGCATCGCCCGATCGATCGTCCTCGCATCGGCCACGCCTTCGCCGACCGCAAAAGCGGCCTCATTGGCCAGCATGGCGACTATCCGCGGCAGGACGAGCGCCGGCGAGTCTTTCGTCCAAAGAGGCACCCGGCCGAGGTTCAGCATCATTGTATCCAGCCGTTCGCGTGCCCCTTGGGCCATCCGAGGCGGTGCGACCAAATGGATCATGGCGCCGTCGGCGACAAACAGTCCATCGAACCCGATCAGGCGCTCTGGCGAATGCATCCAGCCGGACGATTCGGCGATGGATCTGTTTGCGGCCTGGCAGAGAATGGGAACATCCGCCTCGAGCTCGGCTTCCAGCGCGGGCAGCAACTGCCGCACCTGCTCGGCCTCACCGACCGCAACGACAGCGATTTCCGGACGCTCCCCCAACTGATCCGTGCAGGTCAATCCGGCGCCGCTCAGCCAGTCGCGGATGCCAGGCCCCCATCCATCTTCGACGATGAATGCATTTCCTCTACCCGCTTGCCGAGGCTTTGGTTCGGGCTCGGGGGCAGGTTTCTCGGGTTGAGTCTCCGGGTAGGTATAGAAGCCGCGCCCGGTCTTCCGGCCGAGCGCACTCTGCTGCACCATCCGGGCCTGGATCCAGTGGGGTCGATACCGCGGCTCACCGAAAGTCTGTTCGTACATCGACTGCATTGCAGCGAGGTTGATATCGATGCCGATGAGGTCCATGAGGCGGAAAGGTCCCATCCGAAACCGGCCACCACCCTCGACAAGGCGGTCGATCGTTTCCACATCCGCGGCGCCCTCGCCGAGCAGCCGCAGGGCCTCGCCATAGAAGGGGCGGGCGACACGGTTGACGATGAATCCCGGTGTATCGCGGACCACGACAGGGGTTTTGCCCAGCGCCGACGCCAGCGAGACCAGACTTGCCAGGACCTCCGCCTCGGTGTCGGCGCCTTCGATCACCTCGACCAAAGGAAGTACAGCTGCCGGGTTGAAGAAGTGCATGCCGCCCACGCGTCCCGGATTCGATGTGGCGGCAGCGATCACCGTCACCGACAGGGTGCTGGTGTTGGTCGCCAGCGGAATCGTCGGGCGACAAAGGGCGTCAAGCCGGGCGAACAATTCCTGCTTGATCCCGAGGTCCTCCGGGGCTGCCTCAATGACGAAGTCCACCTCGGAGAAGCGATCCAGGTCATCAATGAGCGCAACCCGATCGAGACGATCTCCCAGACCCTTGCGGTCGAGGTGGTTTTGAAGATACGTCGAGGCGTTTTGACGGGCATCTTCGACGACGTCATAGAGGCGGACCGAGAACCCGTGATACAGGGCCGCCAGCGCGATCCCCGAGCCCATCGTACCGGCGCCGACGATCCCCAGTGTGGTCGTGGCGGGATCCAGCTCAGTCATTCGGTGGGGGACAAGCCGTGTCGATAGCCCCTGAGGTCACGGTGAGCTTCGTCGGGAGGTGGGCGATTTCCAGGGCGCGAACCGATGAAGGATGGAGCCGCCAACAAACTCGCGCAGGATGGAGTTATCCGGGATCAGCGTTGCATCCAGGGGCCGGAACCATTCAAGGAAGGAGATCAGACGCTTCGCTTCGATGTGCTCGTCCGTGCCGTAGCGGACCTGCCGCAGCAGCGGCTTGGCCAGGGACGTCAGCGCGGCGCCTTCATAGACAAGCGCCGAATTGAACATGACATCCGCGTTCTCCTGGAAGGGGAAGATGTAGCGCTTCTCCCCGCGGCGGACGGACTCCCAGCGCTTAATCGTCTCCGTGGCGCTGTAGCCGCGCTGCGAGGCATCGCGAACGATGCGGCGGATGAGCCGCGTGTCGGTCGTCGAGACCCGGTTGTAGCGGTCGAGATTCAACTGGGTCAGCGCGGAGGCGTAGATGCGGTAGGTGGCAGTGGGATCGATCTCGGGCGTGAGCTCTGGATTCAGGCCGTGGATGCCCTCCAGGATCAATATCTGCTCGGGGGTCAGCTTGACGACATCGCCCTCTTCCTGAATTCCTGTTTTGAAATTGTAGCGAGGGAGTCGAGCTTCCTCACCGGCCACCAGGCAGCGCAGGTCGGCGTTCAGACGCTCAAGGTCCAGGGCATAGAGCGATTCATAGTCATACTCACCATGCTCATCCTTGGGCGTCTTCACGCGATCGATGAAGTAGTTATCGAGCTCCAGGGCGAACGGCGAAAGACCCTGAGCCAGCAGCTGAATCGAGAGACGCTTCGAGAACGTGGTCTTTCCTGATGAGGAGGGGCCGGCGATGAGCACAATCCGGACTCCGCCCTTGCGTTCGGCGATCAGCCCGGCGATCTCAGCGATGCGGCGTTCATGGAGCGCCTCGGCGACGAGGATGACCTCGCGCGCCCGGCCGGTGGCGATGGCGTCGTTCAACAAGCCGATGTTGCCGATGCCCAGGTTCTCGAGCCATTGCCCATAACGCCGGAAGGTGTTCAGCAGGCGCGGGTATTCGGGAAGGGGAAGCAACTCCGTCGGTCGGTGGCGGCGAGGGAAGCGAAGTGTGAAGCCGCCTTCCGTCTCTGCCAGCGCGAACCACTTCAGGTAACCCGTACTCGGCACCATGTAGCCGTGGTGGTAATCGCGATGATCCTTCAGCTGGTACATCACCAGGTAGGATTTGCGGCGGTGGTTCAGCAGGCTGACCTTGTCGTCCAGGCCTCGCTCGGCGAAATAGCGGCGTGCTTCCTCTAGCTCCATCTGCGACTTGGCGAAGGGCAGGTCGGCTTCGACCAGTTCGCGCATGCGCGCCTCGAGCTGGAAAAGCTCCTGGAGCTTCAGCTGGGGGCGTTCGGAGACCTGGCAGTAGTAGCCGCCGGAGGAGACCGAGTGGTCCACGGTGAGCCGGCCCTCAGGAAAGAGTTCCTCAAACGCCGCCGCGAGCAGGAAGGTCAGCGAACGCCGGTAGAAGCGCATCCCGTCGGGCTCCGCCATCGTGACCGGACGTACGTGGGCTTCCTTCTCGATTGGATGGGTGAGCTCGCGCAGCTCCCCATTGATGACCGCGCCGACAATGGGCGCGGGGTCGGGCGGCAGCGCATTCAGAAACTGCTCAATTTGAACACCACGCGGACCCTCGATGACGCGGCCGTCGGGAAGTTCGATTTGAACCGTTTCACGCAATGAGGCGAATTGGATGGAGTCGGATTCCGAGGACACTGAACCTGCCTCCCGCTTGTGCCGAGGCGGGAAGCGATTGTACCCCAGTTCCTGCCCGGGGCGAGTCGCCCAGGGCGGCCTGGGAGGGGAATCCGCGCGCAGGAGGGTTGATTGAGCCTATGTAGTTTCTGGCGGCTCAGAGTCGGTTGAGAGCAAAGGGCCTAGACTAGGCTTGCGTTGCGCCCTACGTTGGCTTCGGGGATCGAGGGGGGCCCGAACCGACTTCTACACAGGGCTGAGTGCCTGCCGGTGAGGCAGGCACTCACGCTTTTCCGGTTATCGAATGAAGAGCTAGTCGACCGATGCCGGCCACGGCTGGCAGCAGAGCACGAGCTGGCGGGCCGCCTGCACCTCGTCGAGGCGCGCGAACGGCGTGGTGTGGGGGGCTTCTCGGAGGAGCTCGGGGTTTGTGCGGGCCTCTTCGGCGATCTGGAGCATCGCCGCCACAAATGCGTCCAACGTCTCTTTGCTCTCGGTTTCGGTCGGCTCGATCATGAGCGCATCATGCACGATGAGCGGGAAGTAGTTGGTCGGTGGATGAAAGCCGAAGTCCATCAGCCGCTTCGAGATGTCCAGGGCGCGGATCTCCGGCGCATCTTCCCAGCGGCCCTCGACCACGAATTCATGCATGTTCACGCGGTCAAACGGGACATGATACGTGTCACGCAGGCGCATCCGGAGGTAGTTGGCATTCAAGACCGCGTGGTCGGCGATCGCCCGCATGCCTTCGCGACCATTCATGCGCATGTACGTAAAGGCGCGGACATGCATCCCAAAATGCCCGTGGAAGGCTTTGACCCGTCCAATCGTCTTGGGCGGATCCACCAGCCGGAACATCGGCTCGCCGGCTTCATCTTCGACTCGCTCGACGATCGGCCCCGGCAGGAAATCAACCAGCGGCTCTGAGACGCCAACCGGGCCGGATCCGGGGCCACCACCCCCGTGCGGCGTCGAGAAGGTCTTATGCAGGTTGTAGTGCAGGACATCGAAGCCAAGGTCGCCGGGGCGCACAATGCCAAGCAGCGCATTCATGTTGGCGCCGTCGCCATACACCAGGCCGCCGCAGTCGTGGACCAGGTCGACCACCTCCTGCACGTGCTCCTCGAACAGCCCGAGGGTGTTCGGATTGGTGAGCATCAGGCCGGCGACCGTCTCATCAAGTGCCCCCCGCAGCGTCTCCAGATCCACATTGCCGCGCCCATCGGAGGGCAGCTCGATGACTTCCATCCCGCTCATCGCGGTGGTGGCTGGGTTGGTGCCGTGCGCCGAATTCGGGATCAGGATCTTCTTGCGCTGCGTGTCGCCACGATCTCGGTGGTAGGCGCGGATGATCAGGATGCCGGTGAGCTCGCCGTGGGCGCCCGCCGCCGGCTGCAAGCTCATGCCGGCGAAGCCCCCCACTTCTTTGAGCCATTCTTGCACCCGGTACATCAGCTCGAGATTCCCTTGCGCCGTTTCCGGGGGCTGCAGCGGATGGGTTTGTGCAAATCCGGGCAGCCGGGCTGCGTCCTCATTCACTTTGGGGTTGTACTTCATCGTGCAGGAACCGAGTGGGTAGAAGCCGGTGTCGATGGCATGGTTGAGCTGGGACAGATGGACGAAATGTCGGACGGCGTCGAGTTCGGAAACTTCCGGCAGCGGAAGCTCATCTCGGACCAGGCTTTCCGGCGGCTCGGACAGAGGAACATCCGGGTGCGGCAGGGAAACGCCGCGCCGCCCGGGCGCCGACAGATCGTAGATCAGAGGCTCAGGCATCGGCGGCCTCCGCAAGCGCTGCCACCAGTCGATCGATCTCTTCACGAGTGTTCTGTTCGGTCACGGCAAGCAGCATATGTCCTTCGAGTTCGGGATAGTCGACCCCGAGGTCATGGCCGCCCAAGATGTTGCGCGTCAGCAGATGGCGGTTGATCTCGGCCGGAGGTTTGGGACAGGCGACAACGAACTCATGGAAGAACGGTGTCTCTCCCCAGAGCTGGTAGCCATTGAGCGATGCAATCTGAGAAGCGGCATAGTGCGCCTTGTGATAGCAGAGTTCGGCAACCCGGCGCAGCCCATGGCGACCCATCACGGAGAGATAGACCGTGGCAGCAAGCGTCATCAATCCCTGATTGGTGCAGATGTTCGAGGTCGCCTTCTCCCGGCGGATATGCTGCTCACGTGGGGTGAGGGTCAACACATAACCACGCTGGCCGCGTGTGTCCTGGGTTTCACCGACCAGCCGGCCAGGGATGCGCCGAACGTAGGCTTCGCGAGTGGCAAACAGACCCAAGTAAGGGCCCCCGTATGAAAGTGGAATCCCAAGCGGCTGCCCTTCGCCCACCACGATGTCGGCGCCGAACGCCGACGGCGGCTTCAGCATGCCCAACGCAGTTGGATTGACGACGATACAGAAAAGGGCGCCGGCCGCGTGGACCGCCTCCCCGAGCGCGGAGTATTCGATGATCCGGCCAAAAAAGTCGGGGTACTGAACCGCCAGCAACGCAGTGTCTTCATCGAGCTGAGAGGCCAGCGACTCGGGATCATCGAGCGAACTCTCCTCACCCGTGACCTGCGCATCCTGGCCACGCATGTAGGTGTGCACCACTGCGCGCGCATGCGGGTGAATCCCCGGCGAGAGCAGCACCTTGGTCCGCTGCCCCCGGAAATGGCCCAGCGCCATGTTGACCGCCTCGGCCAGCGCCGTTGCGCCATCATAGATCGAGGCATTCGCCACCTCCATGCCGGTCAGGTGGCAGATCATGCTCTGGTACTCATAGATGGACTGGAGGGTGCCCTGAGAGACTTCGGGTTGGTAGGGCGTATAGGCCGTGTAGAACTCGCTCCGTCGCAGGATATGGTCCACGACGGAGGGGATGAAATGGTGATAGGCTCCGGCGCCCAGGAAACAGGCCGTGTGGCCCGCCTCAACATTCCGTTCGGAGAGGCTCTGGAGCTCCCGCATGATCTCCATTTCTGAAACAGCCTCGGGAAGCTCGAGCTCTGGAAAGCGAAGCGCCTCCGGAACGGCGTCGTAGAGGTCCTCGATTCGCTTCACGCCGATGGTTCCGAGCATTTCCTGCCGGTCGGCTTCGGTGTGGGGAATGTAGGCCATCAGCCGCTGCGCTCTTTGGTGTGCTGCTCGTAGGCATCGGCGTCAAGCAACTCGGGGAGTTGATCGGGCTCGGTCACCTTAATCTTGACCATCCACGCCTCGCCATACGGGCTGCTGTTCACCAGTTCCGGGGTGTCCACCAGGCTTTCGTTGATCTCCATCAATTCGCCAGTGACCGGCATATAGAGATCTGAAGCTGCCTTGACGGATTCAACCACCCCGAAGGCCGCGCCCTTCTCAACCAAATCGCCAATGGCGGCGGTGATCTCTACATAGACCACATCGGAAAGCTCATCCTGGGCAAAATCGGTGATCCCGACCGTGCCTGTGTCGCCATCGACACGGATCCATTCGTCGTTCTTGGTGTAGTGTAAGTCCTTGGGAAACTTCATCCTGCCCTCCTGTCCCTCCGGCAAGCAAAAAAGGACGCACCCGAATTCGGTGTGCGTCCTCTGTCGTAAACCTGAGAGATTCACCGCGCAGCGGCGGCTTGCCCCGTCGGTGTCAGTCGACTTTCCAGAGGAGCGGCCAGCCCGGGTCCCTTGTACCTGAGAGTTTCACCTCGTGACTGCACAGCCGCACGAGGTTTGCCCCTTCGGTGTCCGGCAGCGCCGGATCTCTCCCCGAACTGTGCTGGCTTGATGTTTCCATTCTAAGGACGCCCATCTTGGATGTCAAGGAAGGTCGGTCGGAGCCGCTCACCCCGGCCGCTTGGATTCGAGAAGTTCACGCGGCACGCGCGCGCTGATCCCGCAAAGCACCTCGTAGGGGATGGTCCCCCAGCGTCGGGCAAGCTCTTCCGCCGGAATCGCCTCCCGGCCCTGAGGCCCGAGCAGGACCACCTCATCGCCCGGCTGGGCTTCGGGGTGCTGATCAAGCGACACCATCACCTGGTCCATGCATACCCGCCCGACGATCGGGACGCGGGCGCCCAAGATCAGCAGCTCCCCGCCCGGCTGGCGCCGGTAGCCGTCGCCGTAGCCCACGCCCACCACACCGACGCGCTCTGGGTGCTGCGTGATGTAATCATGCCCATAACTCACACCGGCTCCGGCCGGCAGGTCCTGAACGTGGACCAGCTTTGCCTTCCAGGTCAGCGCGGGCACGAATCCTTTCGGCAAAGGAACCTCATCGGAGGGATCGATGCCATAGAGCGCGATTCCGCAGCGCACCAGATCAAAGCGGGCGCTCGGCCGCGTGAGTGCAGCCGCCGAATTGGCCGCGTGCACCCACGGCGGGCGCAGTCCGGCAGCTTCGATTTTTTCGAGCAGCGCCCGAAACTTGCGCTCCTGCTTGTCGTTGCTGGGGGCCTCTGGCGAATCGGCACAGGCGAAGTGCGTGAAGAGTCCAGCCACCTCAACCTGCTTCATCCGGCTGAGTTCAACCAGCAGTTCAGGCGCCGCCTCCGGCGAAGCACCGAGCCGGCTCATCCCCGTGTCGACTTTAAGGTGAACTGTGGCCGGGGATAGCGCGTCGCCAAGCACCTCGGCAAGCTCCTGCAAATGGCGGCGCGTGAAGACGGTGAGCGAGACGGCCTGATCCAGTGCCTGGCGCAGCAAGGAGCGCGGCGTTTCTCCCAGCACCAACACGGGAATCGAAATCCCCGCACGCCGCAGCGCCAGCGCCTCATCCACCCGCGCCACCGCGCAGGAGGCTGCGCCAGCCGCTTCAACGGCGCGGGCTGCGTTGGCCAGCCCGTGACCATAGCCCGCAGCCTTGACGACCGCCATCACCGGGACCCCGGCGAGGTCTTGCAGGCGGCTCAGGTTATTGGCGAGCGCAGCAGGGCTGACTTCGGCCCAGGTCGAAGATCCATGCTCTGTGGCCACGAGGGGCAGTATAAGGGCCGATCCATGAGATGACAACGAATTTCGGCGGGGGTTTATAATCGGCCGCATGTGCCCAGGGCGCTTCGACCTCCGGCTGGCGGCTCAGCGACGATGAGCGGTTTCCGCTTTGAACTTGAGGCTCAGGATGGGACCGGCCGGGCCGGTACGCTCCATACCCCTCACGGCGCTGTCCCCACCCCCGTCTTTGCGCCGGTGGGGACCCAGGCCACCGTCAAAGCGCTGACCCCGCAGCAGCTCGAAGAACTCGGCGCGACCCTCATCCTGGCCAACACCTACCACCTCTACCTGCGTCCAGGCGATGAACGCATCGCCCGCCTCGGCGGCCTGCATCGCTTCATGGCCTGGGAGCACCCGATCCTCACGGATTCCGGCGGATTCCAGGTCTTTTCGCTCGCCGATCGGCGTGAAGTCGACAACGAGGGCGTGACCTTTCGCTCCCATTTGGACGGATCGGAGCACCGATTCACGCCGGAGAAGGCGATTCAGATCCAGGAGAACCTGGGTGCCGACATCATCATGGCATTTGACGAGTGCCCGGACCCCTACGATCGCGCCTACAACGAGGCAGCCATGGCGCGTACCCACGCATGGGCGGAGCGCTGCGTTGCCGCCAAGCGGAAGGACGAACAAGCGCTGTTCGGTATCGTGCAGGGTGGGATCTTCGAAGACCTCAGGCGTCAATCGGCCCGTTTCATGGCCGGCCTGCCTATCCCCGGTGTCGCCATTGGTGGGCTTTCTGTCGGCGAAACCAAGCCCGAGATGCACGCGGCTATTGAGGTCGTTGTGGAGGAACTTCCGCAGGACCGTCCACGGTATCTGATGGGCGTGGGTACGCCGATCGATCTGGTCGAAGGCGTGGCACGTGGGATTGACATGTTCGACTGCGTCCTCCCGACGCGGCTGGCCCGCAACCATGCGGCGATGACCCGGCTCGGACGCCTCAATTTGCGCAACCTCGCAAATGCAGACGACGAGCGCCCGATCGATCCTGGTTGCTCTTGCACAACCTGTGCCCAATTCTCGCGCGCATACCTTCGCCATCTCACCGTAGCCGGGGAGATGCTGGGGGCAACCCTGCTCTCGATTCACAACTTGTTCACGCTGGTCTCGATTACCAGGGATCTCCGGCGCGCGGTCCTTGAAGGACAGCTGGCTGCATTTGCCGAGGAATTCCGCAGCCAGTATCAGAAGCACCGGCCCGTGGAGCTCTAGCCTGTGAGCCTGCTGCAGGCGGTCGTGCTCGGACTGGTTCAAGGGGCTACGGAATTCCTGCCGATCTCATCCTCGGGGCATCTGGTTCTGGTCCCCTGGCTGTTGGGGTGGCAGTTCGAACCCGAGGCGGCCTTCGTATTCGACGTGCTGGTCCAGCTGGGGACTATTTTGGCCGTGATCGCCTACTTCCGTTCCGAACTGCGTGCGATCCTTGTTGCCGTGCTGCGGGATCTCTTCCGAGGGCATCCACTTGAATCGGGTCACGCAAGACTGGGCTGGCTGCTCCTGGCCGCCAGCGTGCCGGCAGCCATCACGGGGATCCTGATCAAGCCCCTCGTGGAGCAGGCCTT
This sequence comes from Anaerolineales bacterium, assembly GCA_041624375.1. GTDB lineage: Bacteria > Chloroflexota > Anaerolineae > Anaerolineales > E44-bin32 > JBFJVD01. The sequence goes on from JBFJVD010000012.1 coordinate 18,995, forward strand.
TCAGAGTCCGGCCGCAGTCTCGGGATTCCTGCTTGTCACGGCAACGCTGCTGGGGATTAGCGAACGTCTCGGGGCGCGCACGCGAGAGGTGGAAGATTTGCGCCTCCAGGACGCGCTCTGGATCGGCGCCTGGCAGGCACTCGCACTCTTCCCCGGAATCTCACGTTCGGGATCGACGATCGCCGGGGCCCTGATCCGGGACCTCGAGCGCCCAGAAGCGGCCAGGTTCTCCTTCTTGATGAGCATCCCGGTCATGATCGGCGCCGGCCTGATCGCGGCGCTCGACCTGCTCAATTCGCCTGTGGCGGAGGAACAGCTGGCGCCGCTCATCGTCGGCTTCATCAGCGCCGCGATCACAGGCTATCTGGCGATTCGCTGGCTGCTGAACTACCTTGCCCGCAGACCACTGACCGTCTTCGTCGTCTACTGCGCTGCTGCCGGCATCGGCGGGCTGGCTTTGGCCTACTTCCGTGCCTAGCCTGCCGAGCCTCCGCAACACCATCGCCGCGGGGACCGCCTGCATGGCGCTCCTCCTATCTGCCTGCGCAGCTACCCCTTCATCACCCACCCCAACACAGGAACCTTTTCCTCGGCTGGTGACCTCGCCGGCCCTCGCGCCCTGGCTCCAGGAATGGACGGCTGCCTACCGCGATGCCGTCGGCCCACCGGAATTCCAGATCGAGCTCCTCCCGCCGGCTGCTGCGCTCAACGCCGTCGAAACGGGTGAAGCGACAGCGGCGATCCTCGGGCAGCCGCCTCCTGACGGATGGTTTGCCACACCGCTGGGATGGGAGCCGATCATCGTCGTCACCCACCCCGGCGTGCCGATTCGCGATCTCACGCTGAGAGACCTGGCCGATATCTTCAGCGGCCGGCTGGACGTCTGGACCCAGCTTGGCGGCCCATCGCTCGCGGTCGTGCCGGTGATCCCGCTCGAAGGGGATGAAATCCGGGCGCTCCTGATCGAGGCCGCGCCGGCGAGTCTGCCGGTCACAGGAAGCGCGCTGCTGGCGCCCTCGCCGGCACAGGGCAGGAAGCTGATCCAGGAGACGGCCGGCGCCATCGGCCTCCTTCCATGGTCCTCGCTGGCAGATGCCGTGGATGGGGTCCGGGTGGACGGCGCGCTCCCCCCGGAGTCGCCGGTTGGGGCCTCGCGCTACCCGCTGCTCCTCGAAGTCGTCGCCATGGCGCCAGAGCCGCCAGACGGTGCTGTGCGGGGCTTCCTGGCGTGGATTCAGTCACAGTTGGGGCCGTAGCGGTGGATAGGTTGCAGCACAGGGACATCAGATCGCGCCCGGGGCTCAACCTTGCAGGAAGGGATTGGTCTGGCGCTCCCGGCCGACCGTGGTCTCCGGACCGTGTCCGGTGAGCAGGCGGAAAGAATCCGGCAGGCTGAGGATGTCGCGCGCAATGCTCTCGCTCAGCTGAGCCCAGCTGCCGTTGGGCAGATCTGTCCGCCCAACGCTCCCTTGGAACACCAGGTCGCCGCAGAACACCACACCGGCTTCTCGCGCCACCAGGATCACATGCCCGGGCGAGTGGCCGGGGGTATGCCGGACCTCAAACCGATGTTCCCCAAGGAACAGGCTCATCCCGTCTTCGAGCGGGATGCTGGGCTCTGGGCCGGGATCGAACTCGCGAACGCCGAAGGCAGCGGCACCGCCGTGGAAGCGCCATAGAGGCTGGTCATCCGGGTGCAGGGCAACCGGCACGGGTGTATCGGAAGCTTCGTCGATCGCCGCTGCGCCGCCGAAGTGATCAAAGTGGGCATGCGTGAGCCAGATGTTCGTGATCCGCCAGCCGTGTTCACGCGCGGCCTGGACGATCACCTCACCGTCCCAGGCCGGATCGATCGCCACCGCCGTCGAGGTCGCAGGATCGCCGACGAGGTAAGCGTTCGTCGCCGCTGGTCCGAGGACGAAGCTCAGGATGACGAGGGAGTCCGGGAGGCGCTCCGGCTGCGAAGCCAATCGAGGAACTCCTTCAGGAAAGGGAAACCGAGGATCGTCCCAACCGCCGAGCCGAGCGATCCGATCCATGTCGCCTGCGGCGCGGTCAACCCGAGCACGGAGCGAGCCGAGACCGTGTAGTCGCCGGCCCAATACGTTGCTTCGACGGCCTCGCCACCCGATTTCGGCAAGAAGCGGAGCCGGAGGGATAGCGCCAGCCGGTGCTCGCCCGTTTCCTCCGCCGCGAGGCTCCAGCGGAAGGTCACATCCTGGCCCGGGCGAAGAGGTTCGGCGATCTCGCCCGCCGGTTCCACCTTCAGGCCGGCCGCCAGCAGGCTGGCAATTGCCACCACGTTGTGGGTGTCATAGACATCCGGCACCTCGACAGGCTCAAGGGTGATCTCCCGTCCTTCCAATGAAGCCGTCACAGCAATCGTCTCGCCTTGGGTGGTGAAGGTCAGGTCGATAAGTTCAGAATCCCCCACCTTGATGTCCAGCGGATAGTCGACCACGACCCAGCGGGCCTCGGTGATCGCTGAGGAGAGCGGATCTACGGCTTGCGTTGGCTGGGCGGTAGGCTGGACGGCGGCCGGCTGGGTCTGCGTGGCCAGGGGCGGGGCTGGCTCGTCCTCCTCCGGCGCGTCCACCGCGGTCTCCATTGGCGCCTGCGGTTCCGGCGGAGAGTCTTCCGGCGCGCTGCGCAGGACGGCGCCGCATGCCAGCGAAAGCGCCAGGAGGACCAGCAGAACGGCGGCAAGGGGAAGCCGAGCCGACACTACGCGTACCTTTCAACCGGGTGGACAACGCCCGAGGGCGCCGTTGGCGTCGGCAACATCAAATCCCCCGGGCCAAAGGGGACCACGTCACGATCGCGCGGGGTGGGGACCAATGCCAGTCCCAAGATGACCAGTGAGATCAGCAGGATCAGGCATCCGATTCCTGCAAGGCAACCCATACGCCAACGCATATCTTGAGTATATCCCGGGGGAGACTCGAAGGCTGTGGTCTGGCCGAAGTCCGGGCCCATTCACTTCCGAGGATCGGCACAGCCCGTGGGATCTGCTGGGCAGCCCGGCTCAAGGGCGGGGGACGCCTCCAGCCCACCCCATCGCCATCCCGGACAGGGGCTTTCGATTTTCAGGCGGGCCTTCTCAGTCCCCAAACTGGAACATCCAGCCGAAGTTTAATCCGCTCCGGCTCTCTCCTGCGAGCAGCGTGAGGGTGTGACGGGCCGGGCCGCCTCGGACGGGGAAGGTCCAGCCCCCAGGAATCAGCTTGGCTTCGTTCCCATACATGAAGACATTGATGGAGACACAGTATGTCCCGGCCGTGAGCCCGGAGAACGCGTACCGACCAGCAGAATCAGATGTCGCAGTCGCCAGGCCGGAGGAGGGGCAGGCGCCGCTGCCGAGGTCGACTGTGACCCCGGCGATGCCGGGCTCCCAGGACGGCTCATAGATGGCGTCGGCGCCCCACTCGTCCGGTGCGGCGCCATACTGCACACAGCCCATCCCCAGCACAAGCGGTTCCCCGCCCTCACCACCGGTCACCAGACAACGATCCTTCCAGACGATTCCGCCCGCTGCGGCCGGCAGCACACACAGCCCCGGCTCACTCCCACCGGTGGCGATGCCGTAGGCATCGCGGCAGGTGCTATCCAGGCCCTGCAGGTCTTTGACGGGATAGGCCGGGCTGTTCTTAAGCGGGGAGCCGGCTTCATCGAGGGAGAAGCGATCGTTGTAGTCAGCCCATTCAGGGTGAAACTCGCCAGACTGCGCCAGCACGCTCCAGAGGAATGACTCGCCAGGGATCAGGCTTTGCTTGAAGGCAATCTGGATGCGCGCGCCGCCGGGGGCAAGCCGGACCCACGCCGCATCCGGATCCTCGCCCCGGCCCTGATCGAAGACCAGCGTCTCGTATCCATCCACCGGCTGGGGTTGGGGATCGGCACGCAGCGGGCGGGCGCCGCCGACATCCCCATTCGCGTCGCGGTAGACGGCCACCCCATCCGTGGACCAGTCGCTGGGCAGCGTTGAATGGGCCAGAATGAGCCAATCGCCGCGACCATCGGCGTTCACGTCCAATTCGACGCCATAAGTGGCCGCAGCGCCTGCGGGCGGCAAGGCTTCCAGGAATAGGGTGACATAGAACCACGGAGCGCGGGCGTCCAGTTCAGCCCGCACCAAATCAAGGTGCGGCTGGTAGATCATCTCGCTGGTCGTGAAGGGCCGTTCAAATCGATTCATATCGAAGTCTTCGGCCAGCGCACGGCGCTCAGCGGCATAAGCAGCACTGGAGGCGTCCGTCAGGAAGCGTTGGACCGACACCGGAGCCTGCGGGCGCACCAGGTGGGCAATCGTCGCCGAAGGCTCGGGGCTCGGCGCCTCCGTCGGCGGGACGGGAGTCGGCGAAGGCGGCAGGGTAGCGCTTGGAACCGCAGAACGTGTTGCGTCGAGCGCCTCGACCGTTTGGGCCACCGCCGTTGCTAGCGCCGAGTCCGAATCGGCCGGAGGTGACGATCCGCAGGCGGCAAGCAGACAGAAGACGGCGAGATGGATGGAGCCACGGAATGTCGACACCCTGAATCTCCTCTGAGGTTCAATTGGACGTCCACTCGATCAAAGCACGCCGGCCTGCAAAGCGGCCCTTCCTTGACCGGCAGTAGCGCGCGGTTATAGCATGAACGAGTGCGCGCCGCTAAGGAATCCCTACAAGCCAGAATGCTCATCGTCCGCTCTGTGGTATGCTGGACCTGTTTGCCTGCCTGGTGCCTAAAGAAGTCGAATCCAACCGATGGCCGTCGCCGAATTCGTTCTCCCCAACGCCAGATCCTTTGCCCGATCCTCGCCCATACGTTGGATCCTGTCGCATCTCAACCTGCATTGGATGCCGGTGGCGATGATGTTGATCGGGGCCATCGGGAACGCCGTGTTGGCCGGCGCCGTGCCCGTGCTCTTCGGTCAGGCTTTCGACCTGCTGCAGTCGAATCCGGGGGACATCCCCGGCCTGATCCAGCTCGCCTGGTGGGTATTGATCTCACAGCTCGTCCGCAGCGTTCTCCAATTCGGGCGCAACTTCAGCGCTGAGGTGATTGCGCAGCGCATGGAGCGGGACATCCGCGACGAACTCTATCAGAGCCTGCTCGGCAAGAGCATGACCTTCCACAATCTCCAGCCGGTCGGCGACACCATGGCTCGCGCCACAAACGACGTCCGTGAAATCAACTTGATGTTCAGTCCGGGCATCAACCTGGTCGTCGGCTCAGGGAGCTTTATGATCGTGCCGCTGCTGGCGGCGCCGAGCTACCATCCGGCGCTGATGCTGACGCCGGCCTTGTTTATCGTGGCGTATCTCCTTTCCCTGTGGCAGTACCTGAATGAACTTCGTCCGATCTCGGAGAGGGTTCGGCAGACCTTTGGCGAAATGAACTCAAGACTCGCTGAGGCGATCGATGGAATCGAGGTCGTCAAGGGTTCAGCCCAGGAAGAAGAAGAGATTTCGCGCTTCACCTCGCATGCCCTTCAATTCCGCCACGCTTTCGTGCACCAGGGCGATGTGGAAGCGCGCTATATCCCACTGCTCTTGCTCGGCCTGGCCATCGCCGGGAGCTTCTTGCACGCCGTGCTGCTCTTTCAGCAGGGTCTGATCGGTGCCGGAGATGTGGTCGCCTACGTCGGCCTCATCAGTCTGTTTGGCTTCCCGACCTTCGTCTCCATCTTTGCCTATTCGCAGGTCTCACTTGGGCTCGCCGGCGCCCGTCGGATTCTTGAACTGATGAATCGCCGAACCGAACTCGACCGCAACCCGCAGGGCAATTCTGAGTCCATGCGCGGCGAAATCGAGTTTCGCAACGTTTGCTTCGCTTACCCGGATGGGGTTGACGTCCTGCGCGATGTCTCGTTTCATGTGAAGCCGGGGACAACGATCGCTCTCGTCGGACAGACAGGATCCGGCAAGACGACGCTGGCGAAGCTGATCAACAGGATCCACGACGCAACCACCGGCGAGGTGCTGGTGGACGGGGTCAATGTGCGGGACTGGAATCTGGACACCCTGCGGCGCCAGATCTCCATCATCGAGCAGGATGTCTTCCTCTTCTCACGCACCATCGGCGAGAACATTGCCTTCGGAAAACCTGCTGCTGAAGAAGGTGAAGTCTCCACCTCTGCGGCGGCGGCTCAGGCGAACGAGTTCATTGACTCCTTCAAGGACGGCTACCAGACGCTTGTCGGTGAACGCGGCGTGACCCTCTCCGGAGGTCAGCGGCAGCGGGTGGCGCTCGCCCGCGCCTTCCTCACCGATCCGCGCATCCTGATCCTGGACGACGCCACCAGCGCCATCGACAGCGCAACCGAGGACCAGATTCAGCGGGCCATCTTCCGGGCCGCCGAGGGCAGGACAACGTTGATCATCACCCACCGGCTCTCGCAGATCCGCTGGGCAGACCTGATCCTTGTGCTGCGGAATGGGAAAGTGGCGGCGGTCGGCACCCATGAAGAGCTGATGGCGACCTCCGAGTCGTATCGTCGCATCTTCCAGCGAGACTGAGGCGCATGGGATTCTTCGAAGGTCTTGACGCCGAACGCTACGACCGCACCTATTCGGATCGTGAACTGGTGCGGCGGATGGCCGACTACTTCCGCCCACATATCCTCCAGATCGTGATATCGAGCCTTGCACTGGCGGTGACTTCGGCGACCTTCGCCCTGTCTCCCATTGTGGTCAGCGAAGGCGTCGACCTGATCGTGCAGGCCGGCTCCGACCAGGCCATGACAGCCGTCGTGGTGGCGCTTTTTGCCATCGGGGTGCTCATGTGGGGTTCGAACTGGATCCGCCGCCGGCTGATCGCGCGGACGGCCGGCGATGTCATGCTGGCCCTGCGACAGGATGCCTTTGTCGCGGTGGTTGACCAGGCACTCTCATTCTTCGGCGAGTTTCAATCGGGCCGTATCGTCAGCCGCATCACCTCCGACACCGAAGAGTTCGCCAAGATGATCGTCCTGCTGACCGACATCTTGAGCCAGTTCCTGCAAATGGGCGTGCTCTTCGTGGTGCTGGTGCGCATCAGCTCGGGGCTCACGCTGTGGTTGTTGGCCTTTCTCCCCGTGCTCTATCTGGCCGCTCAGGGCTTCCGCTGGCTCGCCCGGCGCGTCACGCGCGTCTGGCTGCGGGCGCTGGCCAACGTCAACGCAGCGATTAAAGAGGCGGTGACGGGGATCGCCGTTGCGAAGAACTTCCGCCAGGAGCGGGCCATTTACGATCGCTTCGACGGGGTCAACCTGCAGGCCTACGACATCAATGTCCGCCGGGGACTCGTGCTGGCGATGGTCTTCCCGGTGCTCAACGGGCTCGCCGGTGGCGCAACCGCTTTGCTGATTTACCTGGGCGGGCTGAGCGTGGCCGAAGGCGCCATCACCTTCGGCGCCTGGTTTCTCTTTGTCAACAGCCTGGACCGCTTCTGGTTCCCCGTCCTGAACCTTTCGGCAGTCTGGACCCAGATCCAGGGCGGGCTGTCGGCCGCAGAGCGGGTCTTCGCCCTGATCGATGCCGAGCGAGCCCTCGTCCAGCTGGAACAGCGGCCGGTGCCGAAGCTGCGCGGTGAGGTCCGCTTTGAGCACCTCGATTTCCATTACAAACCCGACGAGCCGGTTCTGGCGGACTTCAGCCTGGAGATCGCGCCCGGCGAAAGCGTGGCGCTCGTCGGCCACACTGGCGCCGGCAAATCGACCATCGCCAAACTGATCGCCCGCTTCTATGAGTTTCAGGGCGGCTCACTGCTGGTGGATGGCATGGACATCCGCCGCTTCGATCTGCATGCCTACCGGAGCCAGCTGGGCATCGTTTCGCAGGTTCCGTTCCTGTTCTCGGATTCGGTGGCGGAAAACATCCGCTATGCGAAACCCGATGTGACCGACGCGGAGATCGAAGCGCTGGCCCGGCGGATCGGCAGCGGAGAGTGGCTCGAAACGCTGCCGGATGGGTTGAGCACCCAGGTGGGCGAGCGCGGTGGTCGGCTCTCGATGGGCCAGCGCCAGCTCGTCTCGCTGCTGCGCGTGATGGTCCAGCGCCCGTCGATCTTCATTCTGGACGAGGCGACGGCCAGCGTGGATCCCTTTACTGAATCCCAGATCCAGCAGGCGCTCGAGCTGGTGCTTTCAGAAACGACCTCGATCCTGATCGCCCACCGGCTGTCGACGGTGCGGGCCTCCGACCGCATCATCGTGCTGCGGGATGGCCAGCGGATCGAAGAGGGCAACCACGACCAGCTGATGGCGCAGGGGGGTCACTATGCGGAGCTGTATGACACGTATTTCCGCCACCAGTCGCTCGAGTACGTCGAACAGGCACGGCGGATGGCGGCGGCGGACTGAGCCGGAAGGTCAAGCGCCCGGATTCCCCCTGCAGGAGCACAGAGCTTCGGAGCCCTGCATCACCTCATCCGGACGGCCGCGTAACCAGAGCTGCCCTCCCACTCCTTCCCGCACCTTGAAAAGGGGAAGTTGATCGGATAAGCTTGGGCACCGGTCCGCGGAGGCGGACGGCCCAAAAGGATCAGCAACCCACCCTCTCGATCATCGCAGCCCCTGAGAAGATCCAGCCTCATCATACTAGGCACGGTTCGGATTTGGTGCCTGCTGCACGCAGCGGTCACACCCACCTAGGAGCACTTCAGAATCGAAAGTTGACCGGCCGTGGCTGAAGTGGTCATGTCCCTCGACGGCGTTTTCATTGCCTACGAAGTGCGAGGCGCCGGACTGCCCGCGCTGGTCTTCATCCACGGCTGGTCCTGCGATCGAAGCTACTGGCGGGGGCAGCTGGAGCCCTTCGCACGCAAATTCCAGGTCGTGGCTGTAGACCTGGCGGGACACGGCGAATCCGGATTCGGGCGCGAAGCCTGGACGATCGCCGCGTTCGGTGAAGATGTCGCTGCCGTGGTGAACACGCTGAGCCTGGAACGCATCATCCTGATCGGCCACTCGATGGGCGGCGACGTCATCATGGAGGCGGCTCGACGGCTACCGGGTCGCGTCGAGGCGCTCGTCTGGATCGACACCTATCGTGAGCTGGGCACCCCGCGCACGCCGGAGGAGGTCCAAGCGTTGATGGCTCCTTTCCAGGCTGACTACCTAGAAGCGACTCGTGCCTTCGTCCGAAGCATGTTCCGTGCCGGCTCAGACGAGGAACTGGTGGAGCAGGTTGCAGCGGATATGTCGGCGGCGCCCCCTTCGGTGGCACTTGGTGCGATGGAGGCCGCAATTACATATGACCGGGAGGTCACCAGCACTTTACGGGAACTGAACCTGCCGCTGGTCGCCATCAATCCCGACAATCAGCCGACGCATCTGGATTCCATGGCGCGATATGGCGTTGAAACCGTGCTCATCCCAGAGACCGGCCACTTTCTGATGTTGGAAGATCCCGAAGGCTTCAACCGAAGGCTTTTGGAGACTATCGATCCGTTCGTTCAACAGGCTGGCTGACGTAGCCAGGATTCTGCGATGGAAGCCTGGTCCGGCCACTACCAGCACGCCGCAGCCGATGGAACAGCGCTCTCCGATCGCCACCTGTTCCGGCTGGCCATGGAGCGCTCATGGTACGGAAGGCTCCACGGTCGCGCCGAATTTGAACTGCGACCGGAGTTCGCCACCAGAGCCAGGATCCATGGATCCCTGCGCTGGCGAAGGATCAACATGACCTGGTTCCCAGAGACAGCCTTCACCATCGAGCCAGGTGGCTTCGTCCCCCTGCCTCATCCAAGCCAACATGGCTCCGGTGGCTCGGAACATCACTTGGCTCCTGGCATGCCGCTGGCATTTCGAGGGAGGGTCCGCCCCTCTGGCAAAGAAGCTGCCGGCACCTGGGTTGTCACAACCTGGATGATGGAGAGTGAGACTCGCCGCAAGGTGCAGGTCATCCTGGCACAGGGGACCTGGCACATGGAACGGGTGCAAACCTCGGAGTGAGCGGGAGCCAGATCAGACCGCAAGCCACGCCGGTCCCTACC
>JBFJVD010000013.1:0-28517 GCA_041624375.1 Anaerolineales bacterium
CAGGACGGCTCGTACCTCGCTGAGTTTCTACTCAGCAAGGGCTACAAGGTCCACGGCCTGATTCGCAAATCCAGCACGTTCAATACAGACCGCATTGATCACATCTACCAGGACCCGCATGATCCAGATGCGCGGCTGTTCTTGCACTATGGAGACCTCACCAATGGGGAGCAGCTGACGAATCTGATCTATAACGTCCGTCCTGACGAAATCTATCACCTGGGCGCCCAGTCTCACGTCAAAGTCAGCTTCGAGATGCCGGAGTACACGGGCGAGGTCACCGGCCTGGGGGCGACGCGGATCCTGGAAGCGCTTCGGCGCAGCGGGAACAGCGCACGCTTCTATCAGGCCTCCTCCAGCGAGATGTACGGCGCCGCGCCGCCCCCGCAGGGTGAGGACACACCCTTCTACCCACGCAGCCCGTACGCGATCGCCAAGGTCTACGCGTACTGGATGGCTGTGAACTACCGAGAGGCGTATGACCTATTCGCCGTCAATGGGATCCTCTTCAACCATGAGAGCCCGCGGCGTGGCGCCACGTTCCTCTCTCGCAAAGTCACCCGAGCGGTCAGCCGCATCCGGGCCGGGCTGCAGGACAAGGTGTATCTCGGCAATCTGGACGCCCGGCGCGACTACGGCTATGCCCCCGAATACGTGGAGGCCATGTGGCGTATGCTCCAGCAGGAGCGACCCGACGACTACGTGGTCGGCACCGGAGTCGCCCCGACCATCCGCGAATTCGTCGAAGAGGCGTTCGGCTATGCGGACCTGGATTGGCAGGCGCACGTTGAGATCGACCCGCGCTACTTCCGCCCGACAGAAGTCGATTACCTGCTGGCTGATGCCTCCAAAGCGAAGAAGATGCTGGACTGGTCCCCCAAGATCACGTATAAGGAACTGATCCGCATTATGGTCGACGCCGACATGGAGGCTGTGGGCCTTGAGCCGGTGGGCGAGGGGTTGAAGATCCTCGAGGAATCCTTCGACACATGGCATCGATGGGACACCGGCGTGACCGCGGTGCTCCGGAGCGCTGGCGTCGGGTTTGACTAGTCGTCGTGCACTGTAACTGGTGAGGGTTTCATGAGCGCTTCTCAAATCCCGGTGGCCGCATTGACCCTGGAGGATGTGCCAGATGTTGAGGCGCAGGTCTACCTCTCGGTGATCGTCCCCGTCTACAACGAGGTCGATAACCTTCCGCTCCTGCACAAATCACTGTCGGAGAACCTGGCGTCGTTCGACTATGAAGTGATCTTCGTCGATGATGGTTCGGCCGATGGCAGCCTCGCCGTGTTGCGGCAGCTCGCAGAAGCCGATCGGGCACATACGCGCGTCATCCAGCTGCGGCGGAATTTCGGGCAGACCGCGGCGATCGCTGCCGGCATTGATCACGCCGCAGGCGAGGTTGTGGTGATGCTGGACGCCGACCTCCAAAACGATCCGGCCGACATCCCGCTCCTGATGAAGAAGATCGAAGAGGGCTATGACGTGGTTTCCGGCTGGCGGGCGGACCGCAAGGACCGGTTCCTTACCCGTCGCCTTCCATCGCAGGCCGCAAACTGGCTGATCTCCAAAGTGACCGGTGTCCCGCTGCATGACTACGGGTGCACACTGAAAGCCTATCGCCGGGAGGTCTTGCAGGGCTTTCGTCTGTATGGCGAAATGCATCGGTTCATCCCAGCTTATGCCGGCATGGTGGGAGCGAAGATCACTGAAGTCCCCGTCCGTCACCACCCGCGACGCTTCGGTCAGGCGAAGTATGGCCTCGAGCGAACCGCCAAAGTGATCCTGGATCTCTTCACGGTCAAGTTTCTTTTGAGCTATGCGAACAAGCCGATCTATCTGTTTGGCGGAACCGGCCTCGGCTTGATCTTCTCGAGTCTTGCGTTGCTGATCGTGCTCGTTTTCCGCCGGCTGGCCTACGACGAACATCTCGTCCGTTCTCCGCTTCTGCTGTTGACCACGGTGCTCTTCATTCTGGGGTTCCAATCCATCCTGCTTGGTTTGCTGGCCGAATTGCTGGCGCGGACCTATCACGAGTCGCAGGCGAAGCCGACCTACTCCGTGCGCCGCGTCTTCAACGGCGGGCGCGCAAAACCAAGCGCCCGTTTGTCGCAGGACGGTGACCCGCCGGAACCCCGGTGAAGCTCCTTGTCCTGAATTACGAATTCCCTCCGGTAGGCGGCGGCGGCGGACAGGCGAGCGCAGCCCTCTGCAAGTCGCTGGCCGAACGCGGCCATCAGGTCCGGGTGCTCACCGCCCGCCTGCCCGGACTGGCTGCCCGTGAAATGCGCGACGGTTACGAGATTGTTCGGGTTCAGAGTTGGCGGCGCTCCCCCTATCGTGCTTCTCTCCCGGCGATGTTCGGCTATCTCCTAGGCGCCTTCCTCCCGGGGCTGCGCCAGCTGCGCAGCTGGAAGCCCGACCTCATGCACGTGCACTTTGCCGTCCCAACCGGTGCGCTGGCGCTGGCGCTCGGTCGTCTGACCGGCGTGCGCTATGTCCTCACCGCGCACCTCGGCGATGTCCCCGGTGGGGTGCCTGAAAAGACCCGTCGCTGGTTCCGACTGATCTACCCCTTCACCTTCCCGATCTGGCGCGCCGCTGCCCATGTCGTCGCCGTCAGCGGCTACACCCGCACGCTGGCCACGCAGCACTACCGAGTGCCGATCGATGTCATCCCGAACGGAATCCCCGAAGAGTTGCTCCAGCCGGAACCCAAAGCCCCTGCTGATGTCTACGAACTGGTCTTCGTCGGACGCTTTCAGCCCCAGAAGGACCTCCTCCTGCTCGTAGATGTGCTCGGTGCTGTGAAGGACCTGCCCTGGCGCGCCACTCTCGTCGGCGATGGTCCGCTTCGCGCGGAGGTTGAGTCCCGTATCCGTCAACTCGGGCTCCAGGAGCGGATCCGGCTGACAGGATGGGTGTCACCCGAGGAAGCCACCGAGCACCTCCGGCGAGCCGACCTGCTGTTCATGCCTTCTCGATCGGAAGGACTGCCGGTTGTCGGTGTCCAGGCCCTGGCGCTCGGCCTTGCCCTGCTCGTCTGCCAGGCAGGGGGGCTCGCTGAGCTTGTGGAAGATCGAGTCAACGGCCGCATCTGCCCCGTCGGCGACTCGGCTTGCCTGGAGGCAGGCCTCCGCTGGTGTCTGGCGGATCGCGAAAGACTGCTCGGACTGAAAGCGGCCAGTCTCCTGCGCGCGGATGGTTATCGGATTGACCAGGTGGCGCAGCGGTATGAACACCTTTTCATAGGATTGGTGGAGGGTCATGGCGCGCCTGCTGGTCAATTTTCATGACCTGCTCCAGCTGGAGATCGAGTCTTCAGATCCCGCGGTGTTGGCATACTTCCGGGCGGAATATGGGGGTGCGCCGGGCCGGGTGGAACCGGGGCTGCCCCTCGTCCGGCTGCGCTGGGGTGCCCCCGGCGCCGAGGGTGCGGACAGAGCGCGGCTGCGCTCCACCTCGCACAAACTGATCGCTCGCTGGCGCTACCGACTTGATTGGCAACCCGACGGGCTTCAGATCAAGGCAATGGGGAACCGGCCTGCCATCCCGATGGTTCACCATATGCTTGTGCATCACGGCCTGCGCTATATCGGGAGCCAACACGGTTTGCTGCTCCTGCACGCGGCGGCCCTGGTGCGGGGGCAACGCTCGCTGCTGCTCACCGGGCGCGGCGGGGCCGGGAAGACCACGACGAGTTCGCTCGTATTGGCCTACGGTGACGAGGACTGGCGTCTCCACGCGGACGACTATGTCTTTATTGCCCCAGACTCGCAGACCTACAGCTATCTGACTCGCGCGCACCTTTACCTGCCGTTGCTCAGGTGGATTCCAGAGCTGGCCGCGCGTTTGAGCCCTGCTGAGCGCCTCCAGTTGGAGCTTCTGGGCCGGGTGCGACGGATGTCCGGGGATCGCTTGAAGTGGCCGGTGCGGGTCTCCGCCGAACGCCTGTGGCCGCACCGCATGAACGCGGCTCGAGCCAAACTGGGCGCCGTCGTCTTCCTTGAAAAAGGTAGCGAGAATGGGGACTTGCTGGAAGAGATTGAGCCTTCCGAAAATCTGATCGCGGATATGATGGAGATGAATTTTCGCGAGGCTGGCCACTTTCGGCGCCTCGTGGAGGCAGCACCCGGTGGGCCGCCTGCATCCGCCTGGTGGGAGGTCTGGAAGAAGCGGGAGCGTAGGCTCCTTGAACCGGTGCTCCCAGAGGTTCGCTGCTACCGCCTGCGGCTCGCTGCGCAGCCTCAAGGAAGTCAAGTTGACCGAACCGTTCTCCCGGCGGCCATCCAATCACTGATGGAAGATCCAGGTTTATGAACCGCCCCGATCACCAGGCAGCGCCCCAGGGCGACTGGTCGTTTCGCCTTCGGGTGGTCGGTACGATTCTCTCTGTGGCGCTTCTGCTCTGGCTCCTTCTTCGCCAAGAGTGGGATGAGCTGATTCGCAACGCCGCCTCCGTGCCCGTGGGAGGGCTTCTGGCAGCCCTGATCCTGGTATTTGCCAGCCAGGCCTTCAACACCCTCCGCTGGCAGATTCTGATTCGCGCACAGCGGCTCTCGGTCGGTCTCGCCCAGGCGGGCCGGCTCGTCTTCGCAGGGCTCTTCGCCTCAAACTTCCTCCCGTCTACGGTGGGCGGGGATGTCGTGAGAGTGGTCGGAGTCCTTTCAGGCTCGGAGAGCCGGGTTGCAGGCGCTGCCACGGTGGTGATGGATCGGCTTATCGGGTTGTTTGGAATGCTCTTTCTTCTCCCATTCAGCTGGCCGCTCGTCTCCACCGCCTCGTGGTTCCGCGCGGCGAACGGAATGGTCGCCGCGTCGCTGCTCGCACCTCTGCCGGCGAGATTGCGGTCGGGCCTCCGACGCCTCATGCAGAATGTTCGGCTCTGGCTGGACCGGCCGCAGGCGCTTGCGGCCTCGCTTCTCAGCTCCTGGGCAGCTGTCGCCTGCTACCTCTCTGCGGTCTGGCTTGTGGCTCAGGGCCTGCACATCCCGGTTTCGATCTTGGACGTTGCAGGCGTGACGGCGATCACCTACTTCCTGACGTTGCTGCCGATCTCCATTAATGGATATGGACTGCGGGAACTGGGGATGCTTGCGCTCTACGTTCGGCTCGGGGCTTCGCCGGAGCAGGCGACCGCTTTGGCGATTCTCACCCGCGCGTTGCTGGTCGCCGTGAGTTTGCCTGGTGCGCTTTGGGTAGGAGGGATCTTGCGGGACGCTCGACAGATGCATGTGGCGGACGCGATGGGCGAAGGCGGGGTGCTCTAGGTGAGGCAGCAAACCGCGATCCACACCTGGATTCGCCTGGGGAGCTTCCTTCTCGGGCTGGCGTTGGCCGGCGCGCTCGCGCAGCTCATCTTGCTCCGCGGCCCAGGGGGACGCTTGCTCTGGCGCAGTGCCGGCGAAGGGCGGCTCTGGGTCATCGGCCTTGGGATCCTTGGCGCTGCTCTCGGCCTGCTATGCCTTTGGGCGCTGATCAGGCCTGAAGCAGCCGCCCGCCGCCTGGCATCATCCTTACCCGGCGTGCTGCCGGAGGCTTTCTGGTTGCGTGCCGCCCTCACAGCTGCGCTGCTCGCGCTGCCTTCCGCGCTGCTGTTGGGACCCTGGGGAACCGTATTGAGCCCGTTCGCGTTTCGGGCGCTGTTGTTTCTGGTGCTCACACTCATCGCCGCGCAGGCTTGGCCGGCCTCCGCACCCTTTCATCAACGCGTCGCCCTGGCAGCCCTCATTTCCGCAGGTGGGTATACGATCGTTCGGCAGCTGGTGCTTGTCACAGATTACGCCTTCGCGCTGGGCTGGTCGGAAGGCAACCGATTGTGGGACTACTCCCTCTACTTCTTGCGGGATTCCTATCGCGTCGTCGGTGATTTTTCCTATCCCACGTATATGGCGCCGGGACGCCATGCGCTCTGGGGGCTGCCCTTCTTGATCCCGGGAATCGGCGTTGAATGGCTCCGACTCTGGGATGCGATTCTGTGGACGGTGCCTTACGTGTTGCTGGGGCTGGCCTTGTTCTCGAGCCGGCGGGTTGCGCTCTCGCAGCCAATTCGATGGGGCCTCGTCCTATGGGCTTTCCTCTTCGTGTCCCAGGGCCCGATCTACGTACCCCTGGTCCTCAGTGCGATCGTGCTCTTCTGGTTCTATCGACGCGAGAGGATGGGCTGGACTCTCGTGGCTGCTGCCCTGGCCTGCTTCTATGCCGGAATCAGCCGCTGGACATGGCTTGCGGCGCCGGCGATCTGGGCGGGCATCTGGGCGCTGCTGGAAGAGCCTCCGGAGAGATCCCTATTTGCCAGGCTCCGCCGGCCAGTATTGCTCGGCCTGGGTGGTCTGGTGGGTGCTGCAGGCTCACAGCTGTTCCTGGCGCTTGCCTTTCCGCGGCCAGATCCGGTGTTTTCGACCGCGTTTTCACAGCCACTTCTCTGGTATCGCCTTCTTCCAAATCCCACCAACCCCTTTGGGATCCTGCCGGGGCTCCTGTTCGCTGTGGGTCCCGCGCTGTTGGTGCTCACCTGGCTCGCTGCCCGCCGCTGGCTGGCATGGGATGCCCTTCAGCTCCTTGGGATCGGAGCGGCGCTGCTCGCTTTCACGGGCGTTGGTCTGGTCGCCAGTTTGAAGATCGGCGGCGGGAACAACCTCCACAATATGGACATGCTGCTCATCAGCGTGGTGTTTCTCATGGCGCTGGCCATCTATGAGCTGCAGCCAAAGGGCAAGCTGTTGTGGTCTGGCCTGCCTCTTGCACCCCAGGTCCTGCTGATCCTCGCCGTGCTTTGGCCGGCGGTGTGGACCTTCCGCAGCGGCGGTCCGATTCGTTTGCCGTCGCGCGAGTCTGAGGTCGAAGCGCTCCAAACCATCCAGGAGATGGTTGCCGCCCAGCCCGAAAGTAGTGAGGTGCTGTTCATGGATCAGCGCCAGTTGTATGCTTTCGCCGAACTTGGCGATGTCCCGCTCGTGATGGAGTATGAGCTGAAGGATGTGATGAACCAGGCGATGGGCGGCAACGAACCCTTTTTCGAGCAGTTCTACCAGGATCTGCGGGAGCAACGATTCAGGTTGATCATCAGTGATCCGGTCAAGGTGCAGTACCAGGGCCGGAGCCGATCCTTCGGCGAGGAGAACGATGCCTGGGTGAGGTTCGTCAGTGTTCCCCTGCTCGAATACTATGAGCCACTGGTCAAGCTGGATGAGGTTGGTGTCTGGATCCTGGCGCCTAAAGAGGACCCGGGATGATTCCGCTGGACTATCTCGTCTTGCGAGTTGTCCGCCGGCATCTGCCGTGGCGCTTGTTTCGTTTTGCCTTGCTGCACGAATTCCATCTTCAACCAGGACTCGAGACCCGGGAACCCAAAGCTGCGGTAGACCGATATGCTCGCCTCTTGGCTGAAGCCGGGCAGGGGTTTGATCAGCGAGAAATCCTCATTCTTGGGTACGGGGGATCGCCGGGTACCGGTCTTGAGCTGCTTGCCCGTGGTGCCAAGCGGGTGGTGCTGCTGGATCCTTATGTCCCCCCCGACAGGCGTAGCGCCTCGCAGCTTGCCCAAGCCTACCCGCAGCTCGCGATGTCCAGCGGCGAAACGTTATCGCTGGACCCGGCACGCACGCAGTTTGTGCACGCGTCGCTGCAGGCGTACCTGGAGCAGGGCGGCGCTCAAGTCGACATTGTGCTCTCTTCATCGGTGCTTGAACATGTCCGCGACCTGGGCGAACTGGTTCCGTTCCTCGCCCAGGTCACACGCAGCGACGGATGCCAACTGCATGTAATTGATCTGCGAGATCACTTCTTGAAGTATCCTTTTGAGATGTACTGCCACACGGATGAAGTCTGGCGGCGGTTCTTCGACCCACCAAGCCACTTAAATCGGCAGCGAGCCTGGGAATATGAAGCACTATTCAAGACAGAATTCTCTCGAGTACGCTGGCAGGCCGTTGAGCAGGATCTCCTAGCCTTCCGCAAGGCCTCGGCCAGAATTCGTCCGAGCTTCCTCTCTGGCGATGAACGCGTGGATTCCGTGACTCGGATCGCGCTGCATGCCGCTGGGCCGCGAATCTAGCTCGTTTCTCCGGCAACCACCTTAGCCGTGCCCCTGGCAGATTGCCCCCGTTTTTCCCTTTTTCCTCGAGCTAAACGCGTTATAATTCAGTTGTTGAATTTTGGAATGGAGACTCATGACTCAACCTACCGACTCGCTGCGCGACCTGTCTCTTCTTGAGGAAATCGAGCGCGATCCTGATACCACGCAGGCCAACCTCGCGGCACGTTTGGGCGTCGCCGTCGGCACCGTGAACTGGCACCTGAAGCGTTTGGTGGCCAAGGGTTATGTGAAGGTCAAGCGAGCCGAACGGCGCAAGCTGCGCTACATCATTACGCCGGAAGGCCTCTCCCTGCGTGCGCGCTTGACAGTTAAGTACATCGAGAACTCCATGGCGCTCTATCGCCAGAGCCGGCGCAGGGCGCTGAAGGCGATCGCCGCCGCGCGGGACAGCGGCTACGAGACCGTCACCATTCATGGCGATGGCGATATCGCTGACGTTTGCCGATTGACGTGCCTGGAGCAGGGAGTCCGCGTGGTTGAAGAGAAGGCTGAAGGTGCTGCGATCCTCGAAGTCCATGGGCCCGAGATCCGGCTGCGCACACCTGAGGAAGCCTGATCGCTGCTGATGGGAGGAAGGGTTCAAATCATGGAAAAAGTCGCCACGAAAGAATTCTGGTCGAAGCGTCGCGTCTTGCTGACCGGCGGAGGCGGCTTCCTCGGTTCCTTTGTTGTCGAATCGCTGGAGTCGCTTCATCCCCAGGAGATCTTCCTTCCCCGTAAGCGAGACTATGATCTTGTCGATCATGAAGCAGTGCGCCAGCTTCTCGCCGATTCCCGTCCGGACCTGGTGCTCCACCTGGCGGCCAACGTGGGCGGAATCGGCGCCAATCAGGCCCGCCCGGCAGAGTTTTTCTACGACAACCTCATGATGGGTGTGCAGCTGCTCCACGAATCCTGGCGCGCCGAGGTTGAGAAATTCGTTGCCATCGGCACCGTGTGCTCCTACCCGAAGTTCACGCCAGTTCCGTTCCGCGAAGACGATCTCTGGGACGGATACCCAGAGGAGACCAACGCGCCCTACGGTCTGGCGAAGAAAATGCTGCTGGTGCAGTCCGAAGCCTATCGCGCCCAGTATGGCTTTCCATCGATCTACCTGATTCCGGTCAATCTCTACGGTCCGCGGGACAATTTCAACTTGGAGACCTCGCATGTCATCCCGGCTCTGATTCGCAAGTGTGTAGAGGCGCGAGAACGGGGTGAAAACAAGATCGTGCTCTGGGGAGACGGCTCCCCGACTCGAGAGTTCCTATACGCCGCCGATGCTGCTGAGGGGATCTTGCTGGGCGCCCAGTATCACGAGACCAGCGAGCCGGTGAATTTGGGGTCCGGCGAGGAAATCAGCATCCGCGATCTCGCCATGAAGATCGCAGCGATGACCGGGTTCGAGGGTGAGCTCGTCTGGGACACCGATCGGCCCAACGGACAGCCCCGGCGAGCCCTCGATACTTCCCGTGCCGAGGCGCGCTTCGGCTTCCAGGCGCGGACGCCGCTGGATGTCGGCCTGCGCCAGACCATCGATTGGTATCAAGAGCAGCGCGACAGGATCCTGGCAGCAGAGGGGGTGGCGTGACCGTCCTCTCGGAGACGAGCGAGGCCACGCAGCCAGTGACCATCATCCGGCCGCGCCGCGGCTGGGGCGGGTTGGATCTTGGTGAGCTCTGGCGCTACCGCGAGCTGCTCTATTTCTTGATTTGGCGTGACGTGAAGGTGCGCTACAAGCAGACGCTTCTCGGCGCCGCGTGGGCCATTTTGAAGCCCTTCTTTAGCATGGTTGTGTTCAGCATCATCTTCCAGCGGGTGGCGCAGATCCCCACCGACGATCTGCCCGGACCGATCTTCTACTTCAGTGGGCTGCTTCCGTGGATCCTGTTTCAGGATGGAATCACGAAAGCCAGCTCCAGCCTTGTAACCGGACGGAATTTGATCACCAAGGTCTACTTCCCGCGGGTCACGATCCCATTCGCCTCTGTGGTTTCCGGAATCGTGGATTTCGGGCTGGCGTTCATCGTATTGCTCGGCATGATGATCTTTTTCGGCGTCGAGATTTCCGCCACCATTTGGGCGATGCCGCTCTTCCTCCTGCTTGGTCTCATCACCGCGCTTGGGGTGGGCCTGTGGCTCGGGGCGCTCAACGTCGCGTACCGAGATATCGGCTATGTCACGCCGTTTCTCCTCCAGGCCTGGCTGTTCGCTTCCCCGGTTGTCTATTCCGCGACAGCCATCCCGGAGGGAATCTGGCGCACCCTTTACGGTCTGAATCCCATGAGTGGTGTTGTGCAGGGCTTCCGCTGGTCGGTGGTTGGTGTAGGCGCGCCGGATGCCGGGCTTCTGCTGGCCTCGATTGGGATGTCGCTGTTGTTGCTGGCCAGTGGCGCATACTACTTCCGCCGTACGGAGCGCACCTTCGCCGATGTCGTCTGATATGTCAAACCTGGCGATACGCGTCTCGAATCTGGGCAAGCAATACCGGATCGGCTCATCGCCTAGCGGCTATGAGACCTTGCGCGACGTCATCACCGGCGCAGCCCGTCGGCTCGCACGCCACGAGCCGCCCGCCAGGCGGGAGACCGTCTGGGCGTTGCGCGATGTTTCGTTCGAGCTTGAGCAAGGTCGGGTGCTCGGCATCATTGGGAAGAACGGCGCTGGCAAGAGCACCCTTCTCAAGCTGCTGTCAAGAATCACGGAGCCCACCGAAGGTCGTGCGGAGATTTATGGACGGGTGGGTTCGTTGCTCGAGGTCGGGACAGGTTTTCATCCGGAGCTGAGTGGACGCGAAAACATCTACCTGAACGGCGCTATTCTGGGGATGAAGCGGCGCGAGATCGACCGCCAGTTCGATGAAATCGTCGAGTTCGCCGAGGTCGCTCGATTTATCGACACCCCGGTGAAGCGCTACTCCAGTGGAATGTACCTGCGGCTGGCTTTCGCCGTCGCCGCGCACCTCGAGCCGGAGATCCTCGTCGTCGATGAAGTTCTCGCAGTGGGCGATGCCGCGTTTCAGCGGAAATGCCTCGGGAAGATGAGCGATGTCGCCCGCCAAGGGCGCACGGTCCTTTTTGTCAGCCACAACATGTCGGCCATATTGCGCCTCACTGAGGAGACGATTGTTCTTGATGAGGGTCGAATGGCGCTGCGTGCACCGACCCCCGAAGCGGTGGACTACTACATGACCGCCGGGATGTCGGAGGCCGGCGAACGCCTATGGCGTGAGACCGAAGCGCTGGTTGAGGCCGCCCATCCCTTCCGCCCAATTGCGCTGCGCGTGAAGGATGAGCAGGGTAAGACCCTCGGCCAACTGGCGGCGACGGAGCCGGTCACGGTCGAGTTCGAATATCAGCTGCTCGAGGATGTCACCGGTTTGCGGGTGGGTCTCTACCTGGCGACCAGCCGGGGCGAGCCGATTTTCACGAGTTTTGATACCGACGATCCGGCCGCATTCCGAGATCATACGCTCCGCCGGCAGGGACGCTATCGCAGCCGCTGTCAGATCCCGGGAAAGTGGCTCAATGAAGGCCGCTATGTGGTTGGCGTCAACGCCAGTTCGTTCCGCATCCGGTCTTACTTCACCGACGAGCATGCCCTCACCTTCAGCATCGACGGCACCGGTGCGCCGGGAAGCCATTGGCCGGAACGCCGCAGCGGCCCGCTTCGTCCCGCCCTCGAATGGGAGATCACGGAAGCCGTACGATGACCGGTGCGCCACCTCGATTGACGCTGAAGCGCTGGCTCGGTGACTTGCCGTTCGCGCCCGAGCTGCTGCAAAGGCTGCGTGGCGGGGAGGGTCCGCCGGCGTTCGGTTATCGCGTCGATCGGCTCTCCGGCGCGCTGCCGGGCTGGGTCGATGCGGCGGCCATAGCCCGGAACCGATCCGGGACCGATGATCACAAGCGCATCCTCGTCTTCGGCTATCTGCGCTGGTGGCTTGAGTACGCCGTAGCGCTCAGCCTGCTTCTCACCGCGGAAGGTCACCGGGTCGACCTTGCCTACCTTCCTTATCGCGACTGGACTCAACCACTCGACCGCTTTGATCTGCGCCGGCTGCGGTTCTACCTACGCCGTCACCTGCAGATCCTTCATCCGCTCGTGCGAATCCATGATCTATCGAATGACCCTTCGGATTCGCTTCCCCCTGACCAGTTGCGTTCGATCGATGAGCTCAGCCGAATCGATGTGCAGTACAGCCGGTTGCGTGAGGAGGTTCATGTCCAGGCCGGTGGCGAGGACGAAGCGCTCTTCCTGCTGAGACGGGCTCGAAATCGAACTGCAGCCCGTGCTGTGCTTGACCTGCTGCAGAAGGAAAGGTTTGATGTCGTCGTCATCCCCAATGGGAGCATCCTCGAATTCGGTGCCGTGTACCGGACGTCGATGGCGCTGGGTGTAGGCGCGGTAACCTATGAATTCGGTGAGCAGCGGGAGCGGATCTGGCTTGCCCAGAACGATGAAGTGATGAAGCAAGACACGTCAGGCATCTGGCAGTTGCGGGGCGACCAGCCTCTCTCTGCAGGGCAGGATGCCGCGCTCGACGCCTTGCTCGAAGCCAGGCGTGGGGCGCGTACCTGGGGCAATTTCGGCCGCCGCTGGCAAACGGTGGAATCGCAGGGTGCGCAAGCCGCTCGGCATGCGCTCCAGCTGGACCCGGAGCGCCCGCTGGCCCTCCTGTGCACCAACGTGGTCGGCGATAGCCTGGCGCTGGGACGCCAGCTCTTCACCGAGGGGATGGCGGATTGGCTCGCCAAGACCGCCCGCTTCTTCGCCGCGCGTCCGGAAGCCCAGCTTGTGGTCCGCGTTCACCCGGGAGAGCTGAAAGGCGCCGGGCACCCGTCGACTGAGATTGTCTCCGCTGTGCTCCCGCAGCTGCCGGACCATGTCCGCGTGGTCCCCCCAGACTCAAAGATCAACACGTACGACCTGATCGAGCTCGCCGACCTTGGCCTGGTCTACACCAGCACGGTTGGGCTTGAGATGGCCTTGGCCGGGGTTCCGGTCATCGTCGCCGGGCGGACCCACTACCGGGGCAAGGGGATGACGAACGACCCGGATTCGCTGGATGCCTACTTCGAGCAGATCGGTCGGTTGCTAGACATGCCGCCTGCGCAGGATGAGATTGAATCCCGGATCGCAGTAGCCCGGCGCTATGCCTACCGGTTCTTCTTCGAGTACGCCCTTCCTTTCCCCTGGCACATCGTCTATTTCTGGGAGGATCAGGAAGCGACGCCGTTTGCTGACGTTGTGGCGGATGCAGGCCGGCGCCACTATCACGCCACGCTCCAAGCTCTGCATGGTGAGCCGATTCGCTGGGCGCCTGTACCACAAGCTATGGGTGTATCGGCATGACCGCAGCGCCGGATCTAAAACAGGAGGTGCGTGCCTTCTACGACTCGATCGGCTGGAAGGAAGTCGGCGAGGGCGTCTACCAGAACGCGCGCTACGAAGATCTGCGGCCCGTCTCGCGCGAGTACATCCGGCGCTGCCATCTGCGGGTGGGCCGTTACATTCCCCAGCGTGGCCGCTACCTGCTCGATGCCGGATCCGGGCCCATTCAGTATCCCGAATACCTGACCTATTCGGCAGGTTATCGCTACCGTGTCTGCCTGGATATCTCGATCACGGCCTTGCAGGAAGCTCGAAGCCGGATATCAGATCATGGGCTCTATGTGGTGGGGGACGTCGCCCGGCCGCCGTTCCGCCGAGAGGCTTTTGAAGCGATCGTCTCCCTTCATACGATCCACCATCTTCCGGCAAACGAGCAGCGGCGTGCCTTCTTTCAACTGCTGCGTACCCTTCGCCGCGGTGGCCGCGCGGCGGTGGTCTACTCCTGGGGGGAGAATGCGCTCTTGACGCGCGTTCTCCAGCTGCCCACACGGATGGCCTCGAAGACCATCCGGCTCTACCGCCGGATCCGTCGCCGACTGCAAGGAGAAGGGGCCGCGGAGCATGCGGCAGGTGCGCGTGAATCGGGGACGGGACCGGTGTCCACCTTTACGCACAAACATGGCTACGCCTGGGCGCGCCGCGCACTGGCCGACCTGCCGGGCTTTGAAATCCGCGTGTGGCGTTCCGTCAGCACGCCATTTCTACGAGCCTTCATGCACGCGCCGCTCCTTGGGCGGTTTTGGCTGCGGCTTCTGTACGCGCTCGAGGAGCGGGCGCCGCACCTGCTGGGACGAATCGGGCAGTATCCGATGATCTTGTTTGCCAGGCCGGCTGCAGCGGCGGAAGAGAGGTTGGAGTGATGGACTGGAGCGACAAGGTCGTGCTCGTAACCGGCGGCACGGGCTCATTCGGCCGCAAATTCGTCGAGCTCATGCTGCGCGAATACCGACCGGCGAAGATCATCGTCTTCAGCCGCGATGAACTTAAGCAGCATGAAATGCGTGCCGCTGGGCTTGATGATCCGATCCTGCGCTACTTCATTGGCGACGTTCGCGATCTGCTCCGCCTCCGGCGCGCGATGCATGGCGTCGACATTGTGGTCCATGCGGCGGCTCTGAAGCAGGTGCCTGCTTGTGAGTACAACCCGATTGAGGCGATCCTGACCAACATTATGGGCGGGCGCAACGTGGTGGAAGCTGCACTGGATACGGGGGTGGATCGGGTGATGGCGCTCAGCACGGATAAAGCCGTCAATCCGATCAACCTTTACGGCGCGACCAAGCTGGCAGCGGAGAAGCTGTTTGTCCAATCCAATGCCTATGCTGGTGGCACGGGCACTCGATTTTCCTGTGTGCGTTATGGCAACGTCCTCGGAAGTCGTGGAAGCGTGGTCCCTGTGTTTCTGCGCCAGCGTGAGCAGGGCGTGGTCACCGTCACGGACGAACGGATGACCCGATTCTGGCTATCGCTCGAGCAAGGCGTCCGTTTCACCATCCGCAGCATCGAAGAGATGCAGGGCGGGGAAGTCTTTGTGCCCAAGATCCCCAGCATGCGAGTATTGGATCTGGCGCAGGCAATCGCGCCCGGTAGCAAGGTGGAGCACATCGGGATCCGGCCCGGCGAGAAACTCCATGAGGTTCTGATCTCGGAGGACGAAGCGCGGCATTCGCTTGAGCTGGACGACATGTACGTGGTTGAGCCGCCGGGCGCGCTCTGGTTCGGCCACGGCTGGCGCGAGCGCGGCCGGCCGCTCGCGGAGGGATTCCGCTACGCCAGCGACACAAACGAGCTCTGGCTCACCGTGGAGGAGATCCGCGACATCGTACGCCCGCTCGAGGCTTCCTTCGCAGAACCGGACGGTGGTCCGTGACCCGCCTCTTGATCACTGGGGCCAGCGGGCTGCTTGGCGCCAATCTGGCGCTGGAAGCTGCCGACGCCTGCGAAGTGGTTGCGGTCTCACATCGGCAGCCGCTGGCCGCCAATTTCGCAACGGTTCAAGCGGATCTGACTTCGCCGAACACGGCCTCGCGACTGATCGAGACCCATCAACCCGATTGGGTCGTCAACTGCGCCGCCCTGACCGATGTCGACCAGTGTGAGGCCGAGCCGGTGCTGGCGAGAACGCTGAACGTTGAAGCGCCGCGCCAGCTAGCGCTCGCCGCGGCCCGAGCCGGACCTCACATGGTTCACATCTCGACGGACGCCGTATTCGATGGCGCGCGCGGCGGGTACCGGGAGGACGATCCGGCCCGGCCCATCAATGCCTACGGCCGGACCAAGCTGGAGGGCGAACATGCCGTCCTGGGGGCCAACCCGCAGGCACTGGTTGTCCGGACGAACTTCTATGGCTGGAGCCCGAGCGGCACCCGGAGCCTGGCCGAGTGGTTTCTCGGGCGGCTTGAAGCCGGCGAGACATGTGGCGGGTTCACGGATGTCGAGGTGAGCCTGCTCCTGGTTAATGATCTGGCGCAGTTGCTGCTCCTCATGCTCCGGCGAGGCCTTTCCGGCGTCTACCACATTGGCGGAGCCGACTGCCTCAGCAAATATGAATTTGGCCGGCGACTCGCGGCCGTCTTTGCATTGGATCCGGACCTGGTGCAGCCGATTACTGCCGATGAGATCGGCTTGCGAGCGCCCAGGCCGAAGCGGCTCTGCTTGCAGAGCCAGAAGCTGGCCGAAACGCTGGACGTGAAGCTCCCGGAGATTGACGCCGGCCTCCTCCGCATGCGCACGCTGCGAGAGGGCGCACATCCGGCTGCACTGCACGCGCTGGTGGGAGGGAAGCATGCCGTCGAACATCATCCAGATTGAAGATCGCCTGGTCGGCGCCGAGCATCCGACTTACTTCATCGCCGATATCGCTGCCAACCACGACGGGAGCCTGGATAGAGCCAAAGAACTGATCCATCTAGCGGCGGAGGCCGGAGCGAACGCAGCCAAGTTCCAGAATTTTCGCGCGCCGGAAATCGTCAGCGATTACGGCTTCAAGGCGCTGGGAGGTCAGCAATCGCACCAGGCGCGGTGGACCAAACCCGTATTTGAGGTGTATGAAGCCGCTTCGATTCCATTTGAATGGAGTGAAGTGCTGAAGGATACGTGTGACGAGCGGGGTATCCATTACTTCTCCTCCCCCTACGACTTCGAGGCCGTTGATCAATTGGCGCACCTCTTCCCGGCGATCAAGATTGGATCCGGGGACATCACCTGGATCGAGATCATTCGGCGGATCGCCTCCAAAGGCAAGCCTGTACTGCTCGCAACCGGAGCCGCCGACATCGGTGACGTCCAGCGCGCCGTGGATGCGATTCTCGACCTCAACCCGAACCTGGTCCTGATGCAGTGCAACACGAATTACACCGGCAGCCTCGAGAACTTCGATCATATCCATCTCAACGTCCTCAAGACGTACGCAGCGATGTACCCTGCGTTGGTGCTGGGGCTTTCTGATCACACCCCGGGTCATGCCACAGTGCTGGGGGCTGTTGCCTTCGGCGCCCGCGTCATTGAAAAGCACTTCACCGATGACACCGAACGGGAAGGTCCAGACCATTCGTTCTCGATGGATCCGGCAAGCTGGCGGGAGATGGTGGATCGGACTCGGGAGCTGGAGCGCGCGCTGGGATCGCCCAACAAGCACGTTGCGGAGAATGAGCGCGAAACGGTGGTGCTGCAGCGCCGCTGTCTGCGGGCTGCCCGTCAGATCATGGCCGGCGAGCGGCTCGATCGGGCCGCGATCGCCGTCCTTCGTCCCGCAACTCACGGCGCCATTGCCCCATATGAGATCGATCAAGTGATCGGCACTGAAGCACTGGCGGACATTCCCGAAGGCGAAGCGCTGCATTGGACGATGTTGGGGGCGTGAAGCTGGTGCGCGTCTTGTATTTCTCGCAGGACTACTCGCCGCATGATCATCGCTTCCTGGAGGCGTTGAGCAAAACGGAACACGAGGTGCATTTCCTGCGGCTTGAGAACCGCGGCCGGTCCCAGGAAAAACGTCCGCTGCCGGGTGGAATCAGCCCGATCGAGTGGAGTGGTGGAACCGCGCCGTTCCGGCTGCGCCGTGGCCGGGCTCTGCTCACCGACCTGCGCAGAATCCTGAAACGACTCAAACCGGACGTGGTTCATGCGGGGCCCGTCCAGCGCAGCGCGTTTCTGACGGCGCTGACCGGCTATCAGCCGCTGGTCACCATGTCGTGGGGCTCCGATATGCTGCTGGAGGCAAGGCGGGGGCTGGGGCGGAAGCTTGCCGCCTACACATTGCGGCGCACGCAAGTCTTTGTTTGCGACTGCCAGGCTGTTCGCCGGCGGGCCATCGAGTTGGGGATGGAGGCGGATGCTATCATCGTCTTCCCATGGGGCGTGGACCTGGATCATTTCACGCCCGGCAGCTCACCCGAGCTACGCCGTGAGCTCAGCTGGGAGACCCAATTTGTGTTTCTTTCAACCCGAGCCTGGGAACCGCTCTACCGGGTCGATCAGATCGTGCAGGCGTTTCTGCGGGCGGCGGCGGTCGAGCCAAATCTCCGGCTGCTTCTGCTGGGCGACGGCTCGATGGCCCCAGAGCTGCGGCACTTGATCGCGTCGGCGGGAGCCTCGGATCGGATTCACATTGCCGGGCAAGTCGGATACGACGAACTGCCGCGCTACTATCGAGCGGCGGATGTGTATGTCAGCGCTTCCCGCAGCGACGGGAGTTCGGTTTCGCTGATGGAAGCGCTCGCCTGCGGGCTTCCTGCGCTGGTTTCGGATATTCCCGGCAACCGAGAATGGGTGGAACCTGGAGCGAACGGGTGGTGGTTCGCCGGAGGCGATGCCCCTGACCTGGAACAGAAGATGCTCGCCGCACATGCCGCCCGAGAGCGACTGGCGGCATTCGGTCAGGGCGCCCGACAGGTTGCGGAAGACCGCGCCGATTGGACCCGCAACTTCCCACGGCTGATGGACGCCTACGACCTCGCCAGGCGGTCGCTGGAGCCGGCGCAGGCATGAGCCAAGGTACGGACACCCTCGCCATCATCCAGGCCCGAATGGCATCCGCCCGATTGCCGGGTAAAGTGCTGGCCGATATTGAGGGTGAGCCCATGCTTATGCGCGTGGTGAGCCGCCTTCGGCTGAGCGCCTCGCTGGATCAGGTGCTCGTGGCAACAACGGTCGAGTCGTCCGATGATCCAGTGGCGGCGCTGTGTGCCGAGCGCGGGCAGGACTGCTACCGCGGGCACCCAACGGATGTCCTCGACCGCTTCGTTCAGGCGGCCAGGGTTTTCGAGCCGCGGACCATTGTTCGGGTGACAGCCGATTGTCCGCTCATCGATCCGGGCCTCGTTGACCAGGCAGTGCAGGCCTATCGGGAAGCGGATCCACCGGTTGACTTCGTTGCCAACCGCCTCCCCGGTCGCCGCACCTACCCGATCGGGCTCGATGTCGAGGTCTGTTCCTACGTCGCGCTGGAGACGGCCTGGCGTGAGGCTAAGGCCCCGCACCACCGCGAGCATGTGATGCCCTACTTCTATGAATCCGGCTCGCGCTTCCGGCAACGGATCCTGGATCACGCCACCGACGTGGGCCATCTGCGCTGGACGGTCGACACCCGGGAAGACCTGGAGCTGATCCGGAAGATTTACGCTCGATTTAAACCACGCGTTGATTTTTCCTGGCTGGAGGTTCTCGATCTCGTCGAACGGCACCCAGAGCTGACAGCAATCAACATGCATGTTGAGCACAAAGGCATTCGAGACATCGACTCCCGTCTCATTCCGCCAGACCAAGGCAACCGAACAGGATGATCACGCTCTTTGCGACCTGCAAGCCATTCAACGATCCGCACATTGCCTGCATCCAGAGGAATGCCATTGAGGCCTGGACGGCGCTTGGCTCTCAGGTCGAGGTGATCCTGATCGGCGATGAGGAGGGCACGTCGGAGGCAGCCGCCCGATTTGGTGTTCGCCATATCGCCGATGTGGCGCGCAACGCAGAAGGGACGCCGCTCGTGAGCTCGATGTTCGAAACAGCGTGTGCGGCAAGCTCTGCCGATGTTCTCTGCTATGCCAATGCCGACGTGATCTTCTTCCCTGACTTGATCGAAAGCGTTGAACGGGTTGGCGACCGGTTCGATCGCTATCTTCTCGTCGGCCAGCGATGGGACCTGGATGTCCCCGAGCGTTTGCGTTTCGAGGTGGGTTGGACCGACCGGTTGCTCGACCGGGTGAGGACGCAGGCTGAGCGTCACCGCCCGGCCGGCAGCGACTACTTCGTCTTCCCACGCACGCTGGATTTGCAGATGCCGCCTTTTGCCCTGGGCCGGTCGGGCTGGGATAACTGGATGATCTATTTCGGCCGGCGCAGCGGTGCGGCTGTAGTCGATGCGAGCGAGGCGATCACCGTGGTCCATCAAAACCACGACTACGGGCATCTGCCTGGCGGCGCTGCCCATTATCGCTTACCAGAAAGCGATGAAAACATCCGCCTGGCTGGAGGCCGGGAGTTCATCTTCCTTCTTCGAGATGCCCCTTGGCGCCTGTCGAAGCAAGGCCTCCAGCGGAAATCGCGCCGGGAGCGTGGCGGTCTGCGCTCACCAGAATCGGACCTGATCGTTCGGTTCGGGCCGGGGCGGCGGGCACGCCTGATTCGTGCGCTGTTTCACCCCCGGCAGTTCATTCGATATGCTGTGCGCGGCTTGCGCAAGGCGGGCCCGTCGGCCGGTGCGGGCCCGCTCGGCGCACAGCAGGCGGATTGAGTCGCGATGGTGCGAGTGGGAATGAATCCGGCCCGCGGCCGATCCACAGGATACCGACCCGCCCGAGTCACGGTGGCCGTCCTCGTCTACCTGCCCCATCTGAGTGGGTATTTCGAGCATCGATTCGATGTCGTCAAGTTGTGCTTGGCGACATTGCGCAAGCATACGGAAGCCCCCTACGACTTGCTCGTCTTCGATAATGGGAGCTGCGCAGAGGTGAAGGCCTACCTGCAGGAGCTGCTCGCGCACGGCGAGATCAACTACCTTCTCTCTTCTGCAGAGAACATTGGCAAGCCGGGCGCATTGCGGCTGATCTGCCACGCCGCGCCCGGCGAAGTGATCGCCTACACGGACGACGACACCTTCTTCTATCCGGGCTGGCTCTCGGCCCACCTCGAACTGCTGGATGGGTTCCCCAATGTGGGCCTGGTCAGCGGCTGCGCAGAACGCACCTTGTTCAGTTACGCGGTCGAGAGCAATCTGAGGCTGGCGGAGACCGATCCGGAGGTTGGGATCACGTACGGCAAGTTCATCCCGGAGGAGTGGGAGGCGCAATGGGCGGTGTCGCTGGGTCGCGACCCGGAGCGCTACCTTGAGATCGTTCGGCAGCTTGAGGATATCGTCCTTGAGCGTCGAGGTGTGAAGGCCTATGCCACCGCCTGCCACAACCAGTTCGTCACCCCAAAGCGTGTGATCACACGCTTCCTGGATGGTGGCTGGAGCGGACAGCTCATGGGAGGGATGAAGGATCTTGAACTGAGGTTGGATGAGGCCGGCTACCTCCACCTGTCGACCATTGAGCGTACAACCCGTTTGATCGGTAATCTGGTGTCATCGGAGATGGGCGAGGAAGCACGGCGCTTTGGGATCGAGGCCGTTGCCCACTCGGCGGCATTGCGGACGACCCGAGCGAACTGGCTGCTGCGGTTCCGTCCGATCCGCTGGTTCCTCCAGGGTGTGTACAACCGCCTGTTCTGGCTCCTGAGCGGCGGTAGAGAATCGGTCCCTTCGATCCCCGAGGCCCGGCTTGTCGCTGAGCCCCAAGAGGCGCGGCCCGAGGATGGGTGAGACTCACATCTCTGGTTTGGTGGACGATGCAGCTCGCTCTGAGGGGCGGGTGGGGGCGGAATGGGTCGTGGCCTGCCCGATTTGTCGGACGCCGGCGGAACGCGCCGGGCTTTTTGAGCGCACGCCCAGCCCGCTGGGCGTTCTTGAATACCGCCTGTGTCCCACGTGCGGGCTGGTCTTTCAATCGCCTCGGCTGTCCGAGGGTGAGCTGCAGTCGTTCTACGCCGCCGGTTACCGGGAGCTGGTTCAGGGCACCGAGGAGCCAACGGGGAAGGACCTGCATATCCAGAGGCTCAGGGCCCGGCACCTGCTGGCACTGGCCGAGAAGCGTAGCCTGACGATCCAGCGTCATCTGGATATCGGCAGCTCCACCGGCGCGCTCCTCGAAGCATTTGCGTCTCGATTTGGGTGCGACGGCGTGGGGATCGAGCCTGGGGATGAGTACCGGCGCTGGAGCCGGCGCCGCGGCCTGGAGGTGTATGCAGATCTTCCGGCAATGGAAGCAGCAGAAACGGAGCGTTTCGATCTGATCACCCTGGCACACGTTCTCGAGCATCTGCGTGAGCCGGTTGCCTATCTGTCCCACCTGCGCGCCCGCTGGCTTCTCCCGGAAGGCGCCCTGATCATTGAGGTCCCGAATCTCTTCGGCCATCGCTCCGCCGAAGTCAGCCACCTGTTCCTCTTCTCGCCGGCGACGCTGCGTTCGGCGCTGGCAGGCGCCGGCTTCGATCTGACTGAGCTGAAGGTGCACGGCGAACCCCGGTCGCCGCTACTGCAGCTGTACCTCACCGCATCGGCATCCCCGCGGGGCGAAGCGGCTCCGCCAGCCTACCAGGCGCGTCCGGCACTAATTCACCTCCGGAGGTGGATCGCCATGCGAAAGCTCAGCTGGCTGACACGGTGGGCGCCGCGGTTTGCCTGGCGGCCGCTGCCGCCGGAGGCGCAGGAGCGAGCATGACAGGGCTGAATGCCGCAACGCTCAGGCGGCTGTTTAGGCCGGGCCTGCCCTTTGAACTCCGCGAAGGACCGAATGGTAGAATCGGGCCGGCTTCCTTCCTGCGGGAGATTCATTCCCCTCTTGAGGACACATGACTCAGGCGCCTGCACACTCGCACGATCAACCGGTCGCAAAGGAGGCCTTGCCGGCTGCCGAGGCCGGTGAGTTGACCCGGATGCTCCCGCTGGCCCTGCTGGCGCTGGCCGGCGCCACACTTGCCGTCGTTCAAACCCGGCTGGGTCCAGGGGCGAATGGGGACTCAGTCCGCTACGTGATGGGCGCCGAAACGATCCTGGCCGGGCAGGGCTACGCGCGGATCGGCGGTGACGGCGCCCTCCTGCCCGTCACCGGCTTCCCACCGTTCTTCTCTGCCGTCCTGGCAAGCGCCGGAATCGTCTTAAGTGACCTCTATCAGGCTGCCCGCTGGCTGCACGTCCTGCTCCTCGGCGCCAATGTGGCGCTCGCCGGATTGCTGGTCTTCCGCAGCACGCGCTCCGGGCTTGCAGCTGCGATCGCTGCACTTTTCCTGGTCACCTCCGACACGCTGCTGCGCCTGCACAGCTGGGTGCTCACGGAGCCGCTCTACATCTTTCTCGCCTTCGCCAGTCTCTACCTCCTTCTCCTTTACCTTGAACAGAGCCGGCGAAAACTGCTGCTGCTCGCCGCTGCTCTCATGGCCCTGGCTACCCTCACGCGCTTCGTGGGCTTCAGCCTGATCGCCGCCGGTGGCCTGGCGATTCTTCTCTTTGGCCCTTCCCGGCTGCGACAGCGATTGACGGACCTCATCCTGTTCGCTTCGGTGAGCGTTGCCCCCGTCTTGCTCTGGTTCTTGCGCAACAGTCTGCTGGCCGACACCGTCGTCAACCGGGAACTTGGATTTCACCTGCCCAACGATCCCAATCTGGTGCGCTTCTTTCTGGCAGAGGCCAGCTCCTGGTTCGTGCCGCATGAAGTTCCGCTGCCGACGGGCGTGCGGGCGGCGATTGCTGTCCTGATCGCGGTCACACCGCCGCTCCTCTTGCTGGCTCGTCAGACCCTTGTGACCGTCCGTAGCCGATTCCGCACGTCTGGTGGGAGATCTGCCCTCGCTTGGCTGTTGGTCTTCTACGTTGCCAGCTATGTCCTGGTATTGGCGGCAAATTCGCTGTTGCTGGATGCCGGTACATCGCTTGGCGCGACCCCGCGCTATCTCGCGCCGGTGTATGCCGTCGCGGTTGTCTTGCTGGTCACGACTGTGTTCCAGTTGCTGTCTCGCTGGCACGCGCCTCGAGCGGTTTGGTCGTTGGTGTTGATCTATGCCATCGGCTTGCTGGCGTTCAACGCCACAGAGCTCACGAGGCTTCTCCTGACCCCGGTTGACAACATGGGGATCATGGCCTATCGACTCTCGGCCGCTGACGTGCGTGAGGAATTGGAGGGCCTGGATCCCGCCCTGCCCATTGTCTCCGACAACCCAGAGCTGATCTACCTGCTCTCCGGCCGTTCCGCTTACATGCGGCCGATTGAATTCGATCACTACATCCTGGAATTCCGCGAGGACTTCCCCCAACAGGTGGATGCCACCCGTGAGAAGCTGGAACGCGGCGGAGTTTATGTCCTCTTCGATTACCAGGAGCCGGAAGAGCTGAAGATTATCGACCTCCTGGGGGCGAGTCCGCAGTTGCGCTTTGCCGATGCAATCTTCTATGAGCTTACCGGTGGGTCGGGTAACTGAAATGGCTGAAAGGACCCTTAGCGACGATCGAAGCACACAAGCGCCAGGTGCCGCTGCTTCGGAGCAGGTCCAGCTTTCGGTTGTCTTGCCGGTCTTTGAAGAGGAATCCACGGTCGGCGACTTGATCCCGCGCCTCGTCGATACGCTCCGCACAGAGGCGAATTCCTTCGAGATCATCGCCGTCGATGATGGCTCCGGCGATGGCACCCTCGAGGTCCTGCGTGCCCTGCGAGCGCGCTATCCTGATTGGTTGAAGGTCGTCCGCCACCTCCACAACCGGGGCAATGGCGCTTCCTTGCGCACCGGGGCGCGAGTGGCGCGCGGGGAGATCGTGGTGTTCATGGACGCCGACGGTCAGCACGCCCCCGAAGACATCCACCGGCTGACGGCCAGCATTCCGCCATTTGATCTCGTCATCGGCGCTCGGACGGAAGGCTATGAAGGATCCTGGTACCGCAACGCCGCCAATCGTTTCTACAACCGGTTTGCGAGCTGGCTCTCGCAGCGCGAGGTGCTCGATCTCACATCGGGGTTCCGCGCCATGCGGCGTGCGGCCGTTATGCACTTCCTGCCGCTGTACCCGTCCGGCTTCTCAGCGCCGACGACCACAACGCTGGCATTCCTCAAGGCGGGCTACAACGTGGCGTTTGTGCCCATCCATGTTCGCCAGCGGTCGGCCGGCAGGAGCAAAATCCGGCTCTGGCATGACGGGGCGCGCTTCTTCGTGCTGATCCTGCGGATGATCATGCTGTACGATCCCCTGCGCATATTCCTGCCCACCAGCTTCGTATTAAGCGTTCTCGGGGTCGCTGCCTGGATCGCCGGCGTCCTGGCAGCCGGCCGGCCTGTGATTCCCAACGCCACCATCTTTCTGTTTATCTCTGCACTCATGATTGCACTTTTAGGATTATTGGCCAATCAAATTGCCGACACCTTGATCACCTACCATGGGGATGAGTCGCTCGTCATCGATGAGCAGCCGCCGGCCGCCTCCGTCGCAGATCAGTCAGCAGACCATGCCGCTGAGACCGCCGCAGTCTCCGAGCCCGCGGAGGAGTCGTGAGAGCGCTCCTCCGCCGCGCGCGAACCCGGTTCCGCGAGCCGAGCACGTCCACGGTTGAGCGTCTCGATACGCTGCCGCCGCTGGCGCTGGAAGAGCTTGAACGCATCCGCTGCCACTTCGCTCGTCCGAAGTTCTTTGTGCTCGGTCACCCGCGGTCGGGGACGACCCTGCTGGCGCGCCTCCTGAGACTCCACCCTGAGGTTCACTGCAACTGGCAGGCCCACTTCGTGACCCAGCAGCAGCCTTTGGCGGGCTTGCTCGCCGCGGCTTCGATCGAAGCCTGGCTCGAGCGGCCCAGCAATCGATGGACACATGGTGAGCAGCTCTCGACCGCGCTGGTTCGTGTAGCCTGCGACTATGTCCTCGAGCGTCAGGCCGAACGCGAGGGCAAGCAAATCGTCGGGGACAAATCGCCTCATGAAGCCGGCGCGAGCGTTGTCGCCCGCTTCCATCGCATTTATCCCGATGCCCGCTTGCTGCATATCGTCCGCGACGGGCGGGATGTCGCGTTATCCCGCCGGGTGCAGCAATTCATCGATCTCACAGACTTGCTGGACCGGCAGGACCGGGCGGTGCGGGACGAGTTCCAGCGCCGCCCCGAGGCCTTTCTCGAAGGCCAGCGGTCGATCTTCACACCAGCCTGGCTCGAGGCCGAAGCGAGGCTTTGGTCTGCTAATGTCCAGGCCACCGACGACGAAGGCGAGCGGCTCTACCAGGAGAGGTATCTCCTCCTGCGCTATGAAGATTTGCTGCAGGAACCGATCCAGACCCTCCAGCGGGCCTGGTCTTTCCTTGAGGCCCCCCGTTCGGGCGAGGCCGAGGCGGCGATCCCCGGCGAAATGACGCAGAATCCGGCCGCCGATTGGCATGCCGCCAAGGCGCCGGGCCTCGTCCAGAGCCTTGAGCGTGGCGTGTCTGGGGGATGGGACCGTCTCTACACTTCCGACGATCGACGCCGCTTCGAACGCCAGGCAGGCGACGTGCTCCGGCGCTGGGGTTACCGGGTAGGGGAGGGCTGACTTGTGCGCTTTCTGATCTCGGGCCTCGGCTCAGCCGGACGACGTCACCTGAGAAATTTGACCGCCCTGGGGCAGAACGACATCGTCCTCCATCGGACCGGTCGGGCCACGCTGCCGGATGAAGATCTGGCCGGCTTCCCCGTTGAACGAGATCTGCGCGCGGCGCTGGAAAGTGGGACCCCCGATGCGGTCATCGTGGCCAATCCCACCGCGCTGCATCTCGAGGTTGCGATCCCGGCCGCACATGCCGGCTGTCATCTGCTGATCGAAAAGCCGGTCTCCCACTCGCTGGAGAGAATTGACGCTCTGCAGGAGGCGCTCTCATTCGGGGGTGGCTCGGTCCTGATCGGCTTTCAGTTCCGTTTTCACCCTGGGCTAGAACGCATTGCCGCGCTCCTGTCGGGCGGTGAGCTTGGCCGGCCGCTCAGCGTGAAGGTGCATTGGGGCGAATACCTGCCGGATTGGCATCCATGGGAGGATTACCGCGCGTCCTACAGCGCACGCGCCGATCTGGGCGGCGGCGTTGTGCGGACGCTGTCCCATCCTTTCGACTACCTTCGCTGGCTGTTTGGCGAGGCGGCGAGCGTCCAGGCCGAAATCGGGCAGCTCTCGGATCTGGAGCTGGAGGTGGAAGACACCGCCGACATCCTGCTGCGCTTCGAATCGGGCGTTGTGGCTGCACTCCACTTGAATTACACCCAGCGCCCCAAACGTCACACACTCGAGATCGTCGCCAGCGAGGGCACGATCCGTTGGGATGCTGCGGAGGGTGCGGTCCGTTGGCGCCGGACTGAGCAGGACGGGTGGACGCGCGAGCCGCCTCCGGCCGGATTTGAGCGCAACACCTTGTTTCTCGAGGAGATGCGCCATTTCCTGGATGTCATCCGAGGCGCGGCTGCCCCGCGCTGCAGCCTCTACGATGGTGTGCGCAACCTCGAATTGATCGAAGCGGTCTATCGAGCCGCAAGCGAGGGGCGGCGGCTGGAGATCCATCCGGAAGTCTCTCGTGTGCAGCACATCTCACAGGGAGGGAAGCGTGGATCAGGCTGAAGGTCTGCGCCGATTTGAGCTCACGGATCGGGTGGTCATCCTGACCGGCGGCGGCGGCCTCCTGGGGGCCAGTCACGCTCAGGCTCTGGCGGGCGCAGGCGCCCGGGTCGTGGTCGCCGACATCGATCTCGAGGCGGCGCGCCAGGTGGCGGAGCAGGTGCGGCGGGCCGGGCGTGGCGAAGCGCTGGCGGTGGAGGTGGATGTCTCGCAGCCTGATTCGGTTGAAGCCATGGCGGCACAAGTGGACTCACGCTACAGCCGGATCGACGTCCTGGTCAACAATGCGGCCATCGATCCAAAGTTCGATCGTGAGAGTGCCGGAGCCCACAGCAGTGGTTTTGAGGACTTTCCTCTTGACCTGTGGCAGGCCTCGCTGGCGGTGAACGTCACCGGTATGTTTCTGGCGAGCCAGGCCGTGGCGCGGCGGATGGTTCAGGTGGGCTCAGGGCATATCATCAATATCGCTTCGACCTATGGCCTGGTGGGCCCGGACCAGCGGCTCTATGAGCAAGAGAAAGGGCCGCCGCGCTACAAGCCGGTCACCTACAGCGTATCGAAGGCCGCCGCCATAGGGCTCACGCGCTACCTGGCGGCCTATTACGCCGGCACCGGGATTCGGGTGAATGCGCTGACACCGGGTGGGGTGTTCGCAGGCCATGATGAAGAATTCGTGCAGCGCTACGCAACGCGCACGGTGCTTGGCCGCATGGCACGCGCCGAGGAGATCAGCAGCGCGCTGCTCTTTCTCGCCTCTGATGCATCCTCCTATATGACCGGCGCCAATCTCGTCGTCGACGGAGGTTGGACCGCGTGGTGAGCCCCGGACAGATCCTGGCGTTCATTCCAGCCCGCGGGGGCTCGAAATCCATCCCTCGGAAGAACATCCGCTCATTCGGCGGCCATCCGTTGCTCGCCTACAGCATCGCCGCCGGCCTGCAAGCCGAGTCGGTGGACCGGGTCATCGTTTCGACGGACGATCCCGCGATTGCGGAGGTCGCTGAGCGTTATGGCGCCGAGGTCCCTTTCCTGCGGCCGACTGAGCTGGCACAGGACGACACGCCCGATCTTCCCGTTTTCCTCCACGGCCTGCGCTGGCTGGAGGCCGAAGGAGGGTACCGCCCCGATCTCATTATTCACCTGCGGCCGACCTCGCCGCTTCGCCCACCCGACATGGTCGAGCAGGCAATCCAGCTTCTCCTGCAACGACCCGAAGCTGATTCCGTGCGCGGGGTGGTGGTTTCAGGTCAGAACCCCTACAAGATGTGGCGCCTGGACGCGACCGGTGCCCTGACACCGCTGCTCACAGCCGATGTTCCGGAGCCCTACAATCAGCCTCGACAGGCCCTGCCAACGACCTATTGGCAGACGGGCCACATCGACGCGATCCGCAGCCGAACGA
>JBFJVD010000014.1:0-27541 GCA_041624375.1 Anaerolineales bacterium
CATTGACGAACTGGCCGATTTCTGCGCCAACGCTCTCGGTGCCGGATATGGGATTAACCACGACGGCGGAGGTTCATCGGCGATGTGGGTCATGGGCGAGATTGTCAACCGACCATCGGACGGCAGCGAACGCGAGGTAGCCAACGGCTTGCTGATGGTCGAGGTTCAGCCTGCAGAGCAGTCGAACCGCTTCTCGCCTGGGGAGCCGGTTGAGCTCCTCTCACCGACCGAGATTCGCCTTGGTCCCGGAACCGACTATGGAGTCCTCGCTTCACGCGCCCAGGGCTCGACGGGGGTCATCTTGCCGACGCTGCAAGGGCTGCAGGGTATCCGCGCCAAGGGCGAATACTGGTGGCCCGGCGTGTTCCTTGGCGTAGAAGGGTGGGTTGCTGAACGTACGCTGAGCAGCTTGAACACGTCGAACGGACCGGAACAGGCGCCCTCCTCACCGCCCCAGAGCGTTGTCTTCGAGGAGGAGATTACCCCAACTGCCGAGCTCGCGATGGCGATCGCACGCTGGCTGCGGGGCATTGCGCAGTGGCCGGGGCTGGATATCGGGCCCTAAACTTTAGCCTCCGAAGGCAGCCTGTACCGTGCTCAACACACCGAGAAACAAACAGACGCCGGCAAGTCCAAGGACAATGCCCATCATTGCCGTCGCGCGGGACCGATTCGATCCGAACAAACCTGCGATCCCCAGCAGAAATCCAAGGACACCCAGGAATGCGGAGCTCGCGCCGCAAACATAGAGCGGCGTGCTGAGCAGCTGAATCCATCCCTGCCGGGTTCCCGCCAGTGCACAGAGCCCGATTCCGAAAACCAGTGCCGTGGAGGCGATTCCCAACGCCAGCGCCGCGTTGCCAAGTGTATTGCCTGCTGCCCAGCTCTCCGAGTCACTCATCGAGGGCATTCTAGCCCGCTATCATGGGAAGTCAAATCCACCTCGCATCACAGACCCTTGCCCTGGCAGGCAAGGCCGGGGCTAGCCCTCCAGGATGGCGAAAGCGCGAGTGGGGAACGAGCCCAGCCCACGGATCCGCGGGGGGACGCAGAAGAATCGAAATCCTTCCAGAGGAAGCTTCTCAAGTTGGGCAAGATGCTCGACGACTCCGATGCCTGCCTCCAGCAGCAAGGTGTGAGCGGGACGGCGCATATCTGTCGTGTCATCGATGTTCAGCGAATCGATGCCAACTAGTGCCGGCCGCCGATCGCGCAGATAAGCCGCGCCGGCTTCTGTGAGGAATGGATGCCCCTCGCCATACATCGGGGTTCCAAAGTGACGAGACCATCCCGTGTGGATCAGAACAGCGCGCCCCTCAATCGAGCTGCCGAGAAACGGCGCTTCAGAAATCGCCGGCCTTGAGCCCGCTGGCATGCGGACCACGACACCCGGCAGATCGGCGATGGATTCCAGCGCCAGTCCGGCCAGGTCGGCGCCGTCCTCGAACCGATGGGATGGTGCATCCAAATAGGTGCCCGTATTTGCGACCATGTGCACCTGTCCGATATGGAACTCGGCACCCTCCGCGTAGATCGCCCGAGAATCAGCCCGGCTCAGAAAGTCGGAGAGCTCAAGTGGGGGAAGTCCGGGATACGTAACCAAGCCATGCTCGAGCACATGATTAAGATCCACAAACCGGCTCATCGCAGCAGCATTCTCCTCAGGACAGCGTCCCAGACAAGAAGAAGAGCGAGTGGCCCCACCTGACCGCAGTCGACTCGCGCCCCGGCTCGCCACTCGCCCTCATTGAAGGACGATCGTATCCAGTCCCTAATAGGTGACGACGCGCCCCGCTTTCTTTGCCCGGGCCACCCAGTCCCGAACCTGTGACTCGGCGGGGAGACGGCGGACCAGATGTTTTGAGTCGTTCATCTGCTTCATGGTCTGGTACAGATTGGCCGCGTTTCGCTGAGCCAGCTCGGGGACTGTATCAACTCCAGAGGCTTCAAGCAGATCGGCGTATTCCTCTCCAATTCCCTTCACCCGAATCAGGTCGACCCGGTTTACCCACTTCAGGATGAGGGTCTCAGTCAAGCCGGTGCTGGCGGCAAGGTCCTTGCGTCCCTTTGGGGTTTTTCCTGCTTCGAGAAGCGCCGCTGTTGATCGCACGCCAGCAGCAGCCAGTCGTTGGGCATACTTCGCGCCGATGCCTTCGACTTTTGTCAACGGAACCATCCGAGAGCTATCTCCTTTTCATGAATGGAAACGACGGATTTCAAGAACTGAAGTTGGCGAAGCGCTCGGCACCAAACTCAGATCATGGAGCACGCTAGATCGGGACATGCAAACTGAACCCTCTGACTCAGGGTCCAGGTGGCAGCAGACGAAAGCGAAGATTGGCTCCCCGGGAACCTGCCAGACCGATTAGTCTTCTTCGCGTTCGTACTTAAACGAGACTTTCACCTTCGCTCGATAGGCTCTGATCTTGCCATCCTCCAGCTGCATGTCGAGTTCCACGATCTCAGCAATTCGAAGATCTCGCAAGCTCTGCCCAGCCATATCGACGGCAGCCGCAGCAGCCCTCTCAAAGGACTCACTGCTGGTGCCAACCAATGTGATGACCTTGTAAACGCTTTCTCCCATGCCAAGCCTCCTGAATTGGGAGTTTCCCAACAATCCTAAGTCGCAGGCCGGTACCTTCGTGTCGGGGAACCTATGTGCCTCCCCCACGAACTCGTGACATCGCTACCCCGGCGAGGCATCGACCCATTTAAGCATAACCCATTCGAGAACTAGAGCTTGAAGGGCTTACGGCCCAAGACCATTCAGGAGGACCCATAAACCGGAGGCAAGGAGAAGTCCGATCCCGGCCACCCGGCCGACCTGCAAGGCAATCACAACGCAACCCCAGCCCCCAACGAGCGGGTGTCCCCCCTCCTCCAGGAGGGGAGAAATCTTCAGCGCCTTCTCATCGCCGACAAGGCCTGCCAGGGCCTCTGCTGAGCGCCTTGCGGCCCTCCCAATCGCGAGATGCGCAAGGATCGCCATCACCCCGCCGAGGACGAACAATCCAAGCGCCAATGCTCCCCTCGTCTTCGGTTATGGGCGGCTCAAGCCATGAACCGTGCCAAAGTCGGAAACGAACACAATCGCTCGCTCGTGGTACTCAGGCAAATCCGCGGGAAGCATTCCACAGGCGTACTCTAGCTCAACAGCGTATCCCCCAAAGCGCCGAACGGACGTCCTAGCGCCACAGCCCTCGCAGTTGAAGCCGCATCCGTCGATCACACCGTCCCATACAGCCAGAAATGCGGCTTCAGCGCGTATCTCCGCTTGCTGCGGGCGGAGCCAGGGGATGAACGTGAGAGCCAGGAGAAGTAACAGTGCGCCAAGCAACACAAGCACTAGCGCGATCGAACGGCCCATGCGTTTACCTTACCCCTACGGCTCCGGATCAACAGAAAGGTCCTGGCCCGCTTGCTGTCCAAGGCGCCAAGACCTGCTCTTGCCGTTCCACTCAACGCGTGGAGGCGCCGGTTGAGTGGCTAGTGATGTCCTCCAGGCCCGTGAACGTGCCCATGGGAGAGTTCCTCCTGAGTCGGTTCGCGGACGCCAGCAATCTCGACGTCAAACGTCAATGTCTCACCCGCCAGGGGATGGTTGGCATCCACGATGACCTCATCACCCTCAACGCTGGACACCGTAACGACGCGGATCCCTTCTTCGGTGCGTGTCTGGAACTGCATGCCGGGCTCGAGGTCGCTCACTTGGGAGAAGTTTTGTTCACGGGACATCGCCTTCACGAGCGATTCATCCCGCTTGCCATAGGCATCCGCCGGCTCAAGTGTCACCGTCAGCCTGTCCCCCTCTGACTTCCCGGCTAGAGCCTTCTCGAGTCCTGAAATGATGTTGCCGTGACCTTGAATGTAGCCCAGTGGATCCTGATCACGGGAAGAATCGATAACCTTCCCACCGGCATTCTTCAACGTGTAATGAATGAAAACGACCCGGTCATCTGCAATCTGCATGCTGATCCTCCATTCTGAGTGGCTACGGGCCTCTATTGGTGATCCAGGTGATCGGCGCCCTATACCAGAATTCGGTTGTTCGCGGTATGCAAGGCGTCTACTTCTGTGGAAGCGAGCGGGCAAAGCGGACGCCGCGCTCCACCCATATCTCCAGCCCCGCATCCGGATCATACCCTTCCTGGTTCACCATCAGCCAACCTTTCATCGGGCGTCCGGTGAAATCGAAGGCTCTCGCTCCTGGCTCCTGAAGCAGGTCGTCCGCTCCCTCCTTGCCGATGCGGACCATCAATTCATCCCCCATGACGCCGCAGGCGACGTTGCCGTTCACCATGAAAGCGATGCCGCCGAACATCTCCTTCTCCGTGAGCCCGGGCTCCTCTTCCAGCATCTCCCGGATCCGCTGCGCAAGTCCTTGATCGTAAGCCATCTTGACTGGGAATCCTTAAGGGCGAGGCCTGTGCGCCGGCGGCCCCATCGGACTGCAGGGCGCGCTACCTGGCCGTCCCGACTCAATGCTGGACGAGTCAACTTGTGGGTGCTTCTGCCACAGCCCAGGCATATCACCTGGTCAACCTAGACGGGGCTGCATTCCTGCAAGCGGATCGGGGCACCTGGCCGAGCTGCCGCCGAGGTCAGGCTACTCTGAGTTTGTCTCGGTATCTCGTGCGGAACTTCGCCAGCTTCGGTGCAATGACGACCTGGCAATACCCCTGTCCCGGATTCTTCGCGTAATAGGACTGATGATATTCCTCTGCGGCGTAGAAGACGTCCAACGGGACCAGCTCTGTGACAATGCGATTGGTCCAGATCTTGGCCCCCGTCAGCTCCTCGATCAACCGCTCTGCAACATCCTTCTGTTCGGTTGAATGATAGAGAATGATCGACCGATACTGCGTGCCGACATCTGCCCCCTGCCGATTCAGCGTGGTCGGGTCATGAATCGAGAAGAATACCTCCAGGATGTCCCGGTAGCTGATGATTTCGGGATTGAAGGTGATTTGCACAACTTCCGCGTGTCCGGTTGTTCCGGTGCATATCAACTGATAGGTCGGGTTCTCAAGATGACCCCCAGCGTAACCAACAACGATGTCGACGACGCCGTCAAGGTCTGCGTAGACAGGCTCCAGACACCAGAAGCAGCCACCTCCGAGCGTTGCCTTCTCGTATGACATATTGTCCTCAGACTCTCCATGTATCATCGCATACCCCTTTTGAACCACTGGCCACCTGCCCGAGCCTGCAGGCATGGGCAGACCCCTCACATTCTAACCGCATCCTCCAGACGAGTGCTGATCGACTTCAAGCAGTGTTAGGTAGGGACGGACTTGTCCCATCCGTCGAGCAAGCTGCGGCTTACGCCGGCACCGCCACAGACGATGATCAGGATGGACCCGAGGCCGATCAGCGGTTTGGCCCTCGTGTAGACGGCAGCCAGAGCTGCCCCACAGGCCGGCTCGACTAGTACCCGATGGTCGTCTGCGAAATCAAGACAGGCGTTCAGGGCGGCTCTGTCCGAAGTTGTCCAGCTGGTCACCGGATGCCGGTGTGTCCACTCGAGTGCGGCCTCGGCAACGGCTCGAGCCCCCAACGTAGTTGCGATGGAGCTTATCTCCTCGAGCTGGACGATTCTTCCTGCGGCGATTGAAGCCGCAAAGGAAGCAGCGCCCTCCGTCTCGACAGCCAAGACAGGCACCCTGGTCCAACCCACCCGGTGCATACCCTCCAGCAGGCCACAGAGCAGCCCACCGCCCCCTACGGCGGCCACGACGGCTCCGGGGGGCTCACCCAGCACCGCGGCCAGCTCATCGACCATCGTTGCATGCCCGGCCCAGACCTGCGGGTCGTCGAAGGGATGGATGTGGCCAGTGCGAGGCCGCTTGGCGAGTTCCTCCGCATAGGCAAACGCATCATCCCAGGAGTCGCCATGAACAATGACCTGAGCCTTCTCTGCGCGGATCCGACTCTGCATCTCCTCCGGGGTTGAAGTCGGAACGACGATCGTCGTCGGCAAACCCAGGCGCCGACCAGAATAGGCAGCGGCGTAGCCCGCATTTCCGCCCGATGCACAAACAAATCGCGCCGCGCCGCCGCCTGCGCGCTGGCGGCAGGCTTCCCCGATGCCACGCGCCTTGAACGAACCGACCGGCTGCAGTGCCTCCATTTTGAGGAATACCGGCACACCCATTCGTTCGCCCATGGAGCGGGATTCGAGAAGCGGGGTTTCAATATGGATTGTCACATCGCATGCTCCTCCTCAAAGACCATCTCGAATAGGAGAGCTCGTGGAAAGTAAGCGCGACTGA
The DNA here is from genome assembly GCA_041624375.1 of Anaerolineales bacterium. Classification (GTDB taxonomy): domain Bacteria; phylum Chloroflexota; class Anaerolineae; order Anaerolineales; family E44-bin32; genus JBFJVD01. The sequence continues at coordinate 6,273 of JBFJVD010000014.1, forward strand.
GCTAGTTGTTTGCCCGCGCCCTGAAGGAAATTCACATCCGCGGCGCGCTAGATCTGAGCTGCCCGCCCAAACCATGCCACAAGCCGAATAACCGCAGCGAGCAGCGTTGTCCAAAAGAGGCTGTTTGCGGGCAGCCTTAATGCGCCGATCGCGCCCGGGAAGATCGCCTGGACGCCCGCACAAACCGAATCGCCAAAGCTGCACCAAACGAGGGGAGCGAGCAACAACCTGCCCAATTCTTGAAGGCGGAAATCTGTTCGGACCGATGCACCCGAGCCCGCCACGTCGTTCCCCAAGCTTCCTTCTGCTGAATCGACCGCCAGCATCGCAAGCACCGTCGTGCTTAGGAGTAGATGTGCGACGGCGAAGAGCAGGAGAAAGACCATTGAGCCGGCCTTCAAGAGCGCCTCCAGCTGTGTGCCCAGGCGGAGCGTAGACAGCTGCCCGCAGCCTGCCTATGCCTGTGAGTCAGCTTATCTATACATCTCAATTTCGCCACAGACTGCGTCGAGAAGGGGCCGCCTGTCATGGAGCGAATCCATTAAAGCCCCGTCTGCATCATCCGACCGGCCGAGCGTCTATATCCATCTCCGAACCCTCCTTCGGTACTGGCGATAGCTTTCCCCAAAGGAGTCTTCGAGTTGGCGTTCTTCGTGCGGGATAAAGAGACGATCCATGAGGATGATGAAGAGAATCACCACCGCAAATGGAGAGAGATTCCCCGAAATCGAAGCGGCCCCCAGGATGGTGAGGCTCATGCCGAGGTAGATCGGATTCCTGGTGAACCGATAGGGCCCTTCGACCAGCAGGTGATGAGGAGTTTCGAACGGTCGGATGCTGGTCCCGTGGCGATCAAACTGCTGCGAGGCCCACAGACCAAGCAAGATCCCGGCCAGGATCAGTGGGGCACCGAGCCAGTTCCATGGACTCGGGAGCACGCGAACCACTGGGAACAGCCAGTGGAGCGCAGGGACCACGACAAGTGCGAGAAGAAAATACGCGGGCGGGAGGAGGGGTGGTCTGGGGCGCAAGGGCTCAGGCAGACTGGAATGCGAGGCGCAGGCCTGGCAAGATATGGCGCCAGCGTGTGTCGAAGCGCCAGAGCCCCTCTGCCCTGGCCAGATTCAGGGCACGCTCGAATTCGCGATGCGTGATCCGCCGATTAATGGCGGCGAACTTCTCTTTTGCTCGGGCCTTCCACGCCGGGCTGTACTGGTCCATGACGTTGATGTAGGTGTCTGGAGACAATGTTTGCGCCAGAAACGACATGATCCGGCGCGTTTCTTCAAGGAGGCCCGGCATCACGAGATGGCGTACGAGTACGCCGCGCAGCGCCACGCCGTCCTCGTCGACACGCAGCTCCCCGACCTGTTGATGCATGGCCGTGATCGACCGCTTGGCCGCCTCAGGATAGTCCTTGGCCAGCAGGTACTTCAGCGAGAGCGCTGAATCCCACAGCTTGAAATCGGGCATATAGACATCCACAATGCCATCCATCAGATCAATGCTGTGTTCACTGTCATACGCGCTCGTATTGTAGACAAGCGGAATGCGAAGCCCGGCTCCTATCGCAAGCACCAGTGCTTCAAGAATCTGCGGCACCACGTGCTCAGGCGTGACGAAGTTGATGTTGTGGCAGCCCACCTCCTGCAGACGGAGCATAATCGCTGCCAGTTCCTCCGGTCGGACTTCTGCGCCTTCTCCGATTTGACTGGTCTCATAATTCTGGCAGAAGACACAGCGCAAGTTGCACCAGGCAAAGAAGATGGTTCCGGAGCCGTTCCAGCCGCGCAGGCAATCTTCCTCGCCGAAGTGCGTGAACGCGCTCGTCACACGGGCGTACCGCCCGCTCTTGCAGGCCGCCGTCCTGTCCGCGAGCCGGTCAACGCGACAATCGCGGGGACAGACAACACAGCTTCGCAGCGCGTCCACCGCCTCCTTGGAACGCTCCAGCAGGATCCCCCGCTCGTAGGTTTCAAGGTAGGCCGGGACGTACTCCGACCCGGGGAGCAAGAACCTGCCTCCCCCGTGAAGTTCATCTGGCATGCCTTCAGATCGACGTCGCCGATCCTTCATAGGGTTCCCTCGAACCTAGGATAACCTGCCCGGACCCTGCCCGCCACCGGCAAGAGTCCATGCTACGGTGGACCGAAGGCGCGCGATTGCCCACTGTCCGATCACAGCGAGACACGATCAGCCGGCTACTCCTTCGCTGTGCCTCGAACCAGGTTACGGCCCGCTTCTTTGGCACGATACAGTGCTTGATCCGCCTGCCTTAATAGATCTGCGAGGTCCTTCATTGACGGATGGATCTCTCCCACCCCGAAGCTGGCGGTAACGTCCGCGACTCCACCTTCGCCGGTGACCTGGAGCCCCTCGATCGACCTCCGTAAGCGCTCCGCTACCTGGGTGGCAGCCTCATCCTGCGATTCGATCAACAGGATGGCGAACTCCTCACCCCCGATCCGCGCCAGGAGATCCTGATTCCGGAGCCCGGCCTGCAGCCGCTCAGAGACCTGTTTGAGGACCCGGTCGCCAGCCTCGTGTCCGTGGATGTCGTTGATCGACTTGAAGTGATCCACATCCATCAGGATGACCGCGATCGGCCGCTGGTAACGGCGGGCCCGCCGGAACTCCTCGGAGGCCAGCTCATAGAACGCACGGCGATTGAGTAAGCCGGTCAGACCATCCTTTAAGGCCATGCGCTTGAGCTCGGCAAATAGCCGAACATTGACAATGGCACCGGAGGCTCGCAGCGCCAGGGTGCGGAGGAACGCCAGATCCGATTCGGAGTAGACGCGGGGCCGCCGGTCCATGACATACAGGACTCCGAGCACCTCGGTTTTGCCGAGCAACGGAACCCCGGCATACGCCTGCAGTCCGGACTCCTGCAGCAGCGGATTTGCTCCGAAGGGATCCTCATGGATATCGGAAACCACAAGCGGCTGGCGAGTCTCCACAATCCATCGAGTTGCACCGTGCGCTCGGACCCTCTCCCGGGCATATTCGGCGGACTGCTTAGGGACCGTTGTGACGCTGATGGTAAAGTCCTGGATGTGCGGATCCCAGAGGATAATGCTGGCTCCGCCCGTTGCGGGCAGGTGATCTTCAGCGATCAGGACAATCCGTTCAAGCAGATCCTCGAGTTCCGCCGGACCAGAGACCAACTCAAGTCCGGCTAGCGCAGCCATCCGCCGCAGGTGAAGATCCGCGGGTTCCTTCCCAGGCTCAGTAACCATGCCACCAGCCTATCGGACTTGGTGGCCAATGTCGAGACGGGCGAGCATGGTCGAGCAGGACAGACTCATCCCAACCCGTGCCAATCACCCCCTGTGAGGTCGCCCTGAAAAATGCTCCGGTCTTCATCATCGGCGATCCGGCCACCTGCGCTTTCTGCGGCCTCGCGATACATGCGCGCCTGATCAAGTTCACCACTTGCGGCGAGCGCCCGCGCCATGCCTTCCTGGGCATAGGCGAGATCAAAGTCCTCCATGCTCTCGGCGTGCTCGTCCGTGAGCTGTAGACACCGTCGAGCATGCCGGAGGGCCGGTTCACCCAACCCCAGGTCTGCATAGACGCGGGCGGCCAACCACTCTGCACGCTGGCGGTGCATCGGCGTTCCGACCTGAAGCCAATGGTAGCAGGAGGCGTGGACCGCATGCACCATCCGCTCGGCCTGTTCAGCAGTCCTTCGGTCCAGTTCAAGCAGCGCCCACACCTCCGCATTGATCGCCTTCGCGAAGTGCTCATGTGCTTCGAGCTCATTGAAAGAGGGAGTATTCACGGGATGGGAGCTCTCCAGTCCAGGCGCCCTGATAGGACGCCAGCACGCGCCCGCAGACCCGCATCGCCGTCTCATCCTCCCAGCCGGCTTGGGCGGCGGGACAGGCGAGCATGGATCAGTGTGCTTCCGGCAAGAACGATGTGTGAGCTATTCTAACGGTAACTGAAGCAGGTCGGTCTCATCGAACCCGCGATATTGGTCTTCCGTTTCGGATGGGCGATCGAAACTGCGGACCAGGAGCCGGTTGGCATCCCCGACGAGCTCCTCAGGGATCTTAAAGTGCACCTGCATCCCATTGCCGTTGACCTCGACCCCGATCCCAGGGTTCCGCAGTTCACCTTCGGGTCCAAAGAACTGCTGGGTAATCTGGCTGGCATGATCCTGCCAGAAGCCGCCCAGGGCAGGGGATGAGAAGTCGTCTACAAACAGGAAAAACTGGACGGCCGAGCTGTAGCCGCGCTCGCGCTTTGCCCGAAAGACCCAGATCTCAAGATACCGCTCTTCGCCCTCGGTCACCCACATTGCCTGCACCTCTAGGATGTCGGCAGGGTGCCCGGCAGGGGCGGAACCGACAAGGTTGCCTTCATCGTCCATGAACTGGACATCGTCGGGCGCGTCGATGTTGCGCCCCACCCCGATCTCCGGTTGGGTTGTTGGCCGCTCCGGCGCTGTGACTACAGGCATGGTGGGCGTGGGAAGCGGCAGCCGCGGGTTCTCGTCGTCGCGGCGATACGTCCCATCTTCGACCTCCCCGAAGCTGTAGCCGGCGGGGTCGCCCTCCCCACGCCAGCCCGCGGGCTCGTCCAGTTCCACCTCGCTGAGGAGGATTCGATACCAGACCGGGGAATCGCTCGGGAGGTTTCCAAACAACTGAGCAGATGCCAGAAGCGGACAGAGGATGAAATTCACGGCGGGCGTTTGCGCGCTCTCCGGCACCGGACAGTTCCGCACGATCCACTCCGCCATTGGCTGCCAGACGCCGTCTGCATTCAAATCCAGGACGACATTGAGGTACATGTCGCGTGGGATCCAGCCCTCATCGGTGCTGACGTCCACCCCGAAGACCCCCCACTCGGGATCGAACACGGGATCGCCATCGTCGCACGCGTCGGAGGGCACGGCCGGCGAGTCCTCCCAGGTTGTGCAGGAACCCACACCGATTTGAGGCGAATGGAAGAATACGAAAGGACCGCTTGGCGCGGAAGTGCTGGGGAAGGTCGGGAAAGAGGGATCAGGGGCATCGCCATAGTCTGCCGAGCGCTCATAGAGATGGTCCTCCACCTCACCTAGGGCGCTGCCAGGCTCAAAAAAGCCGGACCCATCCCATCCATCCTGGGGCGCCATGACATCGGTCACCATGACCCGTAGATATCCACGTTCGATCGATAGAAGACCGGTGGACGTTGTGTCGCACTCGAGCGTCCCTTCTGGCTCGCCCTGCGTAGGAACGGGACAATTCCGGACGACCCACTCAGAATCTGGATCCCAGGATCCGTCATTATTGAGGTCCGCGACGACATTGCGCCAGTAGCTGCCTTGAGAAGCCGCATCGGTGCGGCGAATTTGTACCTGGAAAGTACCGGCAATGCGATGCAAGGTTGGTTGGGAGTCATCACAGTCGTCGGAAGCGCGCGGGGATTCTTCTGCCGAAATACAATTCCCTAAGACAATGCCTGTAACTTCGGCACCCTCGCTGTCGAGCGCAGCCGGGGCGGGACCCGAGGGCGAATCTTCGTGGTCGCCTGTGGGAAAGGTCGGGTCAGGCGCATCGCCATAGTCAAGCTGGTTGTCGATCTCGAGATCGGCGCCTGGCTGGCAGGCGGCCAGGATGAGAATTGCCAGAACAGCGCTGAGGATAAGGCCCGACCAGCGCATTGCCGGAGCTCGGTCGGAGGCCCGGAATCGATGTTGCCCCTCTCCCTTCTGATCCATGATGCACCCTCCTTGAGGTTGCACGGCATGATTCCACCGCGCATGGCAGAGGTGAGAGGGCAGGCGACTCCCTCAAGAACGCAGGATCAAGCCGCACGCAACGATGGCTAGTGTGGTCTCACCCGACACACTGGCTGGCTTTTCTTCGGTTTTCGCGTGAAGCATCGCACGCCAAGCCGCGCGCGAGGCACCGATTCGTTCCGGAGATCTTGTGATGTGGCAGTGCACCTGGCCGTTGACGAAGGGGCGGATTACACTTCGCTCCCACCGCAACTGGCTTTGAATTGCTGGGGAGATGGCTTCAGAATGAATATAGCATACCTGGCGAAACGACTGCGTTGGTGGATGTACCGCTCAGGCGCAGCAGTCTCAACCAGGGAACCAGCGTGCCAATCGCTCCCGCTCAAAGGCCATCTTTGCTTCGAAAAACGCCTCACTGGGCTCTGTCAGCTCCACCTCGGGCGCCGGCTTCGCCATGAAACGCCCCCTCACAAGGGCCGCCTGGCCGCGCCCCATCTCCAGGAAGCAATGCCCTTCACCGGAATAGACTGCTTCAGAAATCCCACCTTTCAGCCGAGCGGCGATATGACTCGCCGCGACCTCGGCCATCGCCTCCGCGAAGATCCCGGCTTTCGGGTGTGGCTTGCCATCAGCAAGCGACAACTGGGTCACGTCGCCAATGGCATACACCTGCTCAAACCGTGTCGCCAGCGTCAGAGGGTTGACCTCGACCCAGCCGTGTTCGCCCGTCAGGCCGCTTTCTTGAACAACGTTGGGGACCTTGTGAGGCGGCACACCGATGAGCAGATCAAAGGAACGCCGGGCAGTTGAGAACCGAACGGCGCCGGTCTCGACCGAAATCGGGCGATGGTTCGGGAGGAAATGAACCCCGTTTGCTTCTAGCCGTGACTCGATGATGGAGCAGCCGGCTTCCCCGAGGATCGGGAGCGACATCGGTTTTGGTGTGAAAACCTCGAGATTAGCCGGTACACCCCGCTCCTGAAAGGTCTCCTGAAGCAGCAGTGCCAACTCGTAGGGGGCCGGCGGGCATTTGTAGGGCTCGCCGAAGATGCCGATCAGGACGGTTCCGCCCTCGAAGGCATCAATGGCCTGCTGGGCAGCCGGAACGGAAGCCGGATCGTAGAAATCGAGGGCGTGCGCTTCGAGACCCGGGATCACTGCGCGGTCGAGGGCAGCGCCCAATGCGACCACCATCGCATCGGCCTCAATGCGATTTCCATCTACAACGGCTGCCAGCCCTTCCGGATCGATGGAGTCGACCGATCCCTGAATGAAGGTCACTCCACCGGACTGGAGGGAATCGAGGGCACGGGTGCCTTCCTCCAGCGTCGAGTGGCCGACGACGGCCCACGTCTTACGAAATCCGATGACAAATGTCGGGCTCCGGTCTACAAGATAGATTTCGTCGCTGTCCGGCAGCAGCCGGCGCAAGGAATGTGCAGCGGCCAGTCCGCCAAAGCCACCACCCAAGATGAGTACGCTCGCCATCTAAGCTAGGTCTCCTTCGATTTTCAGCTCGGCGTCATCGAACAGCACAAAGCACCCCTTCAATGGGCAGCCTATGAAACCTAGACTGTCCGAGCTCGGAACAGCACACGTCCCATGTCGAACGGCCGTCAACCCATCTCGCTCTCACTGAAGCGCTGAAGCTCCACCAGACGACCGTCCGGATCGCGCAGGTAGGCAGAACGTCCCCAGTCATAGTCGCGCGGCGGTGCAACGACCGTCGCCCCTGCCTCCACCATAGACTGAAATGCTGCCTCTAGATCCACGGCGCTAAAGGCGATGTGATCTTCATCAGGCGGAATTTTTTGGTCGTCCTCCGACTTGAAATGGATGAGCATCTTCAGCTTGCCGGCAATGAAGATAGCCATTCCCGGTGCGCTCACCGCCGGGTCGCTGCCAAACAGCTTCGCGTAATAGGCAATGACTTCGTCCGGTTGGGTTGTGAAGAAAGCGACTTCGACGAGATGATTCATCCACCACTCCTGGGTCTTGGTCCGCGGAAGCCCCGGGCAGCAATTACATTTGCACGTAGGCGCCTATCCTTATCGAAAGCGTACACTGCAGGTGACTCCGCTGGACGATAGGATCCGTGAGCCCGGTGCTTCAAAGCCCCTGATCACGAAGCCAATCCAACACGAAGGCGGCGGCATCCTGCCAGCCGGGCTCGAGCATCAGATCGTGCGGCCTTCCCGGGAGAATCACAGGCGAGGTGCCATAGCGAGCGGCCGTCTCCCTGAAGTGGTCGGGCCGAATGGTGTAATCAGCTTCTCCGCCGAGCACCAGCACCGGGAGGGCCTTAGCCGGCGGACGAAATCGCAGGAAGGATACATCCAGAAACAACCGCCAGGATTCCCGCTGGTCCATCAGCCGTTCGACTATGGGACGCAGCACATCCTCGGGAATTCGCTCCGAGAAGAAAAGCGCCCGGAGCACCTCAGGCCGCCGGTAGAAGCGGTCGGGGTCCCGTCGGACCAGGAAGCTCAACATCGGGCCCGGAAAAGCACGCAGGAGACCGGCGCCGGCCGTGCGCATGGTCGTCGGCGTCGGCGTGGAGATCAGCACTGCCGCAGCCGCCGAATAGGTTTCCACGTACTTCTGAATCAGCATCCCGCCCAGCGAGTGTCCGATAAGGATGAGGGGTCGACCGATCCCGGCAGCCGTCACCCTCACATCTTCGAGGAACTCGTTGAAGCCGGCGCGCTTGATCGCTTCGCGTCCTCCGCTCCCGCCATGGCCGCGCAGGCTGAGCGCGGCGCATTCGAACCCGGCCTCGGCAAACGGCAGCATGAAGTCAGCCCAGCACCAGGCAGCATGGTAGACACCGTGGAGGAAGAGAATGTTGCCACGGGAGGGCAGGCTCCGCGCCGGTTCTCTGAGCAGCTCAAGGTCCATGCAGGCCGACTACCTGATCCTCGCCTCGAGAGGTCCGCTGAGAGCCGGGGCTCGTGAGGAGCCGGTTTGAAGCTCGCTCTGGCTCACCACTCTCCAGCATAACGAGGGCTGTATGGGGCTGTGTCGCGCGCCATCCGTGCATATTGAAGCTCAATAAGCTGGCGCTGGTGAAGGATGTCATGCGCCACCCATGCCGCGAGCAGATCGCCGGCCCGGATCGTGCCGAAGCGCGCCTCATAAGACGCATCCCAATTGGGCTCTTCTAGACCCTTCAGGAACTTCAGCGAGGTCTCGCGTTCTTCAAGAAATGCGGCCAAAGATAGGCCAAGCTCTCGCTCGTTGTAGGCGCGCTCGACCACCCAACGCTCCGGATCGATCGGGGGCCATGGATCGTCCGGATGGAACAGTGTGATCTCAATCCGGACGCGGAAGTCCTCTCGCTCTTCGTCCAGCAGGTGATTTACGACTTCCAGGCTCGACCAGGAACCCGGTTCTGGATTCCAGCGCGCCTCCGACTCGGATAGTCCTTTGACGAGGGCTTGAATGCGTGCGGCGTTTCCTTTCAACCTTGCGATTGCCCAGCCAAGGTCCACGATCCGCCTCCAGGAAGTGGGGATGGGAAGCTGCGTTGCTCCCGACCGGTTGCCGTTGCCGGCGCCGGGACGGTTCGGATTACCGGATTGCCCCCTCGGCGCCGGGCACTGCTACTGCGAATCCCGCGAGCGAAGTCCGCTTCACACGCGCCCGCTAGGCATCCAGCAAAGCGAGCAGCTCTCGCCAGGGCCCAACGGCCGATCGATATTCTTTGGCCACGGTCTTCACAATTTGATGAATATGGTTCAGGTCGTGAACAACCCATGCCGAGAGCATCTGGCCAAGCCGCACCTTACCGAGCGAGGGGTGAGTGGCCGTCCGGTTGAAATCTTCCGCCCCCAAATTGCTCTGCTTCAAGGTCTGGATGCTCGCCGTCCGTTCCTGCTCGAAAGTATCGAGCAGTTCGGCAATCGACTCTTGGGTATAGCTATCTGGCCCCGGCATCTGGTTGAAGGGAACGAAGGAACCATTCTCAGGGCCCGATTCGAGGAAGACCTTCAAGCGCGGAATCCAGTTCTCCCGCTCATTGTGCAGGAAATGGACCAGCACTTCTCTTGGCGACCATCCTTCCGTTATTTCCCTCGCGTGAAGAAGGGTGTCAGGCAGATTAAGCAGCAAGCCTCGCAGGACTTTGGGCGTTCCTTCCAGGTGGCGGACGACCACGTCCATATTGGGCAGATCGATTTCAGGATTTCGGCTCATGATGGAGTCCTCCTCGCAGTTCGCCTGGGCACCACAACCTTGCCGTCCTTAGGTTGCCAGCGCGCCGCCTCCCCGATCCATGCTCTCTCCATCCTAACTGAAAAAGAGGTCTGATCGGATGACTCTCAACCGAGACCTATGGCCCCATCGACCTACATACAGTCTTCACCGCCCTCAGGATAATGGACTCCATGCACCCGCCAATATAGGGGAACTGGTGCATGAAGTGAATAACCGGTTTGCTCGTTTCGTCCTATGACACTAAGCAAGCCGTGCGTAACTTCTCGCTGCAATTTACGACATATAGATTAGGGAAGAGTGTGGTTCGGGGTTCGCCACTCGGGACGGATCCGGGTACAAGGCGCGCCCTTCAATCAAAGCGGGTTGTTTGAAGTTTTTTCGAGGCAGGGTTGGTGATGAAATCGGGCTTTGTGTACGACATCCATGGCCTGGTCGGAATTGAGTCTGCCTTCCGTCTCCCCGAACTCAAAGCTTTTCAGATCCCACAGCTCGGCCGACCGCCCGATCTGCGCATCATCCGAGAGGGCGGAAGCGCTGATCCGGGCGAGAGTGGCTCTATCATCTTCGAGGAAGCGCTTGGGCGGATCGGATTTCGGCTGCTGATCACGCTCCAGGATCCTATCCTCATTCGGCCCTCCCCATTGATCCAGCGGTCCCCACATGTGCTTTACACGAACGTGATTGAACCCATTCTGCGTTGGGTGCTGGTCCGGCGAGATCACGCCCTCATCCATTCGGCCAGTATCGCTCTAGGGAGTCGGGCTGCGTTGATCACCGCGGCCACCGACACCGGCAAGACCACCACCATCCTTCGATCCGTGTCAAGCCAGCCGTGGGCGTTTCTTGCCGACGATATGACCATCCTGCGCAGCGACGGAGCGCTCTACAGCTTCCCCAAGCCACTCACCATCAGCTACCACACCCTGAAAGCCGTTGGGGCAGCCGCGTTGGGGACCAAAGAACGCTTCGCGCTTCAACTTCAGAGCCGGCTCCATTCAAAGACCGGCCGTGCGTTCGGATTGCTGCTTCAGGATCTCGGATTGCCTGCGGCTTCGCTGAACGCACTGGTTCAGATCCTGATCCCACCGCCGAAGTTCATGATTCAGCGCCTGCTCCCCTCTGTGCTCACAGCGCGCTCCGCGCAGCTTGAGCATGTCATCCTCATTGAGCAGGGCGATGAACTTCAGGAGCAAATCGATCACGCCTCGATCGTCGAGGCGCTGATGCGCAATGCGGAGGATGCCTATGGCTTTCCGCCCTATGCTTCGTTAGCCCCCCATCTTGTCCACTGGAAGGGCCAGGACCTGGCGGCCAGGGAGCGAGAAATCGTGGCGTCGGCCACCCAGAGGGCGACAGGCACCCTGTTGAGGAGCCGGGTTTACAGCTGGGGGCGAAGGATCCCCGGTTTGCTGAATGCCGCTGATTCCAAGCCAGTGAGCCTCACGGAGGGCTCGCTCGCAGCCGAAACTCGCCCTAGCTCCAGGCTAGAGCCAAGCGGTCCTGCGGGGGGGCTGCTGAAGGAGAAGCGCACATGAGCGCCATAGAGACAAGAGCTCGTCATGGAATCTATCGCGGGCTGGCTGCCCTGGCCATCGGGGCTGCTTCGCTTGCCTGCGCTTCCTTCGGGGCGGGAACCGATCCTCCGGCAGACCCGGCAGCGGTACAGGAGGATACGAGTCGGAGCGAGTCCCAGGATCCTCAGGCAACCCTGCAATTGGATCCGGAGCAGCTATTTGACGAGGGCCGTGCAGCCTATAACCGCGGCGAGTATCGGGCGGCAATCGGTCAATTCGACTTGGCGATCGCCATCGACCCGCTGCTAGCGGACGCTTTCGAGTACCGTGGTCGGGCGTACTACAAGTTGGGAGACTATCCAGCCGCGATCGACAACCTTGACATGGCCATCACCCTCGATGCAGAGAACGCCAGCGCCTACTTTAATCGGGCTCGATCACAGTACAAGCTTGAAGCCTACAGCCAGGCGATCAGCGACCTGAACCAGGCGCTGGCCATCGAGCCAAACGACCCGCGAGCCTACTATTACCGGGGCCGCGCACACTACAAGCAGGGCAACTATCAGAACGCCGTGCAGGATGAGAGCGAAGCCATTGCGCTCGATCCCGCATTTACTGCGGCCTATTACTATCGCGGACGGGCGCAATACAAGCTGGAGAATTACGGCCAGGCCGTTGTGGACCTGAGCGAAACCATTCGCCTTGATCCAGCTTTCGCGATGGCCTACTTCTACCGCGGCCGGGCTCATGCAAAGCTGGACGAGTTCGGCTTGGCGATCGCCGACCTGAACATGTCCCTTCAGCTCGGACTGACACCCGGAACGCAAGAGCGCGCGCGGGTGATCCTCGACGAAATCGGCGGCTAGCAGGCAGATAAGAGCCTCATCGATGGACACCTCTGCCCCGAAGAGGCGCACAAGCACACGCGTTCCTGCGGACGGCAACGGGCGCGGTATGCTTGCGCCCGAAACCGGCGATCACCAGCGGATGTTCCCGCTCTCCATCGACACGCGTTGGCACAGGGTGCGGGATTGGCTGTCACAGCCACGGAACGCTCTGCTGGTCATACTGCTCGTGTCTGCGGGGCTTCGCATGCTCTATCTCGGCGGGCTCGGGTTTAACAGCGACGAAGCCGTCTATGCGGGTCAGGCCGCTGCGATCGCCCGCGACCCGGACCTGTCCCCACTCTTCCCCATCTTCCGGGCACACCCGCTCCTCTTCCACGTATTGCTCTCGATTCCGTTCCAGCTGGCAACCGTAGACCTGCTCGCTCGCCTCTTCGCAGCACTCGTGGGCATCCTTACCGTCTTTGTGCTCTACCACCTCGGCACGGATCTGTACGGGGAGCGTGCTGGCCTGCTGGCGGCTCTGCTGCTGGCCGTCATGCCCTACCATGTGATTGTCACGCGCCAGGTTTTGCTTGACGGGCCAATGACCCTGTTCGCAACCTTGACTCTGTTCAGCGTCGTTCGTTTTGCCCGCACCCAACATCCTCGATGGCTATACGCAAGCGGGGTTTCCATCGGCCTCACCTTCCTTGCCAAAGAAACCGGGATCCTGTTCGTGGTTTCCCTCTATGCGTTTCTGGCGCTTTCCCCCAGGATCCGGGTTCGGTTGCGCGACCTGGCCGGTTCGGCCGCCATGATGCTGATTGTCATCCTCCCCTTCCCGCTGACCCTGTGGCTCGCCGGCGGCGGAAGCGGCGGACGTACACAGCAGTACTTGATCTGGCAGCTCTCGCGCCGGCCAAACCATGAGTGGCCGTTTTATCCCCAGGTCCTGTTTGAGACGATCGGGCCGGCTGTGCTGCTGCTGGCGCTCCTCGGGCTGACTCTGGTCCGCCAGAATCAGCGCTGGAAGGATGTGCTGCTGGGCGCGTGGATCCTGGTCCCCTTGATGTTCTATCAAGCCTGGCCGGTGAAAGGATTCCACTACCTGCTCGCGATCTCACCAGCGCTGGCGCTCCTGGCCGCCGGGGTCCTCGGGCGGCCACCCGACCAGCTGCCCTTCTTGAGAAGGATCCGGCTTGGCCGCCGTCAGGCGCTGCAGACTACCCTCATTGTTCTTGTCGTCATTTCCTTGATCATCCCCTCGATGTCGCGTGTACTGCCGAGGCCCACAACAGAGTTCCTGGCTGGATCGGGTGGGGTCCCCGGCGGGCGCGAGGCAGGCTTGTGGCTCCGCGACAATACGCCGCAGGGTTCGACGCTGATGACCATTGGCCCTTCCATGGCGAACATCCTGCAATTCTATGGATATCGGCGAGCGCTAGGCCTCTCGGTCAGTCCCAATCCCTTGCACCGCAATCCAGCTTATACCCCCATCCGAAATCCCGATTTTGAGATCCGGACCGGCGAGATCCAGTACCTTGTCTGGGATACCTACTCGGCCGGCCGTTCGGCGTTCTTTTCGAACAAGCTGTTGGCCTATGCCGAAAAGTACGATGGCCGAGTGGTACATACGGAAACCATCACCATGAGAACCCCAACGGGAACGCTGGTTGACACCCCGGTCATTGTGATCTACGAGGTGCGCCCGTGAAATGGCTGGCCTGGCTCTCAGCGGTCTTGCTTCTCCAGATCGGCGCCGCGCCCAATGCTGCCGCTCAGGCCCCCGAAGATCCTGAGCCCAACACACCCATCCGGCACGTGATCGTCCTCATGCAGGAGAACCACACGTTCGATAACTACTTCGGAACCTATCCTGGCGCCGACGGCTTCCCCGAAGGGTTGTGTGTGCCGGTTAATCCATTCGATCCGCAGTCGACCGATTGCGTCGAGCCCTTTCACCTCGGCGACCAGCCAATTCAGGATCTGGATCACAGCCGCCGGACCTATCGCATCCAGCACAACCAGGGACGAATGGATGGATTCATCTATGCGCTCGACATCCTCAACCAGGAGGGCCGGCTTGCGCTTGGCTATTACGACGATCGAGAGCTGGCGTACTACTGGAATCTCGCCGATGAGTACGTGCTGTTTGATCGCTTCTTCAGCTCGGCATCCGCGGGCAGCTTCATGAACCACACTTACTGGATGGCCGCCTCCCCCGGACGAGGCGAGGACAAGCCTACGCTGGATGGGCTGAACGGGATCGAGACCATATTCGATCGTCTGCATGAGCGCGACATCTCCTGGAGAGTCTATATCCAGAAGTACGATCCGGAGTTGGACTACCGCGATCTGGTGCCCGGAGCGCCCCGGCCGCCGCAGGTGGAATGGGTTCCACTATTGAGCATGGACCGATTCCTGGAAGACCCGGAGCTCTCAGAACGGATTGTCGATCTCGACCAGTATTACGAGGATTTGCGGCAGGGTCAATTGCCGGCAGTTTCATACATCAAAATCATCGGTGCAAGCGAACATCCCCCGGGAAGCCTGCTCTCCGGACAACGGGCCACACGCGCGCTACTGCAGGCCTTGATGCAGAGCGACGCCTGGGAGCATGCAGCTTTCATCCTGACCTATGACGACTGGGGGGGCTGGTATGACCATGTTCCACCTCCGCAGGTGGACGCCTACGGATACGGATTTCGCGTCCCTGCGCTGCTGGTAAGCCCGTATGCGCGCCAAGGCTACGTGGATCACACGACGCTGGACTACACTTCCATCCTTAAATTCATCGAAGAGAACTGGGATATCGACCCGCTCACTGATCGAGATGCGCGCGCCAACAGCCTCAGCCAGGCCTTCGACTTTGAGCAGCCACCCCGGCAGGCGCAGCTGGTCCCCATGACGCGCTATGCAGGAGAAGGTACCAGTCCGACACGGGTGCCCTTGATCTACGCCAGCTACACCGCTTCATTCCTGTTCGCCGCCGGTCTGATCGCTCGAGCCCTCCGGGAAGCTCGCAGGGAATCGTGAGCTCACTGAAAGCCTCCCACCTCCGATGAGCCACCATCCTGTCCTGCTGCTATTGCTCGGACTCCTTCCCCTGTCCTTGCTTGGCACTGGTCCGCAGGCTGAGGGACCTGTTGCGATCGAGAGACCTGCGGGCGAACCATCGGCGCATCCCATCCAGCCCCCTGCCGTTCCTTCCTCCGCCGAGGCGACCTTTGCTGCTGAAGGCAGGTTTCAGCCCGACCAGAGCATCCGCCAGGAGATCCAGGTCGTGCCGCCGCTGGAAGGTGTGGCGGTACGCGTGTTCCCGCCGTGCACGCTGTACCTACCGCCAGGCGAGACCATGACTAGCTTTTGTTTGGGAAACGATCGTCCTGGGGCGGAGGCTGATACGTTTCAGTCCAACGCGCAGGGAGTCATCCAGATCCAGGTCCCTCGGGAAGGTCTCTACTACTTGCAGGCCCTGCCATGGGAAGATGAAGCCAGGGGCATGCGGGCCGCATTTAGCCGCTGGGACGATCCCGTATTCCTGCCCGAGCGGTCGGTCACACTGCCGTCGACCCGCATTGAGGCCATCGGCTATGATGTGAGCCGGCAAGTCACTATCGAATTTGGCGACCTGGACGGACGACGGATCGCGGCCGAGCGCGTTGAGGCGCTTACCTTGCGCAGCAGCATCGGTGATGTGTTCGACCTACAAGGAACCGACCGGCCATGGCTGTTGTCCCAACGTGTCCTGCGCCGAGACGCCGGGCTGGAGGCCGTTGATGTGGTGTATTCACTGCAAAGCGTGATGATCGACGGCTCGAACGTTGTCAATCGAGGGCAGCAACGCTTCACCGCATTGGATGCAAAACCCTGGCAATTCGAGCTCCTGCTGTACTCGGCCAGGATCCAGGCTCGCGATGCGGTGCTGCGCCGCCCGGTTCAGGGAGCGATCCTCCTGCACTATCCAGATGGTCATTCCACGAGCGTTCCACTCGATGAGAACGGTGTGGCCCGGGTGGAGGGACTGGCCCGCGGAACTTATCGGGCTCAGATCGTTGGAACTGGCGGCCTGAATCCGCCCACCCTCTTTGTGCTCTCGCGTGATCAGCAGGTCGACGCGCTGGTGATCGGACCAGCGTCACTGGCTCTGGTCCTCGGCGGCGGATTGCTCTTTGGGGTGGGCCTACTTGCGTTTGGCCGCCCCCGCATCTTTCGCCACGCAGCCAGGCATTTGCGCCGCGCGCTGCGGCTGGGGGCGCCTGAGGCAGTCGAACGTCCGGAGCGTTGATGCGAAACCGGCAGGTCCTTAGTTTGAGTCAATCCGCACGCCTCGCCGGCCTGGCAGCGTTGCTGCTTCTGCTGTTCGGCCCGCTGTTCCAGCGGCAAGCTCCAGGTGCCGCCGCGCAATCCGATCCCATTCCACTGCTGGCGTACTATTACATCTGGTTTGATCCCGGTTCATGGGATCGAGCCAAGCGAGATCTCCCGTTGCTCGGGGCCTACTCAAGTGACGATCGAGGCGTGATGGAACAGCATGTACGCTGGGCGAAGGAAGTCGGGTTCAACGGGTTTATCGTGAGCTGGAAGTCCACCGAACCGCTCAATCGCAGGCTGGCCCAGCTGGTGGAGATCGCAGCGCAGGAACAGTTCAAGCTGGTCATCATCTACCAGGGGCTGGACTTTGAGCGCCGGCCGCTGCCGGTCGAGGAGATTGTCGGCGACCTCGAATGGCTTCTCGAGACGTATGCTGGCGAGCCAGTCTTTAACCTCTTCGGCCGGCCGGTGATTGTGCTCTCCGGTAGTTGGGAATTCTCGCCGGAACAGGTTAGGCAAATGGCCGCTTCCACCCATGAGAAAGCCTACCTCCTTGCCACCGAGCGGGAGGCGGGAGAGTATCTTCGCCTGGCACCTGTGGTGGATGGAAATGCCTATTACTGGTCCTCCGGCGATCCAATCGAAACCCCCGGGTTCGAGACCCGACTGGGCGCCCTGGGGGAGGCTGTGCACGCGGACAGAGGGCTCTGGATTGCACCGCTCGCACCCGGTTTTGATGCACGCTTGATCGGCGGAGCGAGGGTAGTGGAGCGCCGGGAGGGAGAAACCCTTCGACAGGGAATGGCGGCTGCCTTGGAAGCCGCGCCGGATGCGCTCGGGCTCATCAGCTGGAATGAATTCAGCGAAAACACGCACGTTGAACCAAGCGTGAACCATGGCATGCGCTATCTCGAGGTGATCGCTGAACTGCGTGAAGCCGCGCCACCAGCACCGATCAACTTCGCCTCCGATGCTCCGGCCGAAACCGCGCCGCAGATCAGCTTCGATCGGCTGCTCACTTTTGTGCTACTGATTGGCCTCGGGCTGGGGAGTATGCTCGTGCTCGGGCTCAGGGGACGGACTCGGTAGGCAACCCCTCATGCATTCGGCATAAGCCTTCAGCGCCAGAATTCCGAGTGGGGATGGATCGCCTCCGCTTCCAGGTGCGGGCCCGAGACTTCGACACGTCTAGCCCCGCGCGCAAGAACCTCATGGCAGCTGATACGTAGGGGTCCTGCCGGGCGACGCTCTTCGATGTGCGCATACAGCTTCGCCTGACTCAATCCAAAGACCACCCGACCGATGCCCGACCAGTAGATGGCACCGGAACACATCGGGCAGGGCTCGGTGCTGGCGAAGAGGGTCGCAGTCTCCAAGACTTCGGGGGAAAGCTGCGCAGCTGCGCGCACCAGATTGGTTTCCGCGTGGCCGGTTGGATCGCCCGTCGTGACGACATTGTTCTCAGCCACGAGCAGCTCACGCCCTTCGGCATCTGCCAATATGGCCCCGAAGGGGTGATCGCCTCGTTCCCGGGCTTGCACCGCCGCCGCGAACGAGCGCCGCAGCAAATCAGTCTCGCGGGCGGTGAGGGCTTGAGGTTCGGGTGCAGTGAAATCCGTCATGGGACCTCCTCTTGTTATCGCGCCAGAACGTCATAGGAACCGCCTGGAATCGACCTCATTCCAGGTGATCCTGGTTCATTCCGGCTCACGAGGCAGGCTCAAGCTGTCTCCGTTCAGACGATGGGCGAACTCGACCTGTACGGAATTCGTGAGGGCGGCTTCTGTGAAACACATCCGATGCGCGAGCTGGAGGAGCGACACGATCTCAGCTTGTTCTGCATCCGATTCGAGCTCGACCGCAATCTGGAACGACTCGGCGCTGCCACGTTTGGTGCCGCGCAGCACCGATCCCTGCTCGAGAAAACGAGCCCGGACAATCACCCGATCGGAACGAAGCTGGATCTTTCGCTTGGTCGCGACCTGCGACACCTGCGAGAGCAGTCAGAGGGCGACGCCGGCAACGAAATACGTGAGCGGAGTTGGGGCTGTGCCTTCTCCTCCTGGCATGTACGGCCCTTCGTCGCTCACGAATGCGAAGCGGCCGGAGTCCGGCTGGCCAGCGACCACTTGTTTGCGCCAGCCTTCGATCGTTCTCGCTTCAGCCAACACCTCGATGTGCCGAACCCCGGCGGCATCCTTTTCATGCTCGGATGCTCCCATGATCACGCTCCTTTATCCTGCCTGGCTAGCTGTGTGTAGAAGCCGGGCGTAGACGTCCCCGGTTGGATGCTCCGGCGAGAGCCCAGAAAGCCACTTGCTGATTTCCCTGGCGGTCAGCCAGCGGCTGGCTCGCAGTCTCGGTAATTCTCTCGCGGTCCAATTGAATTCATAGGGACCCACCGCCGCCAGCCGGGCCAGGCATTCATCCGCCAGCTCCGGCACCGCCGGATTGTATTCAAACGACAGCGCCTTAATAGGAACGTTGAGGCCGTGCAGCACCTCGGCCTCGAGTCCCTCAACATCGATTTTGCAGAAGGCCGGTCGGCCATACGCGTCGATCAGATCATCCAGCGTCGTGGTTCGGACGGTGGACTCGGATTCCCAGCGGACGCCGGCGAACTGCCTGGCCCGGCCGATGGAGTGGGCCCATTCAACCGAAAGGGTGCTCATCGTCGGATTGCTCTCACTCACCAGCAACCGTCGTGCGCCGATCGCCGCGCCGGCCGCTTCAGGGAGCAGCGTGACGTCTTCACTTGTTCCATAGAGCCATTCCAGGATCCCAAAACAGGCCGGGTTGGGTTCTAAGGCGACGACCCGGGCGCCAAGACGAAGCCAGGCGCGAATGCGATCGCCGACGTGGGCACCAATGTCGAAACACAAGTCGCCGGGGCGGATGAATTCCGCGTAGAAGCCGGCCAGCAGTCGAATTCGGAACGGGACGCCGTAGTAACGTAGCAGCGAGTGCGCCAGCCCGAGCCGCTGCCGGATGTTCAGCTGCCGCATCAACTGATAAAGCAGATAGAGCTGTCCCGCATAAGCGACTCCATTCGATCTATTCGACGAACTCACCCGCCGAGATTGGAGCGCAGCTCTTCGGCGATCCGGTCCAACTCCTCCCGCTCGGTCTGGTCATGGTAGTGGGGACTGAAGTGGAAGCCAAAGCCATCGTTCGCAAAGCGGGGAATGACATGCAGATGCATATGGAACACCTCCTGCCCAGCGGCTTCACCGTCGGCAACAAGGAGGTTCACCCCTTCGGACAGCACGGAGGCGCCGCGAATTGCGGCCGCGACCTGCTGGCCTACCTGGAAGAGATGTCCGCCGAGGTGAGGGTCGAGATCCTTGAGATCGGCGGCGTGTTCCTTGGGGATCACCAGCACATGCCCGGGATTGACCGGCTGGATGTCCATGAACGCCAGCACGTGATCGTCCTCATAGACCGTGCTGGAAGGGAGCTCTCCGGAAACGATCCGGCAGAAGATGCATTCGGTCATGGCGGCCTACCCTTTGCCTAGAATAGCGGGAACATCCGAACGGTAGCATGCTCCCCCGCCGAACGTCAAGCGGGTGACCGGGAGGGCTCTTCCGAAGCGTCCATCTGTTTCTCGAACGCGATCAAGGCGGCGGCCACCCAGGTGGGCGATGGCGCCGCGTAGAGCTCGGCCGCGTCCGTGTAGGTGAGGTCAAGGATGTCCCCCTTGAGCGGCCCCCGCAGGTAGCGAAAGAGCTGGCCCGCATCGCGCGCATCGCTCTTCGCCTCGACGCAGTGCTGGTTGTAGCCCCAGTAGTCCCCGGGCTCGAGCAGCTCGATCCCTTCCTGGATTCGCTCAGCTGCGCGTCTTAATCCACGCTCATCGGGCGGCAGCGTCTCCTCTGGAGGATCACCGTAGCCGATGCCGTGGTGGAAGGGATCGGCGGTCGAGACGATCACGGCATCCTGGGCCAGGTGGGCAACCTCTTCGATACCGGGCAGGGTTTCGGGATGCCCGCCGGCAAGATAGGGATAGCGTTCGATAACCTCCGGCCCCCGAACGCCACGCCGCTCCGTCTCCGCTTTCCAAAAATGGCGAAAGCTGATGAGCGCGTGATCGCCCCGCCAGGCGTCGCCGGCACTCAGCCCCGGACCCTGGATCCCACGCAGTGGCTCGGCCTCAAGGTCGCTGCCCTTTGCGACGCGGATGCGTGCATCCTCCATCTCATCCGTGAAGGCGTGCAGGACGCTGACCACGAGCACACGGTCCGTCCCGCTGTCCAGGCAGGCCTGAACCACCGCAGCGATCTGATAGCCGCAGTCCAGCACCCCGGCGTGTGGGAAGACGAGGACGCCGCCCCGGGCCAGCACGTCGCCAAGCTTCCATGCCTGCGCTCGCTCGAGCATTTCGATTGTGCCTTCATCCCCCAATGCCTCATGCTCGGCGGCGTACAGCCGGTGGATATCCTGCCTGAGTTTTTCCCGGTCGAGCTTCACGATCGCTTTCCCGATCCAGCTGGCATTGCCCTTCAAGCTGAGGGAATTTCGGCCTCGTCGCAGACGCTGTCGAGCAGCGCCCAGTAGGCATCCAGCGCCTGCTCGGCTGCGTCCAGTACCTCTTCCCCGGAAGCGCCAGTTTCCAGCAGGTGACCGAGTGCCCGACGCTCACCCGCCCGGTGCTCCAGGTCG
>JBFJVD010000015.1:0-27030 GCA_041624375.1 Anaerolineales bacterium
CGGCCCGTAGATCTCCGTCACCCGGCCCCGCGGAATGCCACCCACTCCCAGCGCCACATCCAGCGCCAGCGACCCCGTCGGCACCACCTCCACCGCCAGATTGCCCGCCTCCCCCAACTTCATCACCGCCCCATCCCCATACTGCTTCTTGATGCTGGAGACGGCGGCTGCGAGGGCCTTCACACGATCTTCTGACATTCGATCCGATCCGCATAGACGAGATGAAATGGAAGTTCTGTGAGTCTACCCGAAGAGCACAGAGACTGCAAGACAATGAGCCGAATCTTAAAGAAACGAAGCGGATAAGCGGGCTGCGCATGGGGAAGCAAAAGCGGCGCACCCCGTTCGTGCGCCGCCCAGTATCCAGAAGAAAGGCTCCCCGCTGTGCCGTGTGCTGCCAGGTCTTGAACCTGCTTTCGCAGGTGGGGTCCAGCTGCCCGGGTTCGCCTTGGCCGGAGCCTATCGCGTCACCGGGCAGACAACAGACCCCTTATAACTAGTGTTGGCTCAAGACGTTATGCGGCATCACGCGCACAGCAGGGAACGATTCATATATACCATGATCGCGGATGCTTGTAAACTTGTCCCCGCGCCGGCTCAACTCCGGAACTGCAGCCGGAGCTCATCCAGCTGCTGCGCCTCCACCTCCGAGGGGGCGCCGGCCATGACATCCCGCGCCGCTTGATTTTTCGGGAAGGCAATAACCTGGCGGATGTTGGGTTCACCGGCGAAGATCATCACCAGCCGGTCGAGACCAGCGGCAATCCCACCATGTGGAGGCGTGCCGTATTCAAACGCTTCGAGCATGTGGCCGAATCGCACTCGAGCCACCTCCATCTCGAGCCCGATCAGGGAGAAGACCTTCTCCTGTAGCGACCGATCATGGATTCGAATGCTGCCGCCGGAAACCTCGGTTCCGTTCAAGACGACATCGTACTGCTGGCCACGCGCCGCCCCTGGGTCCGTGTCAAGGAGCGGGATGTCCTCGGGCATTGGAGAGGTGAACAGGTGGTGGCTTGGGTCCCAGCGCTTCTCCGGCTCATTCCAGTTCACCAACGGGAAGTCGATGACCCAACAGAAAGCGAGCACCTCCGGATCGCGCAAGCCAAGCCGATCCCCCAGATGGAGGCGCAGCCGGCCCAGTGCCTCCAGAACGATAGATTCCTGATCCGCCACGAACAACAGCAGGTCGCCGGGGTCAGCCTGCATGTGGCGAAGCAAACTCTCCACGCGATCGGAAGGCAGGAACTTGGCGAAGGAAGACCGCGGCTCCCCGGTCTCAACCACTTCCAGGTAGGCGAGCCCCTTTGCGCCGAAGTCGGCCACGTACTCCGTCAGCTCGTCAATCTCGCGGCGGCTGAAGCCGCCACAGCCGCGCGCGTTGAGCCCGCGCACCTGCCCGCCCTGGGCAACGACCCGATCGAAGACCTGGAAGCCCGAATCGGCCATAAGGTCTGTGATGTCCTCGAGTTCCATGCCAAAGCGAACATCGGGTGTGTCCATCCCGAAGCGCCGCATCGCCTCCTCGAACTTAAAGCGCGGCCACGGTGAGGCATGCATCTTCTTTTCTGGGAGCAGTTCTGCCGCCATCGATGTATACAGCTCCTCGATGAGCGCCATCACGTCTTCCCGCTGGACAAACGACATTTCAAGATCGAGCTGCGTGAACTCGGGCTGCCGATCGCCGCGCTGGTCTTCGTCACGGAAGCAGCGCGCGATCTGAAAATAGCGTTCAACGCCGGCGACCATCAGTAGCTGTTTCAACTGCTGGGGGGACTGCGGCAGGGCGTAGAATTCGCCAGGGTAGATCCGCGAGGGCACAAGGTAGTCGCGCGCACCCTCAGGCGTGGTTTTGAATAGGATCGGGGTCTCGATTTCCCAGAAGCCGCGCGCATCCAGGAAGTCTCGGATGAACTTGATCACCCGGTGTCGTAGCTCCAGGTTGCGCTGCATACGCGGTCGCCGCAGATCGAGATAGCGGTACTTGAGGCGCACCATCTCCTCGACCTCGGCCTCCTCATTCACCGGGAAGGGCGGCGTGCGGGCCGGGTTGAGCACCCGCAGTTCATGGGTTTCGACTTCAATCTCGCCGGTTGCTAGCTCGGGATTCTCCATCCCCTCTGGTCGCCGTCGAACCTGTCCTGTAACCTGCACCACCCATTCAGGGCGAGCCCCTTCGGCCGCCCGATGCGCCTCCGGCGCAGACTCGGGGTTGGCGACGACCTGCACGACGCCGCTGCGATCCCGCAGATCGAGAAAGGTCACGCCGCCATGGTCTCGGCGCCGGTCCACCCAGCCTGCAAGCTGCACCTGTTGGCCGACGTGCTCGAGCCGCAGCTCCCCACAATCGATTGATTTATGCATCCTGCCTCCGGCCTGGAAAAGATATGCCGCCCGCGTCGGTGGCTGCGGGCGGCAGGTAAATCGTCGTCTGCTGCAAAGGTCACACGCAGGCACCGCCCGCTCGTTCTTCGGGGGCGTTGGAGTTCAAGGTATTCATCGTTGCTGCAACCGACGTCCAGTGTGCCATAGGTTTCAAAGCAATCGGATTATAGCACCCGCCAGAATCGATGGTCAACTTGTGCTTGGCGGTGCGTAGGTTTGCATCCCACGCTCGATGCCGCGGAGCAGGTCTTGTTTGGAAACTGGTTTCTTCAGGTAGATGGTCGCGCCGGCAGCCAGGCCGGCGGCTTCGTCTTCAGGCTGGCTCTTCGCTGAGATCATCACGATCGGAATGTGAGTCAGATCCGGCTCTCGCCGGACGTAGCGGCAGAGCTCAAGCCCGGAGACGCCCGGCATCATGACATCGACCAGGAGCAGATCGGGCCGATGACGCCGGATCGCATTGATTGCCGTCCCCGTGCCGTGGACAACAAAGGTCTCGAAGCCAGCTTGCTCGAGCATCAGGCGGAACATCTCTGCCGTGCTCGGCTCATCGTCTACAATCAAAACCCGCGCAGTTGCCACAATCAACTTCCCACTTGAAACCTGAACACCGGCCGAGTATACACTGCATGGCGAATCGCCACAAACCCGGCGCATACTCAGCCCTGACCATCAAGGCCTCGCAGATCCTCCGGGGTGTCTACGTCAAGCAAGATCTTCGGATCCCAAGCCAGTGCTTCGATATCAAATTGATCGAAAATCGCCCGGCCACCCTGATCGCCACGCACCTCCGCGAGGGCGGCAAACGTCTCCACATCGAAAAGGACCGGATTCGCCCAGCGCCCACCGGCGCGTGGCGCAATAATCCGTGCTGCGCTCCGCCGCTGCCTCGCAACCAAAGCCCGGATCAAAGGGGTGTCAATTTTCGGCATATCCGCCAGCAGGAAGATCAGAGCTTCGACACGTTCCGAAAGCGCAGCCAAGCCTGCTCTCAACGACGTGCTCTGACCCGCCTGCCAGGCCGGGTTCTCGACGAACTCGACTGCAAGATCACCGATCGCCCTTTGAACCTCCGCCGCCTGCGCGCCGACGACCACCACCACCGGCTGCAATCCGCCTCCCAGCGCGGCGGCGACCGCATGCCCCACCAGCGGGGTTCCGCGCCAGTGGATCAACTGCTTGGGCTGTCCCAGCCGACTCGAGCCGCCCGCGGCCAGAACCGCCCCGCCAACCCGCTCCACGCGCAGCCGGACGGCCGGGTCAGACGCCAAGGTGGCGATCACCACACTCTGGATCCGGCCCTCCTCCAGCACCTGCTCCGCAATCTTCTCTGCGATCTGCTCGCGATTCACACCGTCCGCTTTGTTCAGAATGAGTCGAACACGGGCCAATGGAGGGACGTCCTTAAGCGCTCCAAGCGGATGGGTGAGAACCCCAATGAGGTGCTCGGGTTCGAGCTCAACTCCTACTTCGACCGCGAGTACGGCGGCCACGATTTCGGGGCGGTGAACATAAATTTCATCCAGCCGCTGTCCCAGGACATCCAGACCCACCATCGGCGCCACAAGGTCCACGAACGAGGGGATTACCGGCTCGTAGACGGCAGGCGCCTTCAAGGAGCGATTTCGGGCGCCATCCGCCTCGATGAGCAGCGCGGCCCCGGCCTGTTTGGCGGCAATGTGCAGTTCGGCCATCTGCTCCGGTCCGGGGGCCGTCCACTTGCGCCCATCTTCGGAGAGCGGACCGGTGACCAACAGCGAGCCGGCGCGCAGCAGCTCGTCCGCTATCTCCGCCGGTGAGGCCGGCGAGGCCAACACACGATGCACGGCCGCAATGGTTCGCTGCTCCGCTGCCAGACGAGTGGTTGTGGTGAGCAGTGCGGGGATTTCTGGTGGAAGCTCTGCGGCCAACCGGGCAAGTGCCGTGGATTTGCCGCCGGCCCCAACAAACGCGACCGCCATTCCCGGGCGAAGCCTCAGCGCGTAAGAAAGCCGCACATTAACTCGCGAGCCGGCGGCGGATCTCCGGCCTGCTCAAGAGCGCCTCGAGCACCCCGCCGCCAATCGCCAGCGCTTTGTCGGAGATTTCGAAACAGAAGGCGACTTCGGCGCGCGGGTCAAGGTCCCCGACCTTCAGGCCTTGCGACACCGTCATCCCTTCATGCAGCAGGCCGCGCAGCGCGCCGCGGAAGGGAGCATGCAGCGGCGCCCCGTCGACTCGCGCCAGCACCTCGCCTTGTTCGTAGACCTTGCCGAGCGGGGCGACGTCTTTGAGCACACCATCAGCCGGTGCGCGCAGAACCCGCTCGAGATGGAAACCGCCGACCGACTCCGGGATTCCCGTATCGGGGCTCGCGCTTCCGGACCAGATCACTCGACCGAGTCGATGACCTCGGTGCGTTTCGATGACGGCATGACAGTCTGAACCCACCCGGAACCCTGGCCCCAGGCCGATGATGAACGGGGCCGCCCCCAATCCCAGTTCGGAGGGAGCCTTGCGCATGCGCCCATCCACCAGAGCGGACAGGGCCAGCTCGTCCCGCACTGCCGCCTGCGGATCGACCATCACCGGGATCACGCCGCGCTCGAGAGTCTGGAGCGCCTCGGCAGCGTCGGCCACCCATTTCGCCCGCAGGTCTTCGATCTCAACGTTTCCGGCATAGACCGCCTCGGCCAGGGAAACGAGCCGCCGGACGGCGAGCGGCCGTTCAATTTCAGTGATGAGAACAAGGAACCCGCTGCGCCACAGGCGGGCAGCTACGCCGGTGGCCAGGTCGCCTCCGCCTCGCAGGAGGACCAGCGGCGGTCCGGAGCTCACGGGTTCGTAGCGCCCTCGAGCCCGCGCAGCACGCGTTCTGGAGTCAGGGGGAAGTCGTCGAACCAGACGCCGGTTGCATCATGCACTGCGGCAATGATCGCGGCCGCCAAGGGGATGTAAGGCATCTCCGCCATCCCGCGCACGCCCCAGGGGCCGGTCGGGTCGGCCAGCTCGAGGATGACGGTGTCGACTCGCTCCGGGATATCCAGCACGCTGGGAATGAGGTAGGTGGACAGGTGCTGGGTTTGAACGTAGCCACCGTCCTGCTGGAAATGCTCCAGAATCGTATAGCCGGCCGCCTGGACCACAGCGCCCTCCACTTGGCCGGTGATTTGCTGGGGATTGATCGCCTGGCCGACATCGTCTGCACAGATGACATCGAGGATGCGGACCTGGCCCAGCTCGACATCGACCTCCACGGTCACGGCCTCGGCGACATAACCATAGGCAAAATTGGGATCGGAGCGCCCTGTCACCGGGTCTAAGGGGGTCGTCTTCGCCGGCCGGAACGTATAGGTGGCAACTGCGGGACGATCTTCGTCTTGCCACCGTTGCAGCGCCGCCTCAGCAGCGCCGCGAATGGCGTTCCCCGACATGTAGGTCATTCGCGAGGCAGATGCTGACCCCGAATCCCCGCTGGTGGCGGTATCAGAGAGATCGAGGCGCACGCGCTCGAGCGGAACGCCGACAGCGGCAGCCGCCATTTGAGCCATCGCAGTGTGGGCGCCCTGACCGACCTCGGCGCCTGCATGGCGCAGCACAACCTGCTCAATCTCGGCGCCGCCGTGCAGTTCGATGGTCGCCACGCAGCGCTCCGGGAAGCCAAATGAAAAGCCGACATTCTTGAAACCGCAAGCGAATCCCAATCCCCGCCGCAGGTAGGGCTGATTCGGCTTTCCCAGGGCATCACGCTCGGGTCGACTCCAACCCGTATCCGTTCGGCGCCACCCGGCGCGCTCGGCGCAGGCCTCAATGACCGGCTGCATCGTGACGCCTTTGGGCGGCGGCGATCCTACGGAGAGCAAGCTGCCATCCCTGATGACATTTCGCAGGCGAATTTCCACAGGATCGAGACCCAAAGCTTCCGCCAGTTTGGCAATCTGCGTTTCGGCTGCATAGGCCCCTTGCGGACCACCGAAGCCGCGGAAGGCGCCCCCCGGGATGTGATTCGTGTAAACCGAATACGAGTCGACCGTCACGTTAGGAATCTCATAGGGGCCGGTACACATCAGCGTCGCGTTCCCGAGCACCTTGGTGGAGGTATAGGCGTATGCCCCACCGTCCTGAATGACCTCGCAGGAGGCGGCGAGGATTTTGCCCTCGCGGGTCGCGCCCCAGCGGGACCGGATGACGAACGGATGGCGTTTGTGGTGCCCGAAAATCGACTCCTCACGCGACCAGATGATCTTGACCGGGCGGTTTATGTCGCGCTGATGCAGCCGCCGGGCGGCGAGCGCCAGCACGATCTGAACCGACATGTCCTCCCGCCCCCCGAACGCGCCGCCAATGGCCGGATACACGACTCGCACTTGCTCCTCGGGAAGCTCGAGCGCATGGGCGATCTGCTGTCGATCCTCGTGGGTCCATTGCCCGGCGACGATCACCGTGACGCGACCTTCGTCGTCGATGTAGCTCAGCCCTGCTTCGGGCTGAAGGTAGGCATGCTCTTGTGCAGGCGTACGGAATTCGCTCTCCACAATGAGATCGGCCGCCTCGAACGCCGAGTCGACATCACCCTTGCGAATACGGAGCCTGTGGAAGATGTTGCTCTCACGGTCAGGGTGGAGCAACGGCGCATCCGCGGCCATTGCGCGCTCAACGTCGGTAACCACAGGCAGATCTTCAAATTCGACCTGGATCAGGCCCAGCGCTTCTTGCGCGATGTCTTCGCTTTCGGCGACGACGACGGCGACCTGATCGCCGACGAACCGGACCCTATCGGCGTACGCCTTCGACGAGCCCGGCCCACATAGAACCGGCTGGTCCGGCATAATCAATCCATACTCGTTGTTCGGGACGTCGGCTGCGGTGATTACGTCCAGCACGCCGGGGAGCGCGGCGGCCTCTGACGTGTCGAGCCGCCGGACGATGGCATGCGGCCGGCCCGCAAAGAGGATCTTCATGTAGGCCTGGTTCGGCAGATCGATGTCCCCCGGGTAGGGTGCCTCCCCGGTGACTTTCCCTCGGGCATCGACGCGGGCGACAGACCGTCCGATGATCTCCATCCGTGCTCCTCAGGGAATCTAATTACGACTGAGCAGTCGCAAGTGCCCCTTGCCGGGAACGAATCGCGGCGAGTTCGATGTCCAGAATACGACGCAAGACGGCGACGCTGGTGGCGTAGGTGGGATCCATCCCGTAGTACGAAAGCGAGCCGGCCCCAAGATTTCGCCCTTTGCCCATCGGGGTGTCCGAAGCGTAGTGAAGCAGCCCCAGGTCGAACGGCAAACCATGCAGATCGACGATCTCATTGGTCGGATGCAGCTTCGGTCGATGCAGTTCATAAATGGCCGAAAGGTAGGGGCCGGCCTCCATCTCGATATCCGTATACCCTTCTCGATAGAAGACATTCATGTAGCGCGGGGTCTGCAAGAAGGTGCCCCGTACGCTGACCGACTTCTGGTTGTCGAGAACCGAGCCGTAGATGAGTTCGTCGACGACATCTGCGGCCGTGAAGCAGTTCTCGAACAGGTAGGTGTTCTGGGACTGCTCATCGTGGACCACGGAGGGAATCATCACATCACCGATAACCCCATTTAGGGTTGCCGCCTTGCCCATGACATAGATCCCGCGGATCGATCCAAGGCGCGTGGCAACATAGGAAAGGATCTCATAGGCTGCCATCCCGAGGGGGTAATCAATATTGATGATTACGGCCTCGCTCTGCTGGAGGAGATCGAGATCGGCGCGACGCAGACGAGGATCTAGCCGCTCGGGATTAAGCTGATCCAGCCTGAGCACCTGAACCTCGACGTCGAAGCTGTGTTCACTCAGGATGCGCTGGAATCCAACGGTTCGCTCGGCCTCGAGGCGGGCGGCCTTAAGTGCTTCGCCGTGGGGCCCCTCCTCATAGGTCTTGAGCAAGTAATAGAGAAAATTCTCGCGGCTGGAGGGGATTTCATCGGCGCGGATGGCCTGCCATTCGGACTGCAAGGCGCTCCCGTCACCCTGTTCGAGAAAGCGAAGGAGTTCCGCTTCCTGGCGACCGGCGAAACCGCTCATCAGGTTGGCTATGCTGTGCGTGTTGCTCGAGACAAAGTATGCCGGTCGCTGCGCAAGGTCCGGGCAGGCTCGCTCCACATTCTCCCACCACATCTGAGTAGCGCGGCGGTATTCGTTCAGCGATCCGGCAAGCAGGCGCACTCGAAACCGCTTCGGCTGCCGTGCAATCGCGCGCAGCAGCGGCCAGAAATCCGCCCCCCAGACCTGTTGGAGGCGATCGAGATCCTCGAGCTCGATGCCGATTCCTCCAGCCAACGTGGCGGTGCCGGCATCCCCGTCCACTGGATCTTGCAGGAAGCTCTTGGCCCGCTCGCTGCGAAGAAGAAGATGGAGCTTGTTCCACTCAATCTGGAACGCCGTCAGGATAGGCAGGATATCGTCGATGTCGGACCGGCTTCCGATATAGGACGCCAAAGTGCCTTCGCCATCGAAGAAGCTGCGTCGCCGCCGGGCGAGCGCCCACACCGGAGTCCATTCCTCCACATTGCCGATTCCGCGCTCGAGGAACACTCGCTGGCTCTGGCCCAGGATGACCCGCTCCACCTCCGTGATACAGGAGGGGAGTCGCAGTGCGCTGTAGATGAAAGCCGATATGTCGGGGTGGGCGGCGCGGGCATCAGGATGCAGTGAAGACCCCATGCTGGCGTGGGTCTCCTCAAGCGTCCTGATCTGGACATCGGCCGTCGAGCGGAGCAGGGAGTAATAGGTCCGGATGTAAAGCTCGATCTCCTCGGACCCTGTCCTGGGAACCGTTCGATCCATCTCAGGCTTAGCGCCCTCGGCTCCGCCATGCGCCCCGCCGCCGGCGTGGCGTCGGAACATCGGTCTCGCCGGGGCGCTTGGGGAAGGTGAGCGCGTAGAAGAAGCTGACCACACCATAGCTGATCAACATGACCAACAGGGCGATCGCCAGCTGGAGAAGGACGCCTGGCGGAATCACGCCGGATACATAGGGCGGCACAATCAGCTCACGCGGAATATAGATCCAGGTGTTGGCTGCGTTGGCTCGCAAGAACCAGCCGGCTACGAAGTAGCCGATCAGCGCCAGCGTCACCATGAAGAGGCAGCCAATGCCCCGCCACACCGGGCTAATCTTCTTGCGTTTTTCCCGCTGGCGTGCTTTTTCGGCAAATTGATATCCGCTGAACCCCATGGCTCATGCTCCTGCGAGAGAGCGCAGGGCTCTCTACGCCTCAGCCGCCCGCTCCCGAGCGGCGCGCTCGATCGCCGTGAGAACTTTGTAGTAGCCCGTGCAGCGACAGAGATTTCCGGTGATCGATTGCTGAACATCCCAACGGGTGGGATGAACTCGCTCTTCAAGAAGCTTCGCTGCCGACATAATCAGTCCGGGCGTGCAGTAGCCGCATTGAACAGCGCCCTCGTCGATAAATGCCTGCTGGACCGGGTGAAGCGCTCCGTCGGCGGCCAGGCCTTCGATGGTGATGATCTCGGCCATGTGGGCGCGCGGCGCCGGCACCATACAGGCCATGACCGCCATCCCATCCAGGAAGACCGTGCATGCGCCGCACTCCCCTTCGGCGCAGCCCTCTTTGGTGCCGATCAGCTTGCCTTCTTCCCGAAGCAAGCGGAGCAGTGTCTTCCCTTGACCGGTCTCAAACCGCAGCTCCCGGCCATTAATCTTCGTCACGATCGGCGTATCATCGACATGACTGTAACTCTGCCCAAGGGATTGGCGCCAGTGCCATTCCGCGGAGCCCCAGAGCATCACCGGATCGTCTGGATAGCCATCCTGTTCGGTGCCTGATGCCAGCTGGCGGAGCGAGCGGGCGGTGGTGCGCGCCACCATGCGCCGCCGGTAATCTGCGGATCCACGGACATCATCGATGGGTTGGGCCGCTGCGGCCGTCCTCTCGGCGGCTTCGGCGATCACGTCTTCCCTGAGTTCCTTGCCGGAAAGGAAGGCTTCGGCGGCCTCCGCATGCACGATCGTCGGCGCCACTGCGCCGAGGGTCACCTTCGCCGAAGCAATGCGGCTGCCCTCAAACGCCAGCACGATCGCCACATTGACAATCGAAATGGCCTGCGCTCGGCGCAGGCCAAGCTTGAAGAAGGTGCTTCTTGCGGTCTCCGGGGGCGCTGGGAAGTAGATATCCGTCACCATTTCGTTCGGCTGCAGCACGGTCTCCCGGACCCCCGTGTAGAACGACTCAAGCTCGACTTCGCGTTCACCCGCAACGGATTGAATCTTCAGCAGGGTGCCCAGCGCCATGAGCGGCGTGATGGAATCGTTGGCCGGCGAAGCGGTGACCAGATTCCCGGCGACCGTCCCTCGGCTCCGGATTTGCGGGGCGCCGACTTCCCAGCAGGCGCGCGCCAGCGCAAAAGCCCGTTGGATGATGAGATCGGACCCGGCGCAGTGGTTGTGTGTGACCATAGGGCCGAGGTGAATCCAGCCCTTCCCGTCAAGGGAGATCTCATCCAGGCCAGGGATGCGGGTAACATCGATTAAGAGCTCAACGCCGGGCCGTAGACCGCGCTCAATTTCAAGGATGATGTCCGTGGCGCCAGCCACCAGGCGAGCCTTCTCGCCATGCTCGTCCAGGAGCGCCAGGGCCTCCTCGATCGTCTTGGGCGTTTCATACCGGCGCCACAGCTTCATGGTTCCGTCGACCCCTGCTCCATATACGACCTGGATGCATCGTGGCCCATCGGCTCACCTGTACCCCCGCGCCGCAGCATCACGATCTCGGCCAACATGCTCAGCGCGATTTCCTCTGGCGTCTCAGCGTTCAATTCTAAACCCATCGGCGAGGTTACGCGGGCGATCAGCGCTTCATCGACATCCAACTCACGGAGGATTTGTGCGCACGTCTCCCAACGGCGTCGGGACCCAATGACGCCGATGTACGCCGCGGGCGTAGCGAGCAGCGCCGGCAGCCCTTCCACATCGAGGGCGACGCCCCGGGTGGTCAGCAAGATATAGGTCTGCTCGTTGATGTTCAGCCGCTGTGGTATCTCGCCGATCTCGCAAGCGAGGTGCTCGTCCGCCTCGGGAACAGTCTCCTCCGTGGCGAAACCCGGACGATCGTCGCTCACGACGACCCGCATTCCAAGCCAGCGGGCCAGGTGGGCAACCGCCTGGCCGACGTGGCCTGCTCCTACAATGAGGATGGTCGGCTGCGGTGCGACCGGTTCAACATACACGTCCAACTCACCTCCACAGACCCCAACATCGCCCTGGTCTGGATCGCGGAACTCGTAATTCAGGATTCGGGAACGCCCGGCTCTCAGCGCTTCCACCGCCTGCTGGATGACCCGGCTTTCCATTTCCCCGCCACCGATGGTCCCTTCCGTCGTCCCATCCGGGAAGACGAGCATCTTGCTGCCCTCGTGGCGGGGTACAGAGCCCCGAGCGGCAATTACGGTTACCAGGGCAACCGTCCTTCCTTCCCGCTGAAGCTGGGCAACTCGTTCGAACATCGGTCACTATCCCTCGAGCAGCGCCAGCACGACCGGCAGCAACTGCTTCTTGCGAGAGACCACGCCCTCCGCCAGCTGCGTGCCATCGTCGCTGCGCTGATAAGGCAGTTCTTCGAGCACTGGAGGGGCGCCGCGCAGCAAGAGCTGGCTAGAGCCGCCGACGATGTCCGTCACCATCAGCATAGCGAAATCGAGGTTCTGCTCCTCACGGAGACGATCCAGGGCCTCTTGCAGGGTCTCGAGATGATCTGCCAACTCCACCAGATCGGTCACCTCGACCTGCGCGATGCCGAAATGAAGATCGGCGGCGTCGTAAAGCTTGAGGTCGCTGGTCACCAGGTTCATCGGATCTCGAGTCGCAAGCCCGGTCCCGGTCGAAAGGAGCTGACGCCCGAAGGACTCCTGCGTCTCGCCTTCCAGCGGCGACCCACCGACAAAGGCCCAGCGGCCAAGCCGGTCGGCGGCCCGGTGATCGCGTTCAGTCGTGGTGGGCGAGGTGAGCATCAGCGTGTCGGAGAGCAGTCCGCCAAGCAGCAGACCGGCCAGCTCGGGCGGCGCGCTCAGCCCGGCGGCTTCGATCTGCTCCGAGACCAGCGTGCTGGTGCTGCCGACCGGCTCGACGCGGAAGCGGATCGGGGTGCGCGTGGGCGGGTTGTCCAGCCGGTGATGGTCCAGCACCTCCAGCAACTCCGCCTCTTCAAGCGACCCAACCGATTGCGCGGGTTCGTTGTGGTCGACCAGGACCAGCTTGACGCGCGGTGGATTGAGCAGGTCGCGCTGCCGGACAACACCATGGTAGGCTCCATCTTCGTTGACGACCAGGAAGGCGCTGCGTTCTTCCCGCAAGATTCGCGGCAAGGCGTCGCGAATGCGGGTCGTGCGCAGGAAGCGTGGCACTGCCGCATCGGCTGCCTGCCGGCAGGGAAGCTCGAAGATCTCCGCCAGGGCCTGTTCTTCACGGTCCGGCCGGGATCCAACGATCTGACTCAAGAAGCTGAACAGGCTCAAGCCGGTGATCAGCCCGTACGGTCGACCGTCCTCTTCAATGACCGGGGCGACTGCGCCGGCGCGGTGCGCCACCGCCCAGGCTTCGCGCAGGGGGCGATCCGCGGCGACTGTGTCGAGGCGCCGGGCGACGGCGTCGAACCTCGGTGAGGCATCCGCCAACAGCTCTGGCGGCTCAAGTCCCAGCCGCTTCAGCACCCAGGCAGTTTGCTCATTGATCGCGCCCGCGCGGGCAGGAATCGCCTCATCGCCGTCACGTGAGCTCAGGAGCCAGGCATAGCCCATCGCCGCAGCGACCGCGTCGGTATCCGGATTGGCATGCCCGATGACGTAGATGCGTGCCATGCCTTCGCCTCAGCCTTCGTCCTGCGGGGAGTCAGCGTAGATCCGCCAGCCTAACGCCTCGAGCTCTTCCGGATCAGCGATCGAGTCCTTCATTTCGGCGAAGGTGGCGGTGGCTTCCGCCGCGAGGCTACCATCCGGGAGCAGCAGCTCGGCTTTCGCGGTCGCCAGCCGGCCGCGATGCTCGAGCACCTGGCCGCGCAGCTTGAGCGGCTCTTCGGTCGGCACCGGCCGCCGGAAGCGCAGGTTCATCTTGGCCGTCACCATAAAGCGGTGGTGGTCTCGAATCATGACCGCCCGCGTCAGCATCTCATCGAGCATCGAGGCGATGATGCCGCCATGCACGATTCCAGGGTAGCCCTCGAACTGCGACTCGACGGCATACTCGGCGACGACCTCTTCCGCGTCGACCTCGTAGAAAGTCATCTGGAGACCATGCGGATTCTCCAATCCGCATGCGAAGCAGTGCCGTGAATTGGGTTGCTTGGTCCGGGTGCCCTCCGCACGCATCTCATTCGGCTCCATTGGGGCTGAATGTGTCGACCAGCAGGCGCACATCGCCGCCGACCGGGTACAGGATGGGGCAAGTGCAGCCGTGGTCGATGTACTCCTGCACCTTGCGCCGGGCATCCTCTGGCGTGCCGGAGGCGGTGATCCGTTCCACCAGGTCGTCCGGGACATGATGCTTCGCCTGTTGAATCTGCTCGTGAGTGGCCGGCCAGCCCAGGATCGACTGGATCTTCTCAACCACATCTTTCGAAACCCCGCTGGCTTTGGCGATGTGGGGCTGCTGGGCAAGATATTGCGTGAGCAGCTCGCGGCTCGTCTCGAGCGCCCGCTCGCGGTCGTGATCGACCGAGCAGACGACCAGCTGCGGACGGTCCACTTCCTCGAGCGTCCGGCCCGACTGCCTGGCGCCCCGCTCGAGCTGTTCCAGCGCGTCGTCATTGTAGGACGGCGGCACACAGTAATTCAGGACCGCCCCATCGGAAATCTCGCCCGTGAGCTCCATCATCTTCGGCCCGGTGGCGCCGATGTAGATGGGCACATTGCGCGGTTCCCGTCGACCATGGACGACATCCAGCTCAATCCCGTCGACGTGGTGAAATTCGCCGTGGAAGGTCACCCGTTCCATGTTTAGCAGGCGACGCAGGAGCTCCACCGTTTCGCGCATGGCCAGAAGCGGCTGACGCCGATCGACACCGACGTTGCGCGCCAGGGGATCCCACCACGCACCGATGCCGCAGATCACGCGATCCGGCGCCAGGTCATCCAGTGTGAGAAAGGTTGCCGCCAATAGCCCGATATTGCGAGTCCAGTTGTTGATGACCCCCGAGCCAACCTTGATTCGTTCGGTGACCGCTGCGTAGGCGGCCATGGGGACCACGGCGTCGCGCACGAGCCGGGACTCCGCCTGCCATACAGCGTCAAAACCCTTGTCTTCGGCGTAGCGCACGTAGTCCAAGCCATCGCGCAGATCGTGGGCGTCCTGGAGGTAAAGAGCAACGCAGTTCATGGTTTTCGCCTTTCCAGAACCGGGAATGATTCAGCGGCCACGGTTTCGCGGAAGAGCTCCAGGTCGGCGGGGAGGTCAAGATCAAGCGCCAGGGAGGCATGCTCGTAAATCGCAACGTTGACTCCAGCATGCTGGGCGCGCTCCAGGTGCCGCTTAAAGCTGTCCGGTCCGAACCCATAGCGGATCATTCCTGGCGGCGACGACAGCAGCGCATTCGTGCCGGCTTGATGACGATCCGGTGACAGCACGACGACGGGAGGGTCGTTCGCCCGATCGATCACCTGATGCACGCACTCTGGATCAAGCAAGGGTAAATCCGCTGGCAGGATCAAGACGGTACGAACCCCATAACCGCGGGCGACGAGTGTGGCGCGAGTGAGCGCCGCGTTCAATTCCGAGGCGCCATGTTCAGTCACCGTCCGAGCACCGAAGTCGCGCGCCAGGGTAAGCGCTCTCGAATCCCGGCTGACAACCAGGATGCGCTCGATTGCCGGGACCTGATTGAGCACCTCGAGCGTATGGATCAGCAAGCTCCGGCTGAGTTCCTCCCGGGCTTCGTCCGAGAGAACCGGCGCCAGCCGAGACTTCGCCGCTCGCAGCGGCTTGACCGGTACAATGGCCCACAGGGTCATTTCAGATCCATCACCATCTCACGTTCCAGCCATGCCAACAGCTCCGCCGCCAGCCGCCGGCGGTCGTCATAGGTTGGCATGAGGGTATTGGTGACCCACACCCGCAGACCCAGCGATTCGATGTCCTTTCGGTGACGATCATCTTGATCGTCAATGATCCAGAGCTGGAGCAATCCGGCGTAGTGGGCCGCTGCGGCGGCCGCAGTGGGGCGGATCCCCAACTCGCGAAACATCTTTGCCGCCGGTCCCTTAACTGCCTCCCCACCTACAATCGGTGATACGCCCACAACCGGCCGGGCGCGGATGGCGTCTCGAAGGCCGGGGATTGCCAGGATCGGATCCAGGCTAACCCATGGGTTCGACGGACAGAGGACGACCGAGTCCGCCGCCTCGATGGCCTCCAGGACCCCCGGCGCAGGAGTGGCCTGCTCAGCACCGGAAAATCGGAATCCGCGCACCTCGGGTTCACAGCGCCGGGCAACGAAATACTCCTGAAAATTCAGCCAACCTTCCGCCGTCTCCACCAGCGTCGGAATGGGATCATCGGACGCCGGCAGGATTCGATGTTGAACCCCCAATCGAAGGCAGGCCTGCTCCACGACCTGGCTCAGACGCGCCCCCTCACGCAGCCGGCGGGTGCGCTCCACGTGCAATGCCAGGTCTCGATCGCCCAGCCGGAACCACGTTGGACCGCCAAGCGCCTCAAGCGTTTCGAGGAAAGCCCAAGTTTCGTCGGCGCGTCCCCAGCCCGTGACGGGATTGGCAAGCCCGGCCAGGGTGTACATGACCGTATCCAGGTCGGGACAGATCCTCAAACCCAGATGGTCGAAGTCGTCGCCAACGTTGACGATCACCGTCAGGCGATCAGGACCCAGGTGGTCGGCAAGACCCTGAACGAGCTTGGCCCCACCCACACCTCCGGCCAGGGCTGCGATCTTCATTGCCAGCGAGCCACCTCTTCGAAGGCACGTCGGGAACGATCCCGACCTTCATCCGCCGGGTATCCCAGGGCAATCGCGCCTTGCGGTTCCCAATCCGACGGGAGTTCGAGCACGTCCCGAACCAGTTCGGGCACAAACAGCGGAGCACACATCCAGCAAGCGCCCAGACCTTCAGCATGCGCCGAGAGGAGCAGAAAGCTCCCGGCCATGGCGACACTCTGAACAGCCATCACCCGCTCGGATTCTTGCCGTCGGGCGTCCGGGTACTCATCCATCTGACTCATGGTCAGGCAAACGAGAATGATCACAGGCGCATTCTGCAGGCGTTCCGCGCCGCGCGCCACCGTCTGTTCGATCTGATCGGCCGGAAGGCCATCCGCAGTAAGATCCTGGACCCAGCGCGCGCGCATCTGCTCGACGAGGCGCGCGCGCTCGGCCGTCTGACCCAGAATGACGTAGCGCCAGGGCTGCCGATTGTGCGCTGAGGGCGCTCGACCAGCGGCCTCGATGAGCCGCTTGATGATTTCGGGAGAAATGCGCTCGGGAAGGAAGCGGCGGATGGACCGGCGGCTCTTGATGAGCCGGTAGAGCGCCTCAGCGCTGCCGCTCATTCTTTCGGGTACACCGAAGTTGGCCGGATACGAAAGATGATCCTCGAGGTACGAATCACTCCCGAATACTCCGCCCTGCCGGTGTACTTTCCGGCAAGCTGATCGATGTGTTCCCGGGCGCCTTCTTCGGTGTAGTCGACGACCACACCGCGAACCTGCATGTAGCGATACCAGTTCTGAGGATCGATGATCGTAAGCGCCACCTCGGGCCGTTCCAGCATGTTGTGGTACTTCACCAGGCCCACTTCCGTGTTCACCCGGATCAGGCCGTCGTGGAGATCAAACCAGACGGGGGTCGCCTGGGGCGAGCCATCGCGCATCCGAGTCGCCAGAATCGCGAACGCCGGAGAATCATCCCGAAGCAAGTAGCGCCGGGATTCAGGTGCCCAGTCCACGCACAAACCTCCTCGAGCCATAACCAACGGATCCGAAGCAACCGAATTGTACCTTGCGATCATATCCCCGAGCCGGCAGACAGGTGAGCACGGCGCAGCGTACTCACCCATGATCTCAACGGAAGAGATCCTGATCTTCTGGTCGGAGCAGTTCCGGGAGGCCACCCTCCGCGAGCGAGTAGGGAAGACCCCGAACATGAACCACCGGAAGCCCCTCATCTGCCTGCCCCATGAGGATCGAAGCCGCCGCCGCCATCTCATCCGCCAATCCCACCTGGGTGATCTGAAGCCGATCCCCAAACAAGTCTGGCTGGCCACGCAGATCCAGCAGCGCGGGGAAGCCCGCCACCCCGATAGCCACGCCGACGGTGCCCATCCGCCAGGCACGACCGTGCGAGTCGTTGATGATCACGCCAAGGCGGACCCCTGTGGCGGCTTCAAGGCGCTCGCGCAGGCGCTGCGCCGATGCATCCGGGTTCTCCGGCAGGAGCAAGACCCAGTCTTCGGGGGCCGCGGGGCCTTCACCGCGTACATTCGAATGATCGACTCCGGCATTGGCACAGATGAAACCCAAACGATGCTCCACGATCAGCACGCCGTGGGAGGCGCGGATCACCCTCTGGCTCTCCCCCAGAATCACCTGAACCAGGCGGGGGTCCTTCTCGACCGTTTCCGCGAGCCGGCAGGCTTCTTCACTGGGCTCGACCTCGGCCAGGTGCACCATCCGCCCTTCCGCCTTAGAGACAATTTTCTGCGCAACGACCAAGAGGTCCCCGTCCTCAAACCACACATCGGCTCGTTCGAGCCCCTCAATGAGCAGTGCAGCCAGGTCGTCGCCGGCCCGGATCAGCGGCAGGCCCGGGAGCGCAGTCAATGTGAGTCGGGCCGGCACGTTCATGGATTGATCCCCGCCACCCGAATCGCCCCACGCAGGGATCGGTAATGCTTGTTCATCGCAATGATCGTCGCAGCAAGCGCTTCAAGCGTGATCGCATGCTCCAGGCCGCCTGCATAG
Source organism: Anaerolineales bacterium (assembly GCA_041624375.1). Classification (GTDB taxonomy): domain Bacteria; phylum Chloroflexota; class Anaerolineae; order Anaerolineales; family E44-bin32; genus JBFJVD01. The sequence goes on from JBFJVD010000015.1 coordinate 18,323, forward strand.
AATGGGCGCAGGCCGAGTCCTTCAATGAGCTTGGCCACCAATTCGAAGTCTGCAGCCTCTTCAGTTGAGACGAGGACGTCCTGCTCAATCGGCCGGTCCCAATACTTCTCCAGCACGTGCGCAGGCACCGACTGGAAAGCGGCTGCGACTCGCACTTCGGGGCCGAGCAGCTCTTGCGCCGACTGTGCTGCCGCCGGCGGCGCGGGCGGTCTCGGGTCCCGGAAATCGACCCGGGCCGTCGTATCAATGAGCAGCTTGCCCTGCAGCGGCTCGCGGAGGCTCTCGAGTGCGGCGCGATGCGCAGTGTAGTTCACGGTCAGAACGCTCACATCTGCCTGACCCACCGCATCAGCGTTATCGAGCCCCATCACAGCTTCCGTGCCTAGCTTTTCATTGACTTCGGCAGCCGCACGCTCTGCCTTCTCAGCCTCCCGCGACCCGATCAGCACAGGGTAGCCCGCGCGCGCCCAGCGCAGGGCGAGCGCCGGACCCAGATTGCCGGTTCCCCCAATGAGCGCAATGCGATAGATCAGTCGGTCAGACATATTCAACCTTCTGCTACTCGGACCACAAATCAATCAGCCGGCACGAACTGCTGGTAACGCTCCCAGACATCCGGTGCAAGCTCTCGAGCGCGAGCGGTGATCTCGGCCTCCTCCAGAGTGAGCAGCTGACGATCGCGCATCAAGACCTGTCCATCCACCATCGTCATGCTGATCAGCGACTCGTTGAAGCCGAACAGGATATGCCAGGGAAGATTCCCCGCCGTCATGGGCGTAAAGGGGTGGTAGTCGACCAGGATCAAATCGGCGGCCGCTCCAGGCTGAACGCGGCCTAAGGGCGGATCAAGGAAGACGTTGGCGAGAGCGGCGTTGTTGTAGGCGCCCATCTGCGCCACGCGGTCGCCTGCCATCCGGCGCGGGTCACGTCGCCAAACCTTGTGCACGAGGTACGTCGTTTTCCACTCATCCCACATCGTGTTTGAGAAACCGTCGTTCCCCAGGCATACGCGCACGCCAGCGCGCAGCATCGATTCGACGGCGGCGACGCCAACCGCATTGTTCATGTTCGATCGCGGCTGATGCGTAACCCAAGTGCCGGTTTCCGCCAACAGGTGGATCTCTTGGGTATCGATGTGAACTGCATGCGCGATGATCGACCGGTCGCCCAAGATCCCATGCCGCTGGAGGCGATCCACAACCCGATCTCCGTGCATTTCGAGGCTTTGATACTCGTCTTCTTCGTGCTCGGCTACATGGATGTGAAAGCCAACGCCATCCGGGGCAGCCTGGCGGCAGGCTTCCAGCGTCTCTTCCGAGAGTGTCAGGCTGGCATGCAGCCCAAAGGACCCGGCCACCCTTCCGCCGGCGACCTGCTCCTTGGCGCAGCGAGCCAGGAAACGAACGTTCTCGTCGATGCCCTGCCGGGCTTTCTCGGGCCCATCTCGATCGGTGACTTCATAGCAGAGTACGGCTCGCAGACCAGCCTGGTCGACCGCATCGGCGATGATGTCGAGGGAGCCTGAGATCGTGTTCGGAGAGGCGTGATGATCCACCAGGGTGGTCGTGCCGTGCTTGATGGCATCCGCGAGCGAGACCAGCGCAGAATAGCGTACATCTTCCTCGCTCAGCGCTTTGTCCAACGGCCACCAGAGCTTCTTGAGAATCGCCGGGAAGTCTTGCGGGGCCCGCCCAGGAATAGCCATGCCTCGCGCAAAGGCGCCATAGAAGTGGGTATGGGCGCAGATATTCCCCGGCATCAGGATCTGGCCGCCGGCGTCGAGGACCTCGTCGTCCGGATACTCCGCTTCGAGCGTGGAGGATGGACCCAGCGCTTCGATCCGGCCGTCGACGATCCGCACAGCATGGCTCTCGAGCAGGCGATTGGGCGTTTCCCAGGTGATGATCCAGGCATTTGTGATGAGCATCTGATCTGACCTACATCGACTTTGGGGAAGTCACCCGCAGCAACGGCTCTCTGGGACCCAGCTGCGCACCAGAAACATATGTGGGGTGAGGATCGGATGTCGGATGGTCGTCGCCACGAGTGAGGGAGTGGTTGCCAAGAGAGGCGTGTTCAGCTGTCCTCATCTTCAGGATCGAAGTCGAGCGCGACGGAATTGATGCAGTAGCGCAGTCCGGTCGGCTGCGGACCATCGTCGAAAACATGCCCGAGGTGCGATTCGCAGCGGGCACAGACCACCTCCGTGCGAGGGATCCCCAGGTAGCTGGTATCGACCCGCTCTTCGAGGCTTCCGTCCCCCTTCGGGGCCCAGAAGCTGGGCCAACCGGTGCCCGAGGGATACTTCGTCTGTGAGCTGAACAGCGCTTGGCCGCAGGCCGCACAACGGTAGGTGCCGGCCCGTTTATTGTCGACCAGCGCTCCGGTGAACGGGCGCTCCGTCCCGGCTTCCCGCAGCACATAATATTGCTCTGGCGTGAGTTTCTGGCGCCATTCCTCTTCGGACTTCTGCACTCTCTCCACGATCTGCTCCTTTCCATGAAAGCCACTACATCGACAAACCCATGACAGCATCGATTATACGATGAAGACTTGGGCAGGCCCTGTGGGGAGGGCCTGGAGTCGATCAGGACCGCGCCATCCGCTCGCAAGCGAGCGCGGAATGATTATGCTGCCGGGTGCCGGCTGGGATCAAGCACTGGCCTGAGAACGCCGGCGCCACTCGGGGATCAACAGGAGGGTGATGAGCCCATTTAGCACGACGACCACAGTGCTGCCTTCGTGGCCCAGCACGCCGAGCGGCAGCGAGAGATCAATGGCGAACACGCTGACCATGAGCACCAGGATCACGGCAAGCGAAAAGATGATGTTTTGCCACACGACCTGCCGGGCCTTCCGGCTGAGCTGGAGCGCGTCGCGCAAATGCTCAATGCGATCGCCCATCAGCACTACGTCGGCGGTTTCAAGCGCAACATCAGTACCAGCCGCACCCATGGCCACGCCGACATCCGCCGTCGCCAGCGCCGGCGCATCGTTGACACCATCGCCGACCATCGCAATCGGTCCAAGCTGCTGCAGCTGACGGATCAGGTCCACCTTCTCCTCCGGCATCAGTCCCGCATGGACGCGGTCGATTCCGACCTGCCGGGCGACATTCTGCGCCACCTGCGGCAGGTCGCCGGTGAGCATAGCCACTTCGACGCCATCGGCCTTCAATCGGCGGATCGTCTCCGCCGATTCAGGTCGGACTTCGTCGGCCAGGGCGACGAATCCCATCCAGTTGTACCCATCCTTGCCTTCCGGGCAGCCGCCGCACGACTCGCATTGAAGATCGCGGACGACGCCGACCAAGGTCCGGCCCCGGTGTTCCAGGTCCTGGCGGGCGGCGCGCAACCGCTCCGGCAGCGGATGGCCATCCTCAAGGAAGCCGAGACTCCCGAGTCGGACATGGCGTCCATCGACCTGCGAAAGGACCCCGCGCCCGGGCAGGGCTTCAAAGCCTTCGACCACACCGCCATTCAGCAGGCCGCGGACGGTAGCCGCCTCGACGATGGCCTTGGCCAGCGGGTGTTCAGAACGGGCTTCAACAGCCGCAGCGACGGCGAGCAGCTCGTCGTCGCAGGGTTCGCAGCAGGCGATGACTTCGGTGACCTGCGGCCGGCCACGGGTGAGCGTGCCGGTCTTGTCAAAGGCTACCATCCGAATCGCAGCCAGATCCTCCAGCGCCTTCCCCCCCTTCATCAGGACTCCACCGCGCGCTGCAGAGGCGATCGCCGCCACGAAAGAAGCCGGCACACTGATAACGAGCGCACAAGGGGAGGCAACCGTCATCAATACCATCGCTGTATAGAAATGGCCGCTGAAGTTCTGCACCAGGCCCAGCAGCGGCGGGAGCAGGATGAATAACGCAATCCCGATCAGGATTCCGGCGGCATAGACCTGCTCGAACCGCATCAGGAACCGCTCCGTGGGGGCCTTCTTCTCCTGTGCCTCTTCAACCAGGGCGATGATTCGGGCAAGCGTGGTTTCTTCCGCCAGCTTGCGGACCTCAACATCCAGAATCCCTTGCAGATTGAGCGTGCCGGTGAACACATCTTCCCCCGGTCCTTTGTCCACCGGGATGGACTCGCCGGTAATGGGCGATTGATCGACCGAGGAGTGACCAGCCATCACGCTGCCGTCAACGGGGATCCGTTCCCCAGGTTCGATCAGGACCAGATCGCCGACAGCGATCTCATTCAGCCGGACGGTTTCCGTCCCACCAGCTCGCTTGACGCGCGCCTCCTCTGGATAAAGGTTGAGCAACCCGCGGATGGCGCTCCGGCTGCGGCCAATTGCGTAGTTCTGCAGCACATTGCTGAGAGAGAACAGGAACAACAGGATCGCGCCTTCGCGCCACTGATCAATGTAGGCAGCGCCGAGGGCGGCCAGGATCATCAGGATGTCGACATCAATGCGTCTGCGGATCAAGCCCCGCACAGCCGAGCGGGCGCCAAAGAGGCCTCCGGCAAGATAGGAGGTGATATCAAAGATACGAACCAGCGTCAGCGGCGCGCCCAGCCGCTCCGCAAGATAGCTGGCGATGATCGCCGCCAGCGTCACCAGCACCAGACGCGCCTGCAGCCACTGCTCAAACCGGCGACGGTCTTCGAACTGAACCTCAGCCAATGCGACTCCTCGCATCCTCGATTACCGATGCGTTGCTACGCGTGCTCGCGAAGGATAGCACAAGAATGTTAACCCAGCGGGCACGAGTCGCCCCATCGACTTCGGCGAAGGAGGGAGCCCCTTGACGCTGGGGCTGCTGTGCAACCGGCAAGATTGCCTTCTCGAGTCTTCGAGGCTATGATCGACTCGTGCCACAGGTCTACCTTCGCTCATACGACTGCCGGAGTTCCCAAGTGATCAAGCCATCCCACAGCGGCCTGCTCTTGCTCGTTCTCCTTGCCAGCATTCTCGTCGCTTGCGGCGAAGGCGGGCAGGCGCCCCCGGACTCGCCCATCCCGTCCTCCCCAACGGAAGCCTCCACACCCACGACCCAGCCAGATGATCCAGCCCCAGCCGAGACGACGGCGCCAGTGATTCCGGCTGGCAGCTACGACCTTACCGGCGTCATCTGGTTCGACGTCTGCGAGGCGGAGGCCCCGTCGGATGACATTCCGGCGGGATGCCAAGTGGAGGGCGATATGCTGTTCTCGGATGGCGTCCGTGGCGACAGCGAAGAGGGCATCGCGGGCCTCGAAGTGCTGCTTGGATCGGGAGCGTGTCCATCGATGGGGCTGGCGACGGCGAGAACCGACGCCGATGGGCGCTTCAATTTCAAAGACCTTGAACCCGGGACCTACTGCCTCTCCATGGATGCGGAAGGAACACCCAACGCTGGACTGCTTGGCGAAGGCATCTGGTCCGCCGAGCAAACGGCGGAAGGCGCTGTCACAGTGACGCTTGGAGAGGAGTCACCCGGCGCCGAAGTAGGCTTCGGGTGGGCACCGAGGCCGGCTGAGCCTGTCGTTGTAGCCGAGACTGGCTGCACGAACCGAGCCGCATTCTACGAGGATGTCACCATTCCAGATGGAACCGTCTTCCGACAGGGTGACTCGTTCACCAAGATTTGGAAGCTGCGCAATGTGGGCACCTGCTCCTGGGAGGAGGGCTATCAGCTCGTCTTCGGGAAAGGTTCGAGGATGGGTGGGGCGGAATCCATCGCCCTGCCGGCTGAAGTGCCGCCGGGTGGCGTCGTCGAGGTTTCCGTTGACCTGACAGCTCCCGACTCGCCGGGCACGCATCTAGGGCACTGGCAGCTGGCCGATTCGGCTGGGGTCCGGTTTGGCGTCGGCAACAACGCCACGGACTTCTTTTGGGTGATGATCAGCGTGACCTGGCCAGCATCTTCGCAGGTTGCCGCCGCGCCGAGCGCCGATCCGGCAGCCACCGGCGTGACGACTTCCGCCGGGTGCACGACTGAACGCAACGAAGGTTTCGAGGCCGAAGTGCTCTCGCTCATCAATGCCCAGCGCGCAGCCTTTGGACTTCAGGCGCTCAGGCTCCAGCCGGCCCTGAGCGCGGCAGCGCGCACGCACAGCATCGATATGGGCTGCAACGGGCTGACTGGCCATATCGGTTCGGACGGCTCTGACTGGTTTGCTCGCATTACGGCGCAGGGTTACGCCTACGGCCGCGCGTATGAAAATGTGTACTTCGGGGTCCCAGCCTACGGTGGGACACCAAGCGGCGCGGTGACCTGGTGGATGAACAGCAAGGTTCACCGAGACAACATCCTGAATCCCAACATCACGGAGATCGGGGTCGGATATGCGTTCCACGTTGGGAGCGGCTATGGTTACTATGTCACCGTGTTCAATGCGCCCTGAGCGCTCCGGGCTCTCCGAACCCCGAGGAGGCGTTCATGTCTGAGAAGCGACAAGCATTCGATACCTGGCTCGGGATTGGCCTGCTCGGCTGCGCGCTGGCCGGCGCGCTGGGTTTCGTGGTCGCCGTGATCGGTCTCTTCAACGCTGATTTGGTCGCTTCGGCTGCGGGTCTGATCGCAGCTGCGATTGCATTTGGCGCCCTGGTAAACAGTCTGCTGGGTGCCTGAGCGGATAGGTCCCCGCTTCTGATTCCGCCACGAAACGTCCTGCTTCTCAGCCTGGCCAGGGCGCTGGGGATGACCGGCCCGTCGGTCGTCGTCTTGCTGGCCGGCATCGTTGGCGCTGATCTCGCGCCCGTCCCCGAGCTGGCGACGCTTCCGGTTTCCTTGATGGTTCTCGGCACTGCGCTGGCCTCGATCCCGGCAGCGCTGATCATGCAGCGTATCGGGCGTCGCAACGGATTCGTCGGGGCTGCGCTGCTGGGAGTCGGCGCGGCCGGATTGGGTGCCTACGCCGTGCTGGCCGGCAACTTCCTCCTGCTCGGGGTGGCGGCGCTGTTGATCGGCGCCAACAGTGCCTTCGCCCAGCAGTATCGATTCGCCGCCGCCGAAAGCGTGCCTGAGGCGCAAGCAGGCCGTGCCGTTTCGATCGTCCTGTTCGGCTCAATCCTCGCCGGCTACCTGGGACCGGAGGCGGCCACCCGTGGACAGCGACTGCTTCAGGTCCCCTACGCCGGTGGTTTTCTTGCACTGGCACTGCTCTTCCTGGCGAGCGCCGTCGCGCTCGCGTTTCTGAAGGACATCAGACCAACGCAGGCGAGCGTGGGGGGTTCGGAACGCCCGCTGAAGATGATTGTGGGCCAACCGATGTTCCTGGTGGCGATGATTGCCAGCGCCGTGTCCTACGGGGTGATGAGCCTGATCATGACCGCAACCCCCGTTCACCTCCACCGCATGCAGGGCGCGAGCCTGGATCAAACCGCCTTGATCATCCAGAGCCATGTGGTCGCGATGTACCTGCCCCTGCTGTTCACCGGCTGGCTGACAGAGAGATTTGGCGTGAGGCGGCTGATGCTCGCCGGCGCAGTCTGTCTCTTTCTCACTGTGGCCGCTGGCGTGATGAGCGAATCACTGCTCCATTACTGGATCACGCTCGTTCTGCTGGGGATCGGCTGGAATCTGCTCTTCGTCGGCGGAACGGTCATGCTCACCTTGAGCTATCATCCCGCCGAGCGCTTCAAGGCGCAGGCAGTAAACGACTTCGTTGTGTTCGGCGTCACCGCGCTGGCGTCCCTTTCCGCCGGGGCCATGATCTTTCGAGCCGGGTGGGAGGCGATGAATCTGCTGCCGCTCCCCTTCCTGGTGCTCGTCGTGGTGTCCCTCTACCTCCTAAGCACCCGGAAGCTCGCCGCACCCGAGCCGGCGGCTTCGGACTGAGGCGTTCCCGAACTTGCTGAATTGCAGATCCGAAGTATCCAACCGGACCCCTCATCAGGGATCGGTCGACACACTCCCCCATACGGGGGATATCGATCCCCGCACTCGCCTGTCTTGAACCTGCGACAACGCTCTGCTGTAGGATAGGAAGGACCCATCCCCGGCGGATCATCGCCGAATCCTGGTCACCTGGCCCCATCATGAGGAGGTGCACAATGCTCGGAGATTCCCCTGTCCTGGTTTCGATGCCGGCCGTCGATCTCTCGCGAGCGACGAGTTTCTATCGGGACACGCTTGGGTTGAAGCAGCTCGAAGGGCCGGAAGGAGGCGCATCAGTCTTCGAGGCCGGCGCCGGAACGCGGTTGTTCATCTATCAGCGCGGGCCGACCAAAGCCGACCACACCGCTGCTTCGTTCATGGTGGACGACATGGAGGCGGTGGTCGATGGTCTGACCGAGCGCGGTGTTGTGTTCGAGCAATACGACTTTGGTGAAATCAAGACCAACGCCAAAGGCATCGCCGTCCGTGGTGAGAGCATGGCCGCCTGGTTCAAGGACACGGAGGGGAATATTCTCGGCCTCACCTCGATGTAAGCGATCGCCGCGCCGGTGAGGCGAGACTACTGAAACGCGCCGCTGCGTTTGCGCGCCAGAAAACGGCCCATGCCGGGCCTGCCAAGCCATCGATCGCCATCGACGATCAGGTTCCCGCGCAGGAAGACTCTCTCCGGATAGCCGATCAGCTCCCACCCCTCGAACAAGTTGTAATCCGTTCGGTGGCGGGCCTGTGCTTGCCCATAGATAACCCGCCGGTCGGGATCCCAGATCACAATGTCGGCATCAGCGCCCGGGAGCAATGTCCCTTTGCGCGGGTATAGCCCGAAGATCCTGGCCGGCTGAGTCGCAGTCAGCGCAACAAACTGATTGGGTGTGAGGCGGCC
>JBFJVD010000016.1:0-25726 GCA_041624375.1 Anaerolineales bacterium
CGTTTGAAAGATAGCCACTCCTCCGCTGAGATGAACGACGATATCATCATCATTGAGAATGTGTCCAAGTCCTTCGGCAAGGTGAAAGCCCTAACCGACGTCAGCCTGAGGATCAAACGAGGGGAGGTCTGTTTCATCTTCGGGCCGAGCGGCAGTGGAAAGAGCACGTTGCTTCGGTGCATCAATCACTTGGAAGCGGCTGACAGCGGGAAGATTATCGTTGACGGAATTACGCTCACCGAATCCAGGCACGACATCGACCAAGTGCGAGCCGAGGTTGGAATGGTCTTCCAGCTATTTCACCTCTTCCCGCACTTGAGGGTTCTCGAGAACATCACCCTAGCACAGAGAGTTGTGCGTGGCAGGAGCAAGGACGAGGCGTCAGAAGTAGCACTCGCTCTTCTTAAGAGGGTCGGGATTCCTGAGAAGGCCGATGTGTTCCCCAATCAACTCTCAGGTGGACAGAAGCAGAGAGTTGCAATCGCCAGGGCGCTTGCCATGAATCCTCGGATCATGCTGTTCGATGAGCCGACATCCGCGCTAGATGCCGAGATGATCCAAGAGGTACTGGATGTTATGCTCGATCTGGCAAGAGAAGGTATGACAATGGTGGTCGTCTCGCATGAGATGGGATTCGCGAAGGCAGCTGCGGATCGGATGGTCTTCCTCGACGAGGGACGCATTATCGAGGAGGCGTCTCCAAAGCGGCTTTTCACGGAGCCTAGCAAAGCCCGGACCAAGGCCTTTCTAAGCCAAATCCTGCAATAAGCTTGATGCCAAAGTAGGATCGATCGGCGCCAATTCCCAGTGTCAAGTATCGGACTTGTTCGTAATGAGCTCACCCAGCTGAGCCGCCTGCGGCGCTCCAGTACCTTCCGGGTGATTGAGACATTCAATGTGACCGCCTACCTTTACCTGGCGATGACCTTGTTCCTCTCTGTCGCAGTCCGTTCCCTCGAGAGGCGCCTCAAGTTCGAAGAATAGGGATTGTTCCGGCGCATTCACGTATGAAAAATCGGAGCCGAGAAGGCTCCGATCCGAGAGTGCGCTGGGCGGGAGTCGAACCCGCACGCCTTGCGGCACATGGCCCTCAACCATGCCTGTCTGCCAGTTCCAGCACCAGCGCATGCCACAATTAGATGAACCTGCGGTATTATAGCCCACGAGTGGTGCTTGTCAACCTTACCTCATTTCCACCCCGCTGGAGGCCTGATTGACGCGCATTGTTCTCGATGCGATGGGGACAGACTCTCACCCCACGCCCGAAATTGAAGCCGCCTTGCGCGCGGTCGAAGAATGGCAGGATCCGCTCCTCCTGGTTGGGCCGGAGGAGCAGCTCCGATCTGTACTCGCGGGTCACCCCGGAGCAGACCGAATTCAGATCGTCCATGCGCCCGAAGTCCTCGAGATGACGGACAAGCCCGCCGACAGCGCCCGCGGCAAAGCACAGAGCTCGATGGCGGTCGGGATGGAGTTGATCAAGCAAGATGCGGCGGATGCCTTCGTCACCTCCGGCAACACGGGCGGCGCCATGGCCAATGCGCTGTTTCGCCTGGGCCGGATGCGCGGGGTCAAGCGCCCTGCGCTCACACCGATCTTCCCCACGCGCGCCGGACCCTGCGTCGTCCTGGATATCGGGGCCAATGCCGATGTGCGCCCAGAATTCCTGGCGCAGTTTGCGCTGCTGGGTTCCGTGTATGCACAGACTGCCCTCGGCATTCGCGCGCCACGAGTGGCGCTCTTATCGAATGGTGAGGAAGCCGGGAAAGGCAACGAGCTGATCAAGGAAGCCTATCCGCTCGTGCAGGCCACCGGAGTCAACTTCGTCGGCAATGTCGAGCCAAAGGAGCTGTATGCCGGAGCGGCCGATGTCGTCGTGGTCGACGGCTTCACCGGAAATGTCTTCCTTAAGACCAGTGAGGCGGTGGCCGCCTTGCTTATCGACATGATTCGCGAAGAGATCCGTGCGGCCCCGCTGAGCACATTCGGTGGAATGCTGGCGCGACCGGCATTCCGCCGGGTCGCCACGCGGCTCGACCCGGCAGAGCACGGAGCAGCCCTGCTGTTGGGAGTAAATGGGCTCGTGTTCATCGGGCATGGACGCTACCAGGCGCGCGGCGTCTTCAATGCCATCCGCGTGGCTCGCCAGGCCGTCGCTGGCGGACTGCTGGACTCTTTGCATCAGGCGATCCTGGAGCGAATGGAAACCGCAGCCAACATCAAGGAGGAGAATTGAGCTCCCTGAACCACCGACGACGTGTCGTCGTCACCGGCATTGGTGTCGTTACCGCGGTCGGTTCCGAGGTGGATGCATTCTGGAAGGCTCTGGTTGAGGGAAGATCCGGCGTGCGCCGCATCACTCAGTTCGATGCGGAAGAAGCAGGCATCCCCTGCCTGATCGCGGGCGAACTCCCCGACTTTGACCCGACTGACTATTTGAGCGCCAAGCAGGCCCGGCGCATGTCTCGCAACGCCCAGGTGACCTATGCAGCGGCCTTGAAGGGCATCGCAGATGCCGAACTGGCGCTTCCGCTCGCCGATACGGAACGCATCGGCGTGTACTTCGGAACGGCCATCGGCGGATTCGATAAAGCCGAAGAGGGAATCGAGATGATGCGGCAGCACGGGGCGACTCGCATCAACCCGTTCAATGTTCCTGCGGCGCTCCCCAATATGTCCGCTTTCTACGTGAATCAGCACCTTGGCGCGCTGGGGCCGAGCAGTACGATCACAACAGCCTGCGCGGCCGGGACCCAAGCGGTTGGCGAGGCCGCCGATGTCATCCGCTACGGCAGGGCCGACTTGATGCTCGCTGTGGCAACGGAAGCCCTGATCAAGGACTACACCATCGGCGGCTTCCATTCGATGCGAGCCTTGCCGACCAGCTTCAACGACGAGCCTCACCGCGCCTCGCGGCCGTTCGACGCGAAGCGGGAAGGATTCGTCTTCTCGGAGGGTGCTGCCTGCCTCGTGCTTGAGGAGGTCGAGCATGCGCGCGCCCGCGGGGCGCGCATCTACGCGGAAGTCGCCGGGCACGCGAGCTCAAGTGACGGATTTCATGTCGCCACGCCCAACCCCTCGGCCGAAGGAGCCGTCCGGACGATGGCTCTGGCACTTGATGATGCCGGAATCCATCCAGAGGAAGTGGACTACATCAACGCGCATGGAACGTCGACGCCAGCCAACGATGAAGTCGAATCGCTGGCGATCAAAAAACTTTTCGGGGAACGGGCTTATGAGATCCCCGTATCTTCTACGAAGTCCATGCTTGGACATGCGATGGGTGCTTCAGGCGCCATCGAGGCTGCGGTTTGCGCCTTGACCATTGAGCGAAAGATGATTCATCCAACCGTCAACTACGAATTTCCCGATCCGGCCTGCGACCTCGACTACGTCCCGAATCAGGCGCGACCAGCAGATGTAAGAGTCGCCCTGTCCAATTCCTTTGGTCTGGGCGGGCAGAATGCCTGCCTCGTCCTGCGAAGATTCTCCTAAGTATGCGCATCTTTGCCCGTGAGCAAGTCATCCGGCGCAACGATCGGCTGGCGCGCGGTCTGGTATATGGTGGATTGATCATTCTCGCCATCGGGCTGGGGCTGTCATTCCTGCGTCCGGAAGCCATCAATCTCGTTCTCCTGGGCGCCCTGCTAGGGACCCTCTCATCCCAAGTTGGGCTGGCGCTCATGAATCGATGGAGCCGGCGCCCACGAGTGGATGAAGTACTTGACCACTCGCTTAAGGGGATGGATCGGCGGACCACCCTGCTGCACTACGCGCTCGGGGTGGACCATGCCCTCCTCTCGCCTTCCGGAATCTATGCGCTTTTTCTGACAATGCAGAACGGCGATATCTCCGTTGAGGGTGACACCTGGCATGCCGAAACGCCCCGGCAGGGCCTGTTGAGACGTGGCGGAAGACGGAAGATCCGCTCGCTCGATCGGGCTGCACAGTCGGACGCGCAGCGATTGGCGGAACAGCTAAAGCGGCTGGACATCCCTGGGAGCACACCTGTGCAACCGCTCATTGTGTTCGCACATCCTGATGCCAGGCTGTCGACCGAGGCCTCCGTCGTTCCGGCTGTTCATGTAAAGCAGCTGAAAGGCTGGCTCCGCAAGCAGGACAAGGCCGGGGGTTTGGACAAAGAGACGACAGAGAATCTCCTGGCCAAGCTGGACGCAGCCCCGAGGAAATAATCTGGTCGAGTGGTCCGACCGCGCAGACGCGGAATAAACATCGCCGGCGCCCTCTCAGGCGCCGGCGCCTCTATAACTCGTAGGGTTCAGCACGATTCCGAGCAGGCTCAGCCCGCCAGGAACTCCTCGAGTGCGTTGCGGCTGATCCGGAATGCGTTACCGAGCTTCTTCGCCCGCAGGTCGCCGGCTTCGATCGCCGCGAGTACATCCTCCTCGGATACCCGCAGGAACGCCGCCGCCTCCGCGGGCGTCATCACGCTGGGCATCTCGCCGGAAGGGCCGCCGCTCCCGCCGCCTTCCGTCTGCCCCGCCTGCGCGCCGCCCTGACCGCGAAGCGCATCACCAATCGCGCTTCCGATCCCCATGCCCGCACCGATGCCCGCCGTGAGGCCGGCGCCACCCGATGGATTCTGGGCGGCATCGCGCATCGCGTCGGCTGCCTGCAGCTGCGTATAGGTGGGCAGGTCCAGCATCCCCATCGCGCGCAGTTCTTCGGCCGACTTGGTGGACGGCTTGAGGCTCTCAATGAAGAAGGACTTCAGCGTAAGCCCCAGCGCCTTGAATTCATCTTGAGCCTTGGCACGGACTCCGGCGCCCAACTCCTCGACGAGCGCGATCAGCTCGGGAACGTTGCTGGCTTCGGTCGTTTCGCCCAGCAGGTCCTGGAGCTTGGAGAGCAGCATCGCCCGCAGGCGGTCCTTGATCTCTGAGGTCCGATAGGCGCCGGTTGCGCCGACGAGCTGCGTCACAAACTGCTGCGCATCGGCCACCTGGAAGCTGTAGGTCCCGAAGCCCTGAAGCAGGGCGACACCCAGTCCCATGCCCGGATTGCGCACAATGATCGGCTGGGGCGTGCCCCACTTCTCATTGGCAAATTCGCGCATCGAGACGAAGTAGACCTCGGCGGTGAAGGGCGACCGATCGTTAAACGCTTTGCCGATCAGGTTGACCAGCAGTGGGATGTTCGCCGTCGTGATCGTGTGCCGACCGGGCGCAAAGGTGTCGAGCGATTTGCCATCGCGGAAGAAGACCGCGTTCTGGGCCTCGCGGACGATCACCTGACTGCCGATGCGGAAGTCGCCGCTTCCCGACTCCGGGAATCGATGCACAATTTCGTCGCGCATCTCATCCGGATATTCAACAATATCGAACACTCTCGCCATGTCATTCTCTCCTCAGAGCTGCCGGCCTCTGCGACAGACTAAGCAGTAAGCAGCAGGTCCTTCCGTCGGTCATAGGTTTCAATCAGGTCTCGGGTGAGATCCTGCAATCCCCGGATGGCGAATTTCAGCTCTTCCTCCTCTGCGCCGACGGCGGCCTCAAGCCGATCAACGGATGCCTGGAGGTCATCTGCACCTTCGAGCATTTGAAGATCGTACTCGTACAGCCGGGTCAGCTCGTCCTCCCCGATCCGTGCGTGGTCAAAGAGGCCGGCGTAGCCATAGGAGGCCGTCTTCACGCGGTCGATGAAGGTGCGGAGCCGGACTGCCCCCGCCTCAACGTCATCGACATACGCAAGCTTCCCCTCCGCGATCAGCATGCGCTGCACTTCGGATACCCGGGACCACTGTTCCTCGAAGCGTTGGGCAATTACGCCTCGCAGCATCTTATCGGCTTCACGGCGCTGATCGCGTTCCACGTAGCCGAGAAAGCCGCCAAGGAAGCCTCGTATCTTCCCGAGCAAATCCGTGGTCTCCGTGACTTTGCCCAGCGGATCAATCGGTTGCTCGCTCATGATGCTCCTTCTCTCCTGGGGAATTTTGATCGATTATAGTCCCACGGATTGCCACCAGCAAACAGCGAACTGACGGCAGACTGACATCGCCGTGGGCCGCTATAATCGGCGCAGGTGACCCATGTGGCTAAGGCAGGATTCCATGACTCTTGAGGGCCAGACCGTCGATCCCGCCCGCTATACTATCGTACCTCGAACCTTAACCTTCCTGACGAGAGGCCAGGAGATTCTGCTCATGAGGATTGCGCCGCACCGCGGCGCCTGGGGCGGCCATTACAACGGCGTCGGCGGGCACATCGAACGGGGTGAACACCCGGCGAACGCCGCCGTGCGTGAGCTCCAAGAAGAGAGCGGCATCACACCCGAGAGCATCCGATTGTGCGGTGTCGTCATCATCGAAACGCGCCGCATTCCGGGAATCGGGCTCTACGTTTTCATGGGGCAGAGCGGCGCTGAACCTGCCCGCCAAAGTGAAGAGGGGGTCGCAACTTGGGTGCCGCTCGATATGCTCCCTTCACTGCCCCTGGTGGAAGACCTGCCTCAGCTTATTCCGGCCGCAATGGCGGCGTACCAAGGCGGGCCTGCCTTCACCGCCCGCTACACATACGATGAGCGTAATCAGCTGCAAATTGATCTCGAATCATGATTCGCGACCCAGCTGCCCGCTATCCAATACCCTGGTCAACGCCCGTTGGGTTGGCGATCATGATCATCGCCGAGATCGCCCTGGCCGCCGGAAGTAGATTCGTCGCGGTTTGGCTGACTCCCATCATGTGGACGGGGTACATACTGACGATCGATGGTGTGCTGCAGGCGAGGAACGGTCGGTCCTGGCTGCTCAGCCGCCGGCGCGAGATCCCGCTGCTCATTATGCTTTCGGTCGGCGTCTGGCTGGTTTTCGAAGCCTACAACTTCCACCTGCAGAACTGGCGATATGAGGGCGTCCCCACAGATCCATTCGTGCGGGGGCTAGGCTATTTCTGGTCATTTGCCACAATCATGCCGGGGGTATTCGTCACGGCCGAGCTGATCCAAGGCCTGCTGCCCCCAGCTCGCATGATGACCGTCCCGCCTGGAGCCACCTGGCCTGCGTTTTCATTTCTCGCCGGTTTGGCCATGATCCTCGTGCCGCTGGCGATCCCCCAACCTGTCGCCAGCTTCCTCTTTGCGCCGGTTTGGATTGGCTTCTTCCTGCTGCTCGAGCCAGCAAATCAAGCGTTGGGGGCATCTTCCGTCCTTCGTCAGCGGTCTGCGGAGAAAGGTTCGTTCGCTCTTGCCCTCCTACTCGGCGGCTTCCTATGTGGTTTTCTCTGGGAAGCCTGGAATTTCCAGGCGTTTGTCGCAGAGGGAGCCTACTGGATCTACATGATCCCCGAACCACTTCGTATCTTCGGCTGGCACTTTGGACAGATGCCGGTGCTCGGCCTGCTGGGGTTTCCACCCTTCGCGCTCGAGTTGTTCGCGATGTATGCCTTCTTGCGCCACATGCTGGGCGGAAATGAAATGTTCGGTCAAAACGATTGGATGAACTGACAGAAGCGAGGCGCCGGCAAACAGGCGCAATATGGAGTTGGCAAAGCCTCGGCATTCAGGTTCGGGGGATGTCAGCCGTCCTCGAATTCGTAAAAGACGAGCAGCGTCTTGCCATAACGGCGCCGATCGAATTCCGCGAGCCGGCGAAGTTCGAATGGCTCTTCTTCGGTGGGGTCGATCTGAACCACGATCCAGGCGTCGGGTAGGAGCAAGCGAGGGTCTTCATCCAGCCTCTGGAGGGCTCTCTTCCAGAGGCCTTGATATTGAGGTGGGGCGAGGAAGACGAAGTCAAACGGGGCGTCGCTGCTCGCGGCAAGGTAGCGGAAAGCATCATTGCGTCGAACGCTTGCTCCCGATTCGAGCCTTGTGTGCTCCAAGTTTGCCGTGATAGTTTGCACTGCGCGTGGGTTGTTATCGACAAAAACGACCGAAGCCGCCCCGCGGCTGAGCGCCTCGATGCCGACACTCCCCGTCCCAGCGAACAGGTCGAGCATTCGCGCGTCTTCAATCGCCCGGCCAAGGATATTGAAGAGCGCCTCCTTGGGCCGGTCTCCGATTGGACGGGTCCCTTCCCCCGGAACCGAGGCCAATCGAAGCCCCTTGGCCGTGCCAGCAATCACACGCATGTCTCGCCCACAAATCTGCGCGTAGCCTGTGTCCAGTTAAGGCTGAAGAGGAAAAATGGTTCGCTCACATATATGGCTATGCGAAAGAATAGGCTTCGCGGGCAGCCCTGAGATTGGCTCGCGGCGCTACTATCGGGGTCACACATCCTGCGCCGAGGATAAACCGCCGGCCGCCAGTGGCCGCCTTCGCTTCCTGCGCTTCCCGGCGAACAGCCGAGGGATCCCCGAGCACAAGCGACTCTTGCCGCCGCAATCCGCCGCAAACCACACCGCGCACGCGGTCGAGCGCAGCAGCCAGATCCGGCTTGACCTCACGATCATGCCAATTCACGACCGGCGGATCCAATTGCTCGGCAATGTCGAAGATCGGGGCGCCGCCGTGCAGATGCAGGACGTTGAGCCAATATCCCTCTGCCGCCTCCAGGATCCGTGAATCGAAAGCGAGTCCGAAACGCCGATAACCTTTGAGGTCGAAGAACCGGTACGATGCGTGCTGAATGGCGTAGAAGATACCTGAAGCCCCTGTCTCCGCCGCCGCCTGAACAAAGGCGATCGTCGTGCGGGTGATCATTTCCAACCCGCGGAGCACCGACTGTGGATCCTGGTGCAGGTGTTGAAACAGCCGCGCCTCGCCGGCCAGGTTTTTGGCTTGCGCGAGCGGACTGAAGACCGTCTGAATGAAAGGTGTGCCACCTGAGAGTCCGGCCTCCAGCATCTTCAGGCAGGCCAGCTGTGCGCCAAGCATACCTGCCCGTGGGTCAAGCTCAGCCAGGGACCGCCAATCTTCAAGCTGGCGGATCGGACGCCGGGTGTACTCGCGTGTTCCTTCCGGGTGGCCGCGCCATTCGTCCTCTGCTCCATAGTCGCGGATGCAGAACGAAGAGGCGGGAGTCACTTTCAGGAAGTCGAAATCGTAGGTCGATTGGAAATCGAGGTGCGCTTCTGCAAGTTGCGCGGGGTCCTGGTCATCGACTGGAAAGTGGCGCCAAAGCGCGATCGGTGGCCGATCGGCGAGTTCACCTCGGATGGCGGCCTCAAGCCGCTCGCGTTTGGAAGGCACGGGTGTCTCGGGGTTGGGGTGCGCCGCCCCGATCAGGCAGCCAGCAGTTCCGGGATCTGCTCGGGATGCTCGGCAACAGGCACTCCGGCTTGCCGCAGTGCCTCGATCTTATCGCTTGCCAGCCCTGACCCACCTTCCACAATTGCGCCCGCGTGGCCCATCCGCTTGCCAGGCGGGGCTGTGCGGCCCGCAATGAAACCCACCACGGGTTTTGTCATTTGATCACTGATGAATTCAGCCGCACGCTCTTCTTCCGTGCCGCCAATCTCACCGATCAGAACCACCTTCTCGGTCTGGGGATCCGCATCAAACAACTTCAAGGCATCGATGAAGGATGTTCCGTTAATCGGGTCCCCGCCGATACCGATGCAGGTCGAAGCCCCGATGCCTCTCTCCTTCAGCGCGTAGAGGACCTCATAGGTCAGCGTACCGGAGCGAGAGACCACACCAATCGGGCCAGGGTCGGCGATGTCGCCCGGGATGATGCCAACCTTCGCCTGTCCGGGTGTGAGCAATCCAGGACAGTTCGGGCCCACCAATCGCGCCTTCTTCTGATCCAGGTATTTGCGGACAACCATCATATCCTGGACCGGGATTCCCTCGGTGATACACACGATCAATGGCACGCCGGCCTCGGCAGATTCCAGGATGGCGTCGGCGGCAAACTTGGCCGGAACGAAGATCATGCTCGTGTTGGCTCCAGTGGCTTCGACGGCCCTGCGCACCGTGTCGAAGACAGGGACCTTCCCATCGAGGATCCATTCTCCACCCTTGCCAGGCGTCACTCCGGCGACCACTCTCGTCCCATAATCCATCATGAGACCAGCATGAAAGAGACCCTCGCGGCCGGTAATCCCCTGGCCCACGACTCGCGTCGTCGAATCAACCAGGATGCTCATTCGACGACTCCTTCATGTGCAACTTCGATCGCCTTCTGCGCCGCCTCTGCCAGCGAGTTCGCGGTAATCATGTTCGCTTCGGCGAGGAGCTGCCGACCCTCCTCAGCGTTGGTGCCAACCAGCCGCGTGACAATCGGGACCGAAAGCTCGATGTGCTCGAGTGCCTCCAGGATTCCGCTCGCAACTTCATCGCAACGGGTGATTCCGCCGAAGATATTGAGCAGAACGGCACGCACTTTTCGATCGGCAAGGATGATCTGAAGCGCGGCCGAAACCTTCTCTGAACTCGCTCCGCCGCCGATATCCAGGAAATTGGCCGGTTCACCACCATGCAGTTTGATGACATCCATCGTCGCCATCGCCAATCCTGCCCCGTTCACCATGCATCCGATGGAGCCGTCCAGCTCGACATAGGCGAGACCGTATTTGCGCGCGTCCCGCTCAGCGGGCGCCTCGGCGTCCAAATCGCGCATCTCAGCCAGGTCGGCATGGCGAAAGAGCGCGTTGTCATCGAGCACCATCTTGCCGTCGAGCGCCAGAAGACCACCGTTGTTGGTGATAACCAGCGGGTTGATTTCGGCCAGCGTGGAGTCAGTCGCCCGGTAGGCATTGTAGAGCCCGTGGGCGATCTTCCCGAACTGGCTCCAATGCTGCCGCGGAAGCTCAATCGCCGAGGCCAGGTATCGGCCCTGGTAGGTCTGCAATCCCAGGAGCGGGTCTACGTGAACGCGGACGATCTTCTCGGGGTCGGTGCGAGCGACCTCTTCTATCTCCACACCACCCTCTGCGGAAGCGATGATGACCGGAGCGCTCGCAGTCCGGTCGTTGGTGACCCCAAGATAGATCTCTGTCTTGATATCGGCGGCCTCGTCGACCAGGACTTTGCGCACAGGCAGCCCCTTAATCTGCATCGCCAGCACGTCCTGCGCAGCGACCTCCGCTTCTTCCGGGTTGTTTGCGAGCCGGATGCCACCAGCTTTGCCCCGGCCGCCGACCAGTACTTGAGCCTTAACAACGACACGGCCACCGAGCTCTTCTGCGATCAACCTGGCTTCAGTGGCCGTGGTCGTGATCCTGCCGCGCGGGATCGGGATCCCATGTCCTGCGAACAGCTGCTTTGACTGATACTCGTGCAACTTCATTGACACTCCAATCCTTGGCCGCAGCCACAGCCATTATAAGCCAGGGGTTCTAGGGAAGCTCCGGCTCGAAGCGCATCAGGCGGTTGTTGCCGCTGTCGACGACCCAGACTCGCCCCTCATCGTCAAAGGCTACCCCAATCGGCAGGGCAAATTGAGAGTCGCTCGCACCGAACACTCCCCATCCCACCAGAAATTCGCCCTCCGCGTTGAAACACAAAACCCGGAACCCTTCGGGGTCGCTTGTGCAGACCGATCCATCGCTGTGGACATCGAGGTAGGGCTTGTTCTGAAGCGATTGACCATACCAACCATCCAGTGACCACTCTGCGACCGCGCTGTAGTCGCCCGCGCCGGCAGACTCGAAGAGCTGGATTCGCTGGTTCCATGTATCTGCGACGAAGAGCCGGCCAGCAGGACCGAAGCCCAGACCAACGGCCTCGTCGAATTCTCCTAGGGTCAGGCCGATCCCGCCAAACGATCCAAGCGCATTCCCCTCTCGGTCAAACACGACGATCCTCTTGTTGCCGGTGTCGCTCACCAGGACGGCATGATCGCTGCTGATGGCTACATCCCGAGGTCCCCAGAACGCGTCGGGCGTTTCGGCCTGGCCAAAGAACCCCCACATCCGGAGAAATTCGCCGGAGGGGGTGAAGGCCTGGACGCGGTGGTTCCAGGTGTCGGCCACATAGACCGTGCCATCTTCGGCGACACCAATACCCCAGGGCTCATTGAAGGTCCCGCCCGGCGCGGACCCCGTTGCCGCGTCGGCAAACTGTCCCCAGGCGTTCAGGATCCTACCGTCGACGCTGAGGTGAAGGATGCGGTGATTGCCGGTATCGGCAACGTACAGGCTGCCATCCGGGGCGACCGCGATATCGCGGGGTGCGTTGAGATCTACAGAGACGGCACCACCCTGCCCGATGATCCAGCCCGCCGCCAGCTCCAGGAGCCTATCGGCGTACGGATCGACGTATTCCACTTCTTCGAGCGCCGCGGCGGTGACCCCATAATCCCAGATCTGGGCGGCGATGTCCTTTCGGATGTAGAGACGCATACGATCCGATGGGGACCAGTTCCGGAGCGAAAAGTCCTTGCCGGTGAGCACACCGTACGCCTCGTAGTCGCGATTAAGCCAGATGTCCCACAGTGCGGCGCGGTATTCCGGTGAGCGTAATGCGTTCCAGATCCTCTCCCAGGTGAGGTCGAAATAGTCCTGCATCGGCCACCACATCCGGATGTACTCAAAACTGTGGTAGCGGTTTGCGAGCACAGGCTCCACCTTGGCCCAGTTGTTGTCGCCAGCGATCACGATGGGATAGTTTTGCAGGTCGCGGCTCGGACTGGCGGCATAGTAGTGACTCTGGGTGAAATTGCGGAGATACCAGCTGAACGGCCAGGAGACGTCATCATCATAGCCAACGTCGATCGCCATGCTATCGGTCGTGCGCATCGACAGCTCTTCGACTTGGTCCATCACTGTCTTGACGCCAGTCGCCGCGTGCGCATAAACCAGGTATTCCGAGGCCTGGTCGTAGTGAATAAAGGAGGCCCGGAATGCAGCGCGGGCTGTAAGCAGCATGAGCAGGCCGAGGGCCAATGCTCCCCCGACCCGGGCGATCAACAGTCGTGGCCAGGCGCGGGCAATCATACCCAGCCCCAACGCCGCGCCGAGGGCCACGCCTGCCGCGCTGAGGAATCCCATGGTCGACCGTAGCTGACTGAGCTCCGCGCCCGCGAACGGCCGGTCGGTCCCAAGCAGATAGCCAAGCGCCTGCAGCGCCGCCAACAGTGCCAAAAGCAGCAAGCCGGCGACAGCCCAGCCGCGGTTGGTGGCCAGGAAGGGCCAGTCGATGGATTCGAGGTAGCGCCCAATGGCCCAGCCGGCCAGCAGGATCAGCGGCAGCGTGATGTGCACAGTGAGCCACGGCATGCGCTCTCCGGCGAAGGTGTAGGCCGCAAGCGAGGTCAGCGCCCAGTAGCCGAGGAATAGGATCGGCGAGAAGCGATCCGAAGCCATGCCCCCTGGGCTGGCCTCCGCCTCCATCTTCTCGTCCGCGACTCCCTCCTTCTGCTCTCCGCGCCACCATCGTCGGAATCCATAGTAGGCTGCCATCAGCGCGCCGATTGCGGGGAGGAACTCGTAGATCGGCACCTGGATCAAAAGGTAGTAGTACCAGGGCTGGCTCCCTCTGCGCACCCCGTGCTGCTCGAGCCAATAGCCGACGGATCCAACCAGGCCGGTGAAGAGACCGAAGCTGTACGTGAACAGCGTTGTGTAGAAGACCGTGAAGATTCCCAGGAAGATGCCCGCGACGACCAGCCAGCGCCGCCAATCCCACGCCAGGCCGATCGCTACGCTGACAGCGATCAGCGCGCCGAGCACGATACCGGTTTGTAGCACTGCCGATTGGTTTTGATAATCAATGGGATTCCAGCCAAGGACGAGGGCAGGAATGGCCGCCAGCTGGGGCAATGTAATCGTCGTCGCGACCACCAGGATATCCAGTGACGGGAAATCCGTTCGAAGTCGTCGGCCAAACTCCAGCAGCAAGGATGCCAATATGAGAATCGCGCCGAGGATCGTGAGGCCGAGTCCAAGGGTGGCCACCGGACCCAAGGCATTGATCGGTGGCCCGACCGCCACGGTGGGGTCTGCCGGCTCAACGACTTCCGTCTGTCCGAGGATGCCGGCGGTGCTGCCACTGAAGATGCCGAACAGCAGGGCGCCGGCGCCTGGGATTGCGGCCAGAATACCGGCCAGAAAGAGCCACTTTAAGTTCGACCGGGTCCACCGTGACCGCCAGAGCTGAACGATGAATACGCCAGCAAAGAAGACAAGCACCTGAGCGGTGTAGATGAAGGAGGTCTCTTTCGCGGTGAAGTGCAGCGTTAACGCTGCGGTGAGGATGTAGAGCCACCGTGCCCTTCGGTCTTCGAAGTACCGAAAGATGGCATACGCCATCACCAGCGCCATCGGCACGATCAAAGACTCGTTGCGCACATATCGTGAGTAATAGAGCATGTAAGGCGAGAAGGCCATCAGGGTCGCGGCGACCAGCGCGCCGGTCTTCCCAAGCCAGCGTCGGAAAAGGTAAAGCAGCCCAACAGAAAGCACACCAGCGATCGCGGCAGGAACCCGGGCGCTGGCATCGGAGTCACCCAGCAAGAAGTATGAGAGGGCCACAAGATGGAACTGGAGGGGGCCGTGCATCAATGGTGTGTGCTGGAATCCTCTCCCCTGCTCCAGCTGGTAGGAAAAGTAGGTATGAAGGCTCTCGTCATGGCTCATCACCCGCGTATCCAGATCGTAGAAGCGGGTGAACACGGTCAGCAGGATCAACGCGGCGTACGCGATCGTCTCCGCGTCCACTCGAACCTGAATGCCCAGGAGCCGGTCGAGAATGCGTTCCTGAGGCTGTGGGGTGGCCTCAACCGTCGTCATGTTTCCTCCTCACCGAGGGCTGCTTCCGCTTCTCCGCGCGCGTTGATGGAAAGCTCCGACCCGGCGATTCCTTCAACCGGTTGATCTCCGAGTCTGACAGGTGCCGGAATGCGCCGGGTGCGAGTGTGCCCAACTCAAGCGAGGCAATGCGGACCCGGATCAGCCGCTTCACATGCAGCCCAAGCGAGTTGGCTGTCTCCCGAATCTGGCGCTTGCGGCCTTCGGAGAGCTCAACGCGGAGCTGCGGTGACTTCCCTCCGGAATGCAGAGTCACCCGAGCCGGTCGCGTCCGGTACCCGTCTGCAAGGACCACCCCGCGGCGCCAGGCATCGAGCTGAGCCTCATCCGGTACACGATTAAGAGTTACCAGGTATTCCTTGGTGTGCCCGTAGCGGGGATGGGTGAGCCTGTTGGCCAGCATGCCGTCGTTGGTGAGCAGAACCAACCCCTCGCTATCGGCGTCCAATCGACCGACTGGGTAGACTCTCTCCTTGATGTCGACCAGATCGATCACAGTCGTCAGCCCCCCCTGGCTGCGAGTGGACGCGAGCACCCCCTTGGGTTTGTTCAGCGCCAGATAGACCTGCGCCTCAGATACTGGGATGCGCCGACCATCGATTCGGATCTCATCCGCTCGGGCGTCCGCCTTCTGCCCCAGCTGAACCACGCGCCCGTTCACCGTGACGCGTCCGGACTGAATAAGGGCCTCACAATGTCGCCGGGACCCGACGCCGGCCTGCGCCAGAATCTTCTGAACGCGCTCCGTCATGCCTCGGAGTCCTCAGTCGAGTCCGACGCTGGCTTGGTGCTGGCATCATCCAAGACCAAAGGCGGAAGCGAGTCCAGCGATGGAAGACCAAAGTGCTGCAGGAATTCGGGGGTTGTCGCATACAGAAACGGCCTCCCCGGCCCTTCGCTGCGATCGACCTCTTCGATTAATCCGTGCCGCAAGAGGGTCCGGAGGACGCTGTCGGAATTTACGCCGCGCACCGCATCAATTTGTGGACGGGTCGCCGGCTGCTGATAAGCCACAATAGACAGGACTTCAAGTGCCGCTCGTGTCAGCCGCGATGTGCTTTCCAAATCGAGGAAACGCTGGACATCTTCGGCGAGCTGCGGGGCGGTCGTGAGCTGGATCTTCCCCTGGTGACGCTGCAGCCGCAGACCCCGCTCGCCCAGCGCCTGCTCCAGGCTTTCAAGCGCTCGCTCGGCCGCTGTGTTCGTCACGCGGAGCGCGCTCGCGAGCTGGCTGACGGAGACGGGTGACGATGAGACGAAGAGGAGCCCCTCCACTCGTGCCGGGAGGGACAGCTCGGCCGTTTCTTGCGACGGAACGTGCGTGCTATAATCTGGCGCGAATTCCGGCTGAGGAGTCGAGCGCTTGTTATCCATCACCCATCGCCTCTTATTGGTTGTTTCCGCTGTCGGCTTGGCCGCGCTCGGATGCCAGATCCACACCGGAGGACCCGAGCCCCCCGCCTCCCCGATCCCAGTGGCCACAAGCAGCGCTGCCGAACTGCGAGATCAATGGGAGCAGGCCCTGCAAACTGCGGCCCTCACCGGAACCATCATCCTCGAGCTTACGGAAACCCAGCTGACCTCGCTTGTTGCCGCCCGATTCGAGTCGTCCGATGATCCTCTGCTGCACGATACGAGCACCTACTTGCGCGAAGGCAAGATCCAGATCTTCGGCATCGCCGAGCGAGGCTTGATTCGGGCGAACGTCCTGCTCGTTGTGGCACCATCGATTGACGCCGATGGAACACTTACCTTCGAGCTCGTTTCCGCCGACTTCGGGCCTCTCCCCGCATCGGATGGGCTTCGCGAGAGCCTTTCGGCCCTTCTCACCGAGGCCTTCACCGGGACGATCGGGCCGCTCGCCACCGGGCTGCGCATCGACACCGTTTTGATCGCCGACGGCACCATGACCATCATCGGCGAGGTCCGCTAATTTTCCGGGCCGGATTATACCAACGCCCTATTTGCCCAGCAATGAACCGAGAACTCGTCGCGACGCTCATCCCACGATCAAGAACGCTCATGCTGCTCCTGGCCGCCTGTATTATGGCCGCATGTGCAGGGCCGCAGGCAACAGCCGGCACAATCTCCGTCGAACTGGCTGTTGACGGTCAGGTCATCGATCTCCAGGTTGGCGCTGGGACCAGCGTGCGCGAAGCGCTCGACCGCGCTGGCGTCGAGCTCTCCGAACTTGATCGAATCGAGCCGCGCAGCAATACCGTCCTGACTGACGGCACGCGGGTCACGGTGACTCGAGTGGTCGAAACCTTCGAGATCGAGGAAGTGGTCATCCCATTCGAGCGTCAGACACTGCGCAACGAATCCCTCCCCGAAGGCGAGCGGCGACTGCTGCAACCAGGTAGAAACGGCCTCGAGGAGATCACCTACCGGATTGTGACCGAGGCCGGAATTGAAGCGTCGCGCTCGCCGGTCAAACGCAGCGTGATCGAAGCGCCCCAGCCGGAGATCGTGATGGTCGGGGCACAGGCAAGCTACGCACCCGTCGCCGTCGAGGGAACGCTGGCCTACCTCTCCGCGGGGAACGCGTGGATCCTGCGAGGCGATACGGGTGGCCGGAGGCCGCTGGTCGTTTCTGGAGACCTTGATGGTTTTGTCTTTCGGCTGTCACCGGACAGCCGCTGGCTGCTCTTCAGCCGGCATGAGGACTCCGAAGCAGACATCAACTCGCTCTGGGTTGTTTCTACAGTGGACCCCGACGCCGAGCCGCGTCCGATCGGGGTCCGCAATGTTGTACATTTCGCGGATTGGGCGCCGACCCCACCCTATACCCGGATCGCCTACTCGACCGTCGAGCCGAGCCCGGCAGCACCCGGCTGGCAGGCCAACAACGACCTGCAGCTCGTAACCCTGGCCGCCTCGGGACGCGTGCTCGACCGTGCCATCTTGCTCGAATCCAATGCCGGCGGACAATATGGATGGTGGGGTTCAAGCTTCGTCTGGTCACCTGACGGATTTGGGTTGGCCTATGCACGTGCGGATTCAATTGGACTGGTTACGCTGCCAGAGGACGACGGGGAGCCCGCGCGGACGGAGACCCTGCTAGAGATCACCCCGCTGCAGACCTTTGGCGATTGGGCCTGGGTGCCCGGCCTGGCATGGGGCCACTCGGGCGGCACCCTCTATCTGATCGACCATGGCCAGCCAGTCGGGCTGGAGAATCCATCCGCCTCGCCGGCCTTCGATTTGGTTGCCCTCAATCCGTTCGCAGGCTTCTTGCAGATTATCGTGGAACGAACGGGCATGTTCGCGTTCCCGGCTGCTTCGCCTGCGGAGCGGAACGCGGCCGGCGAAATTGTCTATCTGATCGCATTCATGCAGGCCATTTCACCCTTGGACAGCCGGGATAGTTCGTACCAGCTCATGCTGATGGATCGAGATGCCAGCAATTTGCGCAGGCTATTCCCACCGGCCGGCGATCCGGGAATCGAACCCCCTCAGCAGCCTCCGGCCTGGTCGCCAGATGGCAAGCAGATTGCGCTCCTCTACCGCGGCGATTTGTGGGTCGTTGACGTGGAGTCGGCGCTTGGACAGACGCTGACCGCGGATGGGCAGACGGAGGCATTCGATTGGAAACCCTGACCATTCAAATCGTAGATCCACGCAACAATCTACGAGATCGGAGGATGGCTTGCGGATCTTGGTGACAGGTGGGGCGGGGTTCATTGGTTCCCATCTTTGCGATCGCTTACTTGCCGAAGGTCATGAAGTGGTGGTTGTGGACAACCTAGTCACAGGCAACCTCGAGAACATCACCCATTTGTCCGGGAGACCAGACTTCCATTTCATCCGGCACGATGTATCCAACTTCATCTTCGTTCCAGGCGAGGTCGATGCGATCGCGCATCTCGCCTCGCCCGCCAGTCCGAACCCAGCCTCACCCTTCGGCTACCCACAGCTCCCGATCCAAACGCTAAAAGTGGGCGCACTCGGCACGCATAACGCGCTTGGCGTAGCTCGCGCCAATCAGGCCCGCTTCTTGCTTGCCTCGACCTCGGAGATCTATGGCGACCCGCAGGAGCATCCACAGCGCGAGGACTATTGGGGTCATGTCGATCCCATTGGGCCTCGTTCCGTCTATGACGAGGCCAAGCGCTTTGCAGAGGCGATCACCATGGCCTACCACCGCTACCATGGGTTGGACACCCGCATCGCGCGTATCTTCAACACCTTCGGCCCCAGGATGCGGCTGGACGATGGGCGCGTCGTCCCGAATTTCATCGGCCAGGCACTGACCGGTGAACCTCTCACTGTCTATGGAGACGGCCGGCAAACCCGCAGTTTCTGCTATGTTGACGATCTGATTGAGGGGCTGTACCGGCTGCTAACGTCTGACGTGACAGAACCTGTGAACCTCGGCAACCCAACCGAAATGACCATTGCCGAGCTGGCCGAAGCCGTCGTAAGGTTAACCGGATCCAGCAGCGAGATCCGCAGTCTACCCGACCGCCGTGACCAGTCCGATCCACAGCGCCGGCGCCCCGATATCGGGCGCGCCCGCGAGTTGCTCGGATGGGAGCCGACGGTTGACCTAGAAACGGGGCTCAAGCAAACGATTGAGGATTTCTCATGGCGATTGAAGTAACACCTGCGACTCGCTCCCAACGGGAAATCTCGAGGTTTCTCAAGTTCACCGTCGTCGGCACCATCGGTTTCGTGGTGGATTTCAGTGTCTTCAATCTGCTTGCCGGAGTGTTCGGGATCTGGACTGTGCTGTCGAGCATGATCTCTTTCGCTGCGGCGGTTTTAAGCAACTTTGTCTGGAATCGCTATTGGACCTACCCAGACTCGAGGAGCAAGCAGCTGACACGTCAGGCCGCGCAGTTCTTCCTCGTCAATCTGGCTGGCCTGGTGATCCGCACGCCGGTCTACGCCGTCCTGGAGCCGCCGGCGATGCGAGCTGCGCAGCAGATTCTGGAGCGGTTTACCGTACTCTCTACCTTCAACTTAACGACCCCGGTACTGGGGCGGAATCTGACTCTGGCCATAGCGGTCATCGTTGTGCTTTTCTGGAATTTCGGCGCGAACCGCATCTGGACCTACTCCGACGTCTCCTGATTCCGCCGAGCCGGCCGCGTGACTGGTAGGGGACTGCAAGCCTGAGGGGGTATCGAAGCTGGGTACCGCTCGCTATAATGTGGGCAATCCTGATTCTCGTTGGCTGGAGGGATGAATGAGTATACAACCCAACGGGAAACCGATCCCCATCTACACAACGCCCGGCGATTGGTCGGCGCTGCTTGTGTTTCCCTACATCTTCAACACGCGCGGGGAATGGATCGGCTGGGTGACCTCGAAGCGCGAGGTCTACGACGTCGATGGAGTCTATGTTGGCTGGCTGACCGATGAGCCGCGCATCCTTCGCAAACGCGTCTTTGACCACGCCCGACCGAGGCGCGAGCCGCCGCCGGCGCCCGAACGGATCCGGCCCCCTGCCACCGTTCCTCTCCCTCCGATGATGGCCGAACTTAGATTCGAAACCATTGATGTTCTCGATGAATTCCCCGAACTTCTGCACACGACAGACAGCGGAGAGCTCAAGGAAGATCTGGATTGACTGAGCCCGCCGGAGGGAGAATGAAGGGCAAGTTCGTCCGCGCCTCGCGCGTCACCCTGAGCCAGCTCATGAACCCGAACCATGCCAACGTCCGGGGTGATGTGCACGGTGGGTGGATCATGAAACTGGCGGATGAAGCCGGGGCTCTGGCCGCGATGCGCCACGCTCAGTCCCGAGTGGTCACGGTCGCGATTGACAACATGAGTTTCCATGAACCCATTCGGGTCGGGGATCTGGTCACTCTGGAGGCCGAGGTAAGTTACGTCGGCCGCACCTCCTTGGAGGCGAGGGTGCAGGTTACCGCCGAGAACCCTGTGACGGGTGTGCGGACGCAGACGAACTCCGCATACTTCGTCTATGTGGCGCTCGATGCGCACGACCGACCCAAGGCTGTACCCCCGCTGATCGCCGAGACCGAAGCTGAACGCCGCAGGATGGAAGCTGGCAGCGCGCGCCAATCCTACCGTCTCACCCAGCGCCAGTCCGAGCTCCAGGAATTCAGCCCGTGACGGAGGCGGTTCAGTCGCTTACCGAACTCCTGCAGCGAGCAAGCTCGAAACGGTTCCTTGACGCGCTGCCACCTGAAGATCTGGGCCTTGCGGAGCATTTGCCATTCCCCTTCCTGGCCATTGTCGGCCAGGAAGAAATGAAATTGGCTCTCCTCCTTTCACTGATCAACCCGCAGATTGGCGGGGCGCTGTTGATCGGTACTCGCGGCACAGGCAAGACAACCGCGGTGAGAAGCCTGACCGACTTGCTCCCCGATGTGGAGCGAAGCCGCTGCAACTATGGCTGTCTGCCCGAGGAAATCGAGGTCGGGGGAATCGATGCCGTTTGCCCCGACTGCGCCCGCCGCTACGCCGAGGGCGACCCCCTGACCTACACAGACCCAGTGCGTCTGGTTGAGCTGCCCCTGAATTCGGAGCTTCCCGACGTCGTCGGTGGCCTCGACGAACGCGCCGCCGTTCACCAACGGCTGCACATCCAGCGCGGCATCCTTGCCCGCGCCGATCAGAATCTGCTCTACGTCGACGAAGTCAATTTGCTCCCAAACGAGATCGTCGATTCGATCCTCGATGCCGCTGCACAGGGATCATTCACAGTGAACCGCGGCGCATTGTCGGCGACCTATCGATCCCGCTTCATTCTTGTCGGCTCAATGAATCCCGAGGAGGGACATCTGCGCCCTCAGATCATCGACCGATTCGGCCTCCGTGTCATTGTTCGAGGCCTGGATGATCCTGAGCAGCGCCTTGAAGCCTACCGGCGGGCCGTCTCCTTTCGCAACAGCCCCCGCAGCGTGATCCTGGACTACAGCCACAGCACCCATATGGCCCGGGAGGAATTGCTCGAGGCCCGTAAGCGTCTCCCCGAAGTCAACCTCTCGACAGAAGCAGAGACATTGGGCCTCGAGCTCGTCCGAGAATTGGGTGTGGACTCACTGCGGGCGGAGATCACGTTGTTCGAGGCTGCCAAAGCGCACGCGGTAGCGGATGGTCGAGAGGCTGTAGCGCCTGAAGATGTCCAGAAGGTGGCGACCATGGCGCTGCGGCTGCGTCGATCTGATCACCTGCAGTCGTTCTATGAGGACCAGGAACGAGAGCAGGAAGAAGTTCAGGAGCTCGCCAGCCGCCTTTCCAGGTCGAAGGGCTCCAAGCAGAAGAGGGCGCGCCCCCGAAAATCCTCCGCCAAGAAGAAGCCATCCAGTTCCAGCAAGGAATCACCATAAACGGGCCGGCGCTGGCCGGCCCGTCTGCTTTTCGATTAGGGGTTTCCGCTCAGGAAGGCTGCAGGTTCTGATCGATGTAGTCGACGGCTTCCCCGACGGTCGTGATCTTCTGCGCATCCTCGTCCGAGATTTCGCCGCCAAACCGCTCCTCGAAGGCCATGATGAGTTCCACCAGATCGAGTGAGTCCGCTTCAAGATCTTCGCGGAACTTGGCCGTTCGGGTCACCTCTCCCTCTTCGACGCCAAGAAGATCGACGATGATTTCCTGGACCTGCTTGTAGGTATCATCCGACATGTGCTGCCTCCTCAGTGCATCCTACTCCGATTTTGATTGTAGAATGATCTGAATGTCAAGCGCAAGATTGACATTCGATGACTTGCGTTGATAAGATGGCCCGTCACCCACACGTAGGAACACCCGATCATGAGTGAAGTTACGGGCACCCCGGAGCGCAAGGCCGACCACATCCGGGTCAATCTCGAGCAGGATGTCGCCTCCGGACTCACGACCGGCCTCGAGAAGCTGCACTTTATCCACGACGCAGTGCCGGAGCTGGATCTCCGAGAAATTCAGACCGATCTTCAGTTTCTGGGAAGGGAGCTGCGCGCCCCGATCCTTATCTCCTCGATGACGGGTGGAACGGAACAGGCCGCGCGCATCAATCGCGCGTTGGCTCTGGCCGCTCAGCAGGAGCGAGTTGCCATGGGCTTGGGGTCGCAACGCGCCGCGATCGAGGATCCCTCCCTGGCGAAGACGTTTCAAGTACGTCCGTTTGCTCCCGATATTCTCCTCTTCGCGAATCTCGGCGCGGTTCAGCTCAACTATGGCTATGGCGCCGAGGAATGCCGAAAAGCAGTCGAGATGATCGAGGCCGATGCGCTCTACCTGCACTTCAACGCTCTCCAGGAGGCGCTTCAGCCCGAAGGTGATGTTGACTTCTCCGGACTGCTGGGCAAGATCGAAAGAGTCTGCCGGGATCTCGAAGTGCCGGTGATCGCCAAGGAAGTTGGATGGGGGATCTCGACTTCCGCTGCACAGCGATTGATCGACGCCGGCATCCAGGCCATCGATGTAGCCGGAGCTGGCGGGACCTCCTGGTCGCAAGTTGAAATGTATCGAGCGCGAAGTGAGCGGCAGGCCAGATTGGCGGCAGCGTTCGTGGATTGGGGCATCCCCACAGCGGATGCGATTGTCAAGCTGCGCAAGACTTACCCCAATCTCCCTTTGATCGCCTCCGGCGGGCTCCGTAGCGGGATCGACATCGCCAAGTGCATTGCACTCGGCGCAGACGTCGGTGGCATGGCCTCACCCTTCCTTAAAGCAGCCTCGCAATCCGTCGAGGCGGCTGTAGAGGCCATCCGGCATGTCCGAGACGAGATCCGTATTTCCATGTTCGCCACTGGCAGCGGCGATCTGGGAGCTTTGCGGCAAGCGAAATTCCAGGAGGCCGGATGAGCGATTTCACTTCTGCGCTGCCGATTGCCGCCGAGCGGCTTGAGCCGATCGAGATGGATCTTCGACAGGCTTTCGAGCTACATGCCCCCAACATGCCCCCGGAACTCGCTGAGATGCTCTCATATCACCTGGGATGGAGCAGCGGAGACAGCAAACAGGTCGGCAAGCGAATTCGGCCCCTCCTGGTCGTTCTGGCCTGTGAGGCAGCCGGCGGGAAATGGCGAAGCGCCCTGCCCGCGGCAAGTGCCATCGAGCTGGTTCACAACTTCTCCCTGGTTCATGACGACATCCAGGACGAAAGCGACACCCGGCGTGGGCGTCCTGCACTCTGGACGCACTGGGGAGTCGCTCAGGGAATCAACGCGGGGGATGCCCTCTTTGCGCTGGCACGCCTGGCGAGCCACCGTCTTGTTGAGCACGGGATTCCAGCCGCAATCACGCTTGAGGCACAGCGCGTGATCGACCTCGCCTGCCTGGAGCTCACTGTGGGGCAGTACCTCGACCTGGACTTCGAGCGGCGTGAGGCCGTGTCCGAGGATAGCTACCTACGAATGGTGCGCGGCAAGACATCGGCCTTGCTGGCGGCCTGTACGGAAGTTGGCGCGAGAATCGCAGAGGCACAACCAGAGATCATCGCAGCCTATAAGGACTTCGGCAGCCATCTAGGCATGGCTTTTCAAATTTTGGATGACATCCTCGGAATCTGGGGGTCCCCGGAACGGACCGGGAAGCCGGCTGGCGACGACCTAATACGGCGCAAGAAGACGCTTCCCATCACCTACGGCCTGAGGCGCTCGGATGAGTTCCGCCGCCGCTGGGGGCAGTCAGAGCCTGATGTCTCGGTGCCTGAGCTCACTGACAGCCTGGATGCAATTGGCGCGCGCGCGCATGCGCAGGACCTGGCGGAAGGTCACACTGCCGCGGCGTTAGCGGCGCTAGAGCGCGCTGATCCATCACCCGACGCGGCCGCCGAGCTGCTGGCACTCGCCGATCAGCTGCTCCAACGAGATCTCTAGCCGCTTCAACGTAAGGGAAATGTAAGGCGCTGCACGCCGGCGCCAACGGACACTATGGAGAGGGTCCGTTTCTTGCACGCGATTCCCTGCGTGCTATAATCGTACAACTTTCGGGACGGAGCTATGCGGAGAACCACAAAAACGCTGGAAGAGCGGTCCAACGAAACCAGTCAGCTGGGCCAACTCCAGCCCGGTGTGACCCTCCAGGATCGATACCTCATCCTGGGGACCCTCGGTACCGGCGGCATGGGGTCGGTCTATAAAGGTCGTGATCTTCACTTCCCCAATGTAACCAAGCTGGTGGCGGTCAAAGAGATGATCAACATGGCCGCCGACCCCACCATGTACGAAATGGTTGTCCGCAACTTCGAGCGCGAGGCCGATCTGCTGGCGACGCTCAGCCATCCGGCGATTCCACGAATTTACGACTACTTTACCCATGAAAGTAGCTCCTATCTGGTGATGGAGTTCATCGAAGGACGCGATCTCGAAGCGATCCTGCGCGAAGAGGATGAACCGCTATCGGAAGAGCAGATCATCAATTGGGCGATCCAGCTCTGCGATGTGCTGAGCTACCTGCACAATCATCAGCCGCAGCCGATCATCTTCCGCGACATGAAGCCCTCGAACGTGATGGTCGACCAGCACGACCTGATCCGACTGATCGACTTCGGCATTGCGCGCGTCTTTCAGCCGGGGGAAAAGGGCACCATGATCGGCACGGAAGGCTACTCGCCCCCGGAGCAATATCGGGGGGAGGCATCCCCGGCCGGCGACATCTATGCGCTTGGCGCCACCCTGCATCACCTGCTCACGCGCAGGGATCCG
The DNA here is from genome assembly GCA_041624375.1 of Anaerolineales bacterium. GTDB lineage: Bacteria > Chloroflexota > Anaerolineae > Anaerolineales > E44-bin32 > JBFJVD01. The sequence continues at coordinate 25,253 of JBFJVD010000016.1, forward strand.
CGAGCCGAAGCTCCTTTCTCCTTTTCTGAGCGGCCCATCCGCGAAATCAACCCGAAGACCTCTCCAGAGATCGAGGCCGTGGTAAATGCCGCGCTCCAATACGATCCCAAGGACCGCTTCCCGAGCGCGCTGGCCATGAAGAACGCGCTGCTGGCGGCCGCCAAGAAGACCGGCCTGCTGGCTGCGGGTAAGCCGGCGACCGCAATCCGAACCAGCAGCGATGTGGAAGCTTTGTGGTCCTTCGAGTGCGAAGATGAGATCCGGGGTACGCCCCTGGTCTACAATGACGTCGTCTACATCGGCAGCTACGACAACAACCTGTATGCCATCGACAAGAAGTCCGGCGAATTCCTATGGAAATTCGCTTCGGAAGGCGGTGTCCCAACCCGGCCGGCAGCCGAGGATGGAGTGATCTTCCTGGCTTCCGAAGACCACCGGCTCTATGCCCTGTCTGCGGATACCGGCGAACTTGTC
>JBFJVD010000017.1:0-23070 GCA_041624375.1 Anaerolineales bacterium
CAGGCGCCAGCGGCTACTTGCTTAAGAGCCTGGATTCAGACGAATTCCTCAGCCTTCTCGAAGGGATCAAGGCCGGTGAAGCTCCCCTCACCCGCCGGACAGCCGCCCGCCTATTGCGACTCATGTCGGGATCGGCGAGCGACTCTCGATCGTCAGCCACCTACTTGACAGCTCGCGAGCTGGAGCTCCTCGGGCTAGTTGCGGACGGACTGCCGAACAAGGCCATCGCTCAGGAGCTGTCGATCAGTGAAAACACAGTCAAGTACCATATGAAAAACATCCTCTCCAAGCTCGACGTCCACAATCGAACAGAAGCTGTCGCGCAAGCCATCCGCGCCGGCCTCATTGCTCCGCAGTCAAAATCGTTTCCAGACTGACCTCGCATCCAAACCATTCCTACCCTTAAGGGTAGGTTCAGGCCTGGAATCCCCCACCCAAACGCGTCTCCAAAACCCCTACCTCCGAGGCTGTCAGTCGCACCGAGATTGATCTATCCTTCACAAGTAACGGGTTGGGACTGAACGGCAACTCATGCATGAGCAAGATTCGGGTCGTCATTCTGACGGGTCATTCTCTCTTTGCCGACGGCGCAGCCAGCCGCATGCGGCAGCACGCCCGCGATGTCGAAATCAGAGTCATCGACCCGGCCACAGGCGACGTATTGCACATGCTCCGGGAGTTCAAGCCTGCGGCGGCCATTCTCGATGCCCAGGATCCCGAGCTGCGCAAGTCGTTGCCTATACAAGATTTGCTCCGGACCGTCCCCGACCTGCGAGTGATCCTGCTCGATTCCCAGCAGGAGGACCTTCAGATCCTGACCGGCGAGTACCGTCGTGCTGGAAAGATGGAGGACCTGCTTGACCTCATCCTTGAATCCAAGGATGACCATAGGGTCAACGGCTAGAGCTCAGGAGGTGCACTTATTCGAAACTCATGTCCTGACCCAACCGGAATCCTTTCAGTCGTAGACTCGAAATTCGATCTCTGAGCCTACGGAGGAGAATGTCTATGGTGAAAAGATCCTTGCTCATTGTCTTCCTGGGGTTGGTGCTCCTCCTCGCAGCCTGCGGGCCGTCAGAAACGCCCACGCCGATGATCATCCGGGAGACGGTGGAAGTCCCTGTTCCACAGGAGGGCGGCGAAGCTGCGGTTGATGTCCCGTTCCTTGCACTCTGGGAAGCCTCACCGCATGCTGACGCATCGGCGCAAGCCTTTAACCACTGGAACGAGGACGATCCGCAGGAGATCCCGCCGAGCTGTGCCAAGTGCCACAGCACGCCCGGTTTCCAGGACTTTATCGGCCTGGATGGAACTGCCTTTGGATCGGTGGAAAACGCCGCACCGATCGGCACTGTCATCAGCTGCACGGCCTGCCACAACGAAGTCACGCTGACACTGACCAGCGTGGTCATGCCGTCGGGCATCGAGATCACCGATCTCGGCGACGAGGCCCGCTGCATGCAGTGCCATCAAGGGCGAGCCTCCACCTTCACCGTGAACGATGCCATCACCGAGGCGGGGGTGGATGACGACGAGGTCAGCGAAGACCTGCGCTTTATCAACATTCACTACTTCGCTGCCGCTGCCACCAAGTACGGCACGTTTGCCAAGGGCGGCTACGAGTACGACGGCAAGACCTATGAGGCGAACTTCGCCCATGTCGAGCCGTTCAACAGCTGCATCGAATGCCACGATCCGCACACGCTTGAACTCAGGATCGAGCAGTGCAGTGTCTGCCACACCAACGTCACCGCTGTCGAAGATCTCCGCGATGTCCGCATGGCGGGCTCGCTTGTCGACTATGACGGCGATGGCGACCTGCAGGAAGGCATCTACTACGAGCTGGAGGGCGTGCGCGAGAAGCTGTTGATGGCCATCCAGGCCTATGGGAATGAGGTCACCGGAACGCCCGTTGTCTACGACAGTGCAGCCTATCCCTACTTCTTCATCGACACCGACGAGGATGGTATGGTGAGCGGGGAAGAGGCCTCGTTCCCGAACCAGTACAACGCCTGGACGCCCAGGCTGCTCAGGGCGGCTTACAACTACCAGGTCTCCCTGAAGGATCCGGGCGCCTTCGCCCATGGCGGCAAGTACATCCTGCAGCTGATGACCGACTCGATTGAGGACCTGAACTCGGCCCTCTCGACGCCGGTAAGCATGGAGGGAACCTTCCGTAACGACGCCGGGCACTTCGCCGGCTCGGAGGAAGCCTTCCGCCACTGGGACGAGGATGGTGAGGTGTCCGCAAGCTGCAGCCGCTGCCACAGCGCGGCCGGCCTGCCGCTCTTCATCACCCAGGGCGTCACCATCAACCAGCCGCTGGCCAACGGGTTCGAATGCGTCACCTGTCACGACTCGGTGAGTGAATTCACCCGCTACGTCGTCGAAGAAGTCACCTTCCCGAGCGGCAAGGTCGGCGCGTTCGAAAACCTGGACGCCAACCTGTGTATGGTCTGCCACCAGGGGCGCCAATCCAAGCTCGATGTAGACAATGCGATTGCGAACGCCGGCGTTGGGGACGACACCGTCTCTGAGGCGCTGAGCTTCCGCAACCCGCACTACTTCGCGGCCGGCGCGACTCTGTTCGGCGACGATGCGATGGGCGCCTACCAGTACGACGGTCAGACCTACCGCGGCCGCAACCTGCATGTGGATGGCTTCAACATGTGCATCCAGTGCCACGACCCGCACGGGCTCACCGTGCAGGTCCAGGCCTGCAGCGGCTGTCACCCCAGCGCCACCGATGTGGAGTCGCTGGCCACGATCCGCGGGCCCAACTCGCAGGGCGTGGACTACGACGGTGACGGTGACGCGGAGGAGGGCATCAAGGAAGAGATCGCCACGATGGATGAGATGCTGCTCGAAGCGATCTACGCCTACGCGGAAGATACGGTCGGGGCCGCCGTCGTCTACGACTCACACGCCTACCCCTACTTCTTCAACGACTTGAACGAGGACGGGGTAGCGGATCCGGACGAGGCGAACTTTGGGAACCGCTTCGCATCCTGGACGCCTCGCATGCTGCGCGCTGCCTTCAACTATCAGTGGGTGGCCAAGGATCCGGGCAACTTCGCCCACAACGGGAAGTACATCCTTCAGATCCTGTACGACACGCTGAGGGATATGGGAGTCAGTGTGAGCGGGATGACCCGCCCGTAAGAACGAAACTCGAATACGACCCGCATCCTGCAACCGACCTCCCGGCGCACGCCGGGAGGTCGGCCTTTTAGGGTCGCTGAAAGGATCGAGCTGGAGCCTTAGCGGCGAACTCGAGTCCGTGCGAGCCCGTCTCAGGTTCTAAGGCAGCGACTGGACATAAGCCCAGAGCGCCTTCAGATCCGTGTCCGACAGCTTGGCATAGAGCTCGAACGCCATGATCTCGTTGAGCTCACGCCCGGAAGGCGTCACCCCGGTCCGCACAGCCGTCATGAACTCCTCTTCCGTCCAAGTGGCCAGCTCGCCGGCGCTGGTGAGATTGGGCGCGCCGGGAAACTCCATGTCGGGCGGCATGTTCGGTGGCGGCTCACTCTCACCAGCAAGCTCGGGCCCGTGGCAGAGCGTGCAGGCCACCGCCCGCGACAGGTAGGCCCCATAGGCCGGGTTGGCGCTCACTTCGGGCATATCAGGGTACGGCAGGTTGTGATCGATGTACTCCGCCGGGAAGATCGCCCCAAACATGTCGGCGCCCATCAGGATCCGCCCCATCAAGCCGAGCTCCGGCTCCGGGTGAACTGCATCGACGGGCGGCAGCGTACGCAGGTAGGCGATGGTGGCCGCTAGATCTTCCTCACTCCAGTGGATAAAGATCTCTGCCGGCATCACCACCAGCTGCCGCCCTTCGTGGTCAACCCCATGGCGGATGGCGCGCAGGACTTCAGCATCGGTTTGATCGCTGATGCCGCCCTCCCCTGGGGTGAGGTTGGCCGAGTAGACGGTGGCGATCCCGTCTTCCTCTATGAAGCCCTCCCCACTCAGGTCGACGCCGTGACATTCGGTGCAGATGAGCTGCGCCAGGTAGCCGCCGCGCGCCAAAGAGTCTTCATCGGTTGGCAGGACGATTTCCTCCAGCTCGATATCGTGCGTCTTCGCAAGCCGGCTGGCGCCCATGGCGCTCACCACAACCACCGCGATCAGCAGCAGCCCGACGATGACACCCAGCACGATTCCGATCCATTTGAGCCATGAACGCATGGCACCTCTCCTTCTCACGATGAGAGCAGCGACAGCTGCACGTGGCAATGCCTCTCTCAGCTGTGCTCGCTTTCTGTCCCCAGCCTGAACACAGGTCTTTTCTGGCACCTCCTCCCAGCCCAGGGCTGAGCCCTCGCCTGGCCCGGACGCAGCGTGGAAGCCACGCCGGGGGAACGGATCAGGACAGCCGCCCCGCCGCCCTCACAGCAGACGGGCGGGCCGTCCGGGCCGACTGCCGCTTTCAAGGTAGCATCCGGCCGTCCGGAAAACGTTACGAAGCTGCACTACATGGCGCGTGGGTAACCATGGCAGCTGGCCTCACGTTCTCACCTTCCTTCCGCTCACCACTCGGGAGGTGCTAGAATCAGCCTGCAATGGTCGAGGTGCTGCGGACATTCTTCGAACTCAACCGGGATCTGGTCTTCTTCCTCTACGGCCTGACCTTCTTCGTTCTCGGGCTGGCGATTGCGCTGCAGTCGCGGGTCTTCTCGCGCCTTGAGCTGTCCCGCAGTCTGACCTGGCTTTCGGTCTTTGGCTTCACCCATGGATTCCACGAATGGGGGGACTACTTCGTGCCGATCCAGGCAGCGTACTTAAGCGACGTCGTGGTCGGCTGGTTGATCAACCTGCGCCTTCTCCTGCTGGCGATCTCGTTCGCAGCGCTGTTCGTCTTTGGCGTCCGGCTGCTGCAGCCGCTTGGCGTGAGCCGCGAGCTTCATGTGATCCCAGCCACGCTGCTCGCCAGCTGGATCTTCGTCAGTTTCTTCCTGCTGCCGGTCTGTTGCCCGCCGCGCGAGTCATGGATCCGGCTGGCCGACGCGGCGGCTCGCTATTTCATCGGCTTCCCGGCCGGCCTTGTGGCCGCTTATGCGCTGCGCCGCCATACGCTCGAACGAATCGAGCCGTTCAACGCCCCGCACATCGTCCGCACGCTGCAAACCGCCGGCCTGCTGCTCTTTGGCTACGCCGTCCTCGGTGGGTTGATCCCACCTGCCATCCCGGTCTTTCCGGGCAACGTCATCAACAACCACACCTTCGAGCAGGTTTTGATTGTCCCGCCGATGGTCTTCCGCTCTATCCTCGGTCTCGCGCTGGCGATTGCCATCATCCGGGCGCTCGAGATCTTCGACCTGGAGATCGTCCGAAGGATCGACTCGATGGAGCAGCAGCAGCTTCTGGCCGCGGAGCGCGAACGGCTGGCGCGTGAGCTGCACGATGGCGCCATCCAGAAGGTGTACACCGCTGGCCTGCTGGTGCAAGCCGCCCGTGACCAGGCGGCCGACTCCATCCTGTCGGACCGTCTCGATCGCGCCATGGGCGTGATGAACGACGCCATCAGCGACCTGCGCCGGCACCTGACCGAGCTCAGCGGCGGCGTCGAGAAGATCGATCTGGCCGAGCACCTGCAGGCGCTGGCTGCCGATGACCGCTACACCTCACTGGTCGATGTCGAACTGAGCCTGGCTTTGCCGCCGGGCGAGGACTTCGCGCCTGATTCGGCAGGACACGTACTGGCCATCGCCCAGGAAGCACTCTCCAACGTCCTGCGCCACGCACAGGCGACGCGTGTCACAATTCGAGCAACAAAATCGGATGGCTCGCTGGAACTCGTCCTCCGGGACAACGGCGTCGGGATGCCCCCCAAACACGAGGCGGGTTACGGCCTGCGCAACATGCGGGATCGGGCGCGTTTGCTCAACGGCGTACTGGAAGTCACAGCGGCGCCAGAGGGCGGTACCGTTGTCCGGCTCACCGCTCCCTGGGAGAACGACCAATGAGCCGCACCCGGGTCGTCCTGGTCGACGATCATGAAGTGGTCCGCCTCGGGCTGATGACCCTGCTCAACGACCAAGCGGATATTGAAGTGGTTGGCGAAGCGGGGACCACGGAAGGGGCGCTGCGCGAGGTCGAAGCCCACCGCCCCGACGTCGTGCTGATGGATGTGCGCATTCCAGGCGACGGCGGAATCGAAGCCGCCCGCGCGGTGAAGGAAGCGTACCCGGAGACCCAGGTGGTGATGCTGACTTCATTCGCCGACGACGAGCTGGTGGTTCGTGCTATCCGGGCCGGCGCCGCCGGCTACGTGCTCAAGCAGCTCGGTAACGAGGAACTTCTGCGCGCGGTACGCGCCGCCGCCCGCGGCGAGGCGCTGCTTGACCCCTCGACCACGGCCCGGCTGCTCTCACGCGTCCGTAAACTCGAGCGGGAAGCCGAAGAAGATTCGTTTCGCGACCTCTCGGATCGTGAGCTCGACGTCCTGGTCGAGCTGGCGCGTGGCAAGAGCAACGCGGAGATCGGGAAGATCCTGAACCTGAGTGAGAAGACCGTCCGCAACTACGTCAGCTCGATGCTGGAGAAGCTCCATCTGAGTAACCGCGTTGAGCTGGCCACCTACGCCGTGCGCAATCACCTGTTTGATCGACTGGGCCGGGAAGAATAAGCGGCGCTGCAAGCCGCGCGAGGTTAAGAAGAGCAGGGCGATGAGTTTCCTCATCGCCCTGCTGCGATCGTCACTTATCTTGAGGGATCCGGGCGTCAGTCGCCAGCCGGCGTGGGTTGAGCCTCCGGCGTCACCTGCCGCACTGTCTCAGGCCGGCTCCAGGGGGTGCCGACGAGCGGGAGCAGGACATAGTCCAGCCCGACATACCCAGCCACCTTCCAGGCCAGGATCAGTCCGATGGCGATCAGGAACAGCACCGGGTTGGTGCTGGCCGCGCCGGCCATCATGAAATTCCAGTTCATGAAGGCGCCGAAGAAGGCGGCGATCCCGGTGAAAGCGCCCAGGACGAGGGCGATGCCCACCAGCAGTTCGCCGTAGGCCACCAGCTTGGCAAACCAGGTGTAGGCCTGGGCATCAAGTAGGCCCTGGATGAAGCCCCGGTACCAGTCAAACGCGATGGGGGGCCGGCCGGTCTCCGGGATCGAAACGGCGAAGGTCCAGAAGCCTTTCAGCGCATCGCCCGTCTCCGTCCAGGCCGGATTGCCGACCTTGTGGAGCGAGGCGTCGATCCACTTGTAGCCGATGTACAGGCGCGGGATGAGCCAGAGCCAGGCCGCACGCGGATCGCTGAACAGCTTGGCGGCCAGCGGCGGATCCTGGATGATACGCCCGGAGTGGGTCTTAAGCATTGCCATGATCTTCCTCCTGATGAGCCCCTTTCCAGGGACCTCGAACGTTGGCTTCAACAGCATTCTCAGCCAGAGGTCACTTTGTGTGCAGGGTCAGTCGCACCCAATTGACTGGGGACAACCGACCCTGAAGAAGGCTGCAGCCCGGGCGTGCCACCCGGGCTGCAATTCTCCAGGGACCGCGGAAAGGAGAGGAGGATTGCGATCAATCAGCGGCAGCGGTCAGGAGCTGGCGAACTTCCGCACCGTGATCCACCACGTTGAGGTGCCGGATTCCGAGCGTAACCGCCAGGATGCCAAAGGCGATCACACCGGCGCCCGCGATCCATTCGATCAGCGAGGGGATGTAGGTCGTGTAGCGGACGACGGTCTCATTCGGCAGGTAGCTTAGCACCGCCAGCTGGCCGACAAGGTTGGTGTCCCAGCGATAGGCCACCAGCCCGGCAACGATCAATGCAAGTGCAAACAGGTGCAGTGGCCGGTTGCGCCGAAGACTCGGGTGCAGCAGGACAACCATCGGCACGATGATCCCGAGCAGCATCTCAGCCACCCAGAAATTGAATGCCAGCGGCCCACGCAGCAGCAGATTCAGGCTTTCTGTTCGTCCCGGATCATAGGTATAGGTTGTGGCCAGGACATCCCAGAAGCGCAAATATAAATAGGCGACCAGGGTCCAGCCGATGAAGCGGGAAAGCGAATCCACGTGGGACGGTTTGACCGATGCCTTCTGGCTCAGCCGTGCAGCGATCAGCGTGACGAGGAGCGTCATCGCCGGGCCGGCGGCCATCGCCGAAACAATGAACAGGATAGACAGCCCTGGATGGAACCAGATCGGGCGTGCCTTCACCACGGCGTAGGTCGCACCGAGCGAGGATTGGTGCAGCAAGGAAAGCACCAGGCCAATCACCGCCAGCGCCGGAGCCGCCTTGTGGGCCCCAGCCAGGATCTCCGCCGGACGCGGCCAGCTGCGGCGGAACCATTCGGCTTCTCCCACGATGGGCGCGACTTCCACGGTGAGCACCAGCAGGTACAGAGTGACACACATCGTAACTTCCCACAGCACCGAGTGGGTGTTCCAGAAGACCAGTGCGTGCCAGAACCGTTCCGGGCGGCCAATATCCAGCAGCAAGGTCATCACCGCCATCGTGTAGCCGATCAGTCCGACATATACGGCTGTCCGTGCCAGTGGGCGGAACTGCTTCAGGCCGAGCAGGTAGACCCCTGCGGAGAGCAGGAATGCACCGGCGCTCAGGCCGATCGCGGAGAGATCGATCGTGATCCAGAGCCCCCAGGGGACGAGATCGGTGAGGTTGGTAACCACCAGGCCGCGCGTGAAGATGATCGCCGCCGCCACCAGACCGGCGACAATGAAGGACAGAAGCACGCCAAGCCAAAGGTGATAACGATTCGGGCGGTAGGCAAGCAGCCGCATCATGATACCGGCACCTCCTTGCGCTCTCGGGGCAGGTAATAGACCCTGGGAGCGGTTCCCAGATCCTCGCGGAGCCGGAAGCTCGGGTTAGCCGCCAGCAGCCGGCTGACGGTCGACTCAGGATCGTTCAGGTCGCCGAAGAAACGAGCCCCAACCGGGCAGGCGACAACACAGGCCGGGGTGGCAGCCTCATCGACCCCCGGCGTCAGGCTGTTCTCCAGTCCGCGGTCGATCCGCTGCACGCAGAAGGTGCACTTCTCGACCACACCACGCGGTCGGCGCGGCACCTCCGGCTGCCCCCAGGTGGGGACGGCCGGGTTCTCCCCGTTGAACGCCTCCCAGTTGAAGGCTCGGGCGAAGTATGGGCAAGCGATCTCGCAGTAGCGACAACCGATGCAGCGGTCGTAATCCATCATCACGATGCCATCGTCTCTTTGGAAAGTCGCGCCAACTGGACAGACTTGCGTGCAGGGCGCCTCCTCGCAATGCATGCATGGGCGCGGCAGAAATGTCGGGCGCCCGTCTCCGTCTTCAATCTGGATCAGCCGGTTCCAGGCAATGGACGGTGGCACGTCGTTGTGCGCGGCGCACGCGAACGTGCAGTAGCCGCAGCCTGTGCAGCGCGCCAGGTCGATCACCATCGCCCAGCGGTGTTTTCCATCCGGGCGCTCGCCTGCAGGCCGCCTTGGAATCCTCGTGAGCTTCAGCCCGCCGGCGACCGCAACGGCTGTGCCGGCCGCCTTCAGGAAACTGCGCCGATTCAGTTTGACCTCAGTCATGACATCCCCTCACGCATCGCTGGATTCGCGTAGGCGCCGGTACCAGCCCTCAAGCCACGGCGCCAGGATCATTCCCGCGGCCATGCCAACCAGGCCCGAGAGCAGGGCATAGCCGAAGGGACTGGCCGGGCTCGGCGTATCCTGCAGCAGGCCGGATTCGGACCCGCCCATCGAAAACGGAGGTTCCGGTGGCTGCACCTGGCCGTTGTCCAGCGCTGCATGATAGGAAGATTCATGGCAGTCGGTGCAGGTCGTCAGCTGGACATGGAAGCTGTGGTCCCGTCCAGCATGCGCCTCGGTCGGATGCTCTTCGAGCACCCCGAGATGACAGTCGGCGCATGTCAGTCCTTCAGCTGTATGAACGGGATGGATCTGGCCCTCGGTCAACTCGGGTTCGCGGTGGCAACCGGTGCACAGAGCCGAGGCGTCGGCGGCTTTCAGGCTGGTGCCATGCGGATCGTGACAATCGATGCAGGCGATGCTGTGTGGGCTGACGCTCCAGGCGAAGTGTGTCTCCTGATGGCACTCACCACATAGGTCCGGCGAGCGCTCGACCGGCATCGGCTCTATCGGATGGGCCTCATTGACCGGTTGGTGACAGCTGGCGCACTCGATCCCGGAAGCGTAGACCTCTCCGTTTTGCGTTTCGTACTCGGTCGCATGACAACCGAGGCACATGGCTGGCTCACGCTGGCCGGTCCAGGCCTCGAGGAATGCCGCCGTCTGGGCTGCGTCGGCGTGGGCGCTGGCCCGCCAAGCGGATACGAATTCCGTATGACATGCCGTGCAGTCAGGGGCCTGGGTATGTGGCCCCCAATCGCGGGGTTGCGCACTGCTGATGGCAACGGTTATGAACATGAGCGGCAGGGCAAACGCTATGCCCATCAGGCCTCGACGGAGCAGGAGGGATTTCATCTTCATCACCCCTTGCAGTTCATCAGGCCGGCCCTAGCGCCGGCGACCGACGGAAGACATCACAAACCAGGCACGCCTGTGGCAGCCAGCCGCGCGCATCGCGAAAGTGCTGCCAGCAGGGAGTTTCAGGATTGTGGTATGCGGGGCAATTGCGGCGGCGGGCCGGTGAGCAGTCCCGCTGCTTCCAGCACGGGGGCCAGGGTGCGAGCGCTGACGGCAGCATACGCTCAGCCTCGGCTTCGGCCTGCCAGCGTGCATCGAGCCGGAGGAGTAGATAGGCGGCGAGTGCTGTCACCGCGACCGGAAGGCCGAAGCGCAGCCCAACGCCAAGAAGCGTAGTAAGCACCTCCATCACGACCGCAGCTGCTTCTGGGCCCGGCGATCCAGGCGGGACCCGATCATCAGAAGCGCCCCCAGCGGCAGGAGGACGCGGGCGGCGACCATCAGAAGAATAATCAGTGCTCCATCCATCTCACACCTCCGCCGCCTCTTGTTTCCACTTCCAGCCTATGCGGAGCCATGGGTCAAAACAATCCGCTCATGAACCGATTTTTCGGCTGGGTCGCCCAACCCATTCCATGGACCGGGTTACCTGGGGATGAAGAAGCAGCATGGGGCGGACAACCCATGCTGCTCATGGGGCAAACGACCCAGCGGAGCGAATCAAAACGGCCCGGGACTCACCCGGGCCGCTCGCCGGAGGGGGTTCCCACTGCCTAGGGTTCGATGATTCCCTTTCGGATGGCGTATTTCACCAGTTCGGTCCGTGAGTGCAGGTTGAGCTTGCGCATGATGTTTTCCCGGTGACGGGCGACCGTCTTTGGGCTAACGGACAGGATCTCACCAATCTCCGCGTTTGTGGCCCCATCCGCCAGGTACAGCAGCACTTCCTGCTCACGATCCGTCAGCCCGTCGATGCCTCGCAGCCGCTGCGCAGGCAGACCGTGATCCAGGTAGTCCCGCACAAGCAGCTTTGCCAGCGATGGATAGAGATACACCTCACCGCGCGCCGCTGCTTGCACGGCGGTCAGGAGCTCTTCGGGCGCCGCCCGCTTCGGCACATACCCGCTGGCGCCGGCGTCAAGCATCTTGAAGAAATAGGTGGCATCTTCATGGATCGTCAGTGCGACGATCGCCACCTCGGTCTCGGTCTGCTTGATTTCCCGCGCCACTTCGATCCCTGAGCGGTCGGGCATGCCAATATCCATCAACACCACATCCGGCTTGAGTTCGCGCACGGCGCGGAGCGCCTCCTCGGCGCTTCCAGCTTCGCCCACAATTTCGATCCCTGGCTCGCCTTCGAAGAGCATCCGCAGGCCAGAGCGCACAACCGGATGGTCGTCAACCAGCAACAATTTCATCAGTGGTCTCTACCTTCCCCAGGATTTCCCGCGCCGGGTAAGGGATGGTGACCGAGACGCGGGTTCCATGGCCGGGGGCCGATTCCAGAGCAAAGCGACCGCTGAGCAGCGACGCTCGCTCCTCGATGCCCAGAAGCCCCCAGGCCGGACGCTCGGGCGTCTGGATCTTCCGTACATCGAATCCGCTACCGTCATCCTCTACGGTCAGCGTCACCGCCTGATCGGCGAACTCGAGACAGAGCAAGACATTGCACTGGCCTGCGTGCCGCACAACATTGGTGAGCGCTTCCTGTGCGATCCGGTAGAGTGCGATATTGAGCGCGGATCCGAGCTCGTGAGGCTCGCCGTGGACCTCGACAGCGACCCGGATATTAGCACGCTGCTGCAGGCTGCTGGCGTACCAGCGCAACGCGGCCGACAGCCCCAAATCGTCGAGCTGCGAGGGCCGCAGGTCGGAGATCATGCGACGCAGCTCGGTGAGCGAGCGGTCGACCATCGTCTCCAGATCCTGCAGGTGGGCGCGCGCCCGAGCCGGATCGCGCTCAAGTCCCCGAGAAATGGCTCGCAGGCCGAGGCCGATCGCCGTGAGCGATTGGCCGGATTCGTCATGTAGCTCGCGCGCGATCCGCTGCCGCTCCGCCTCCTGCGCGCTGACCACCCTGCGCAGAAGCTCGCTGCGCAAAGTTTCTCTTCGCCGGGCCTCGCTTAGGCGTTCGTCCTGAAGCTCCTGAATCTGCTGCTGGGTCGCCACTTCGAATGAGCGCAGGAAGAGCATCACGAACACGGCGGCGACAACCGCTGCGGCGGCCCGAAGGAGCTGTACCGGGAAGCCGAAAACGTTGAAGAACAGTTCCTGATTGATGATCGTTGACGGCGCCAACAAGCTGGTCCGGGTGAAGACCTGTCCGATCAGACCGTACCAGGCGAACGCCACCGCGGCCCACAGGCTGTGACGTCCAAATTGTGCAAGCCCGGCGCGGCGGAACTCTCGCTGCTGAACGATCAGGCCGAGGCTGGCCAGCAGCGCCGATGGGACCCCCAGCACATAGCGGCTCCAGACATCGGCTGCGTTCCAGAGATCGACTTGCGGGACAAATCGGCCACGGAGCGCCAGGAGTCCAAAGCCCCAGATGGCCGCCTGCATCAACGGCACCAGATATGCTGCCCGGCGCCGTTCCTCAGTTGGCGCAAGCAGCCAGGCCCCAAAGGCTGTCAGAGAGAGGAAGGAGAACGCCAGCAGCCCGAGCCGAGCACCCTCCCAGAACAACCCGCCGACATCCTGCAGCGGCAGCAGCTCGAGCACGAGGAACATCTCCATCCATTCATGAACACCGTGCAGGAGGCCAAACGCCGCCAATGGACGCAAGGCGATATGGAGGCGCGTCCCCGCCTCCCTTCCCACCTCCAGAATGATGGCGAACCCCATGCTGAAGAAGGCAAGTCCGTAGATGAAGTAGATCAGCGCAAAGCTCTCGGAACCAGGCAAGACTGCCCTCCCACCCTCAACCGAAGGAAGCCAAGACGCGACAAAGCATCGGTCAGGGATGGACCGATTTGAGGGTACTTGACGCCCATATCACAGGACAGTGACGTTAATCCTGCCTGAATCGGTTTCAAGTCCGGTTTGGGCGATGCCTGGAGAAGGAGCGTGCTGGGCTAGCGGCGGAGGGGGGTGCCGCAGTTCCGGCAGAACCGGTCGCTGACGCCGGCAGGCGTGCCGCAGTTGTGACAGAAGGTGGTGGCGGCGTCAACGCTCTCCGGCTTCGCCTGCCGCCGCCGCCGCTGCGGACGGCGCGCTGGGGCACGCCGCCGATTCATGAGCAGGTAGCCGCCAGCACCGACCACAAGGGCCACCGCGCCGGCGATCAGCCAGGGAGTCAGGCGGGCCAGCTGCGGGGTGTCGCCCAAGGTCGGTTCCGGCCGGCCGAGCGCCGGCGCCGCCTGGAACAGATCGGCCGAAAGAGTCCCGGACTCGTTGCGGTAGTTGAAGCTGATCAGCGGCCCGGCGCCGGCTCCGATCCCCTCCAGCGGCGCGCTGAAGTAGACCAGGCCGTCCTCGCCCACCCGCTGAGTCTCCGGCGCAGGCGTGATTTGCAGACCCTCGGCGGAAGCCGGCTGCTGGACCTCATAGATGCCCTGGGTCACGCCCAAGCCGCCCGGCCAGTCAAACTCAAAGCGCCGCAGGTCGGCCTCGATTGTCAGATCGGCGTAGAACTCGACCCAGACCACAAGACTGTCTGTCTCCACTGCGATCCAGGCCCGGCTTTCCTCGACCGTGCGGGTGTAGTTGGCGTTGAGCAGGTTGCCGTCCGGTCCGAGGCGGGCGACTGCAAACGGATCACCAACATCGGCAGGAATCGGCACGCGGACCATGGTTGGCAGCTGGGTGTCCGCTGCAAGCTCGGCACGGTAGATCACGAGGACGGCAGCTCGATCGAACTCCGGCCAGAAAGAGATATCGAGTCGCTCGATTCGAGGAGGTCCCTGCGCGAGCGCGGGAGGCGGCTCAATGCTTGAGCCGGCCACGAACAGGCAGATCGCCAGCAGCGTTCGCACTCGACGCATTCCGATTCAGGCCCGGCGATAGTAGACAATCACGACGATGACCACGATCAGCGCTGCCGCCGCGAGCAGGATCAGGCTTGTGCTCCGACCCAACGGCCCTTCCGCCGGCTCAGGCGGCTCGGCCGGCTGGGCGGAGGCCTCCAGCGTGAGGACAAAGGTCGTCACATCGGCGACGGCCTCCTCGCTGAGCGGTCCGCCGCGTGCTTGCGCCCAGGCCGGCATGGTCGTGCCATCGATGCCTTCGCTGACGACCTGGCGGATGTAGGCCGCCGGCTCGTTGGCTGCCCAGGCCTGCGCCAGTGGACGGCCAAAGCGCCCCTGCCCGGTTTCGCCGTGGCACATGACGCAGTTCGCCTGGTAGAGCAGGCTGCCTTCCACGGGATCCCCCTCCGCCTCGAAGGGCGTGCCCTGAATAACCGCCGGCTCATAGGTTGGAAGCGGCTCGATGGGCGCGGTTCCGCCGAAGGCCGAGGAGATGTACGCGACGATGTCGTCGATGTCCTGGGATGTGAGCGGTCCGCCGTTCGCCTCGCTCCAGGCCGGCATGACGGAACCGGGCACCCCGGCAGCGATGGTTTGGGTCAGTGCCGCGCTCACATCAATGCCGGGGAAATTCTGAAGATCGGCCCCGATCCGTCCGCCGCCCTCAATGCCGTGGCAGACCGCGCAGTTTTCGACATAAAGTTCGCCGCCGCGCTCAGGGTCTCCCCCCTCTTGCGCTGAGGCGGCGCCGGCGAGCGCCATCAC
Organism: Anaerolineales bacterium; assembly: GCA_041624375.1. Lineage (GTDB taxonomy): Bacteria > Chloroflexota > Anaerolineae > Anaerolineales > E44-bin32 > JBFJVD01. The sequence continues at coordinate 15,123 of JBFJVD010000017.1, forward strand.
TGCCAGCAGCAAGACCGGCCCGACGATCCAGAGGTGCCTCGTTTGCATCAGCCAACCTCCCCGCGCGTCGTCTTCCGTCCGATTGTAGAGAGTCCGCTGGGAGGCGCCATAGTGACAAACCTCCCCCATTTTTGAGAAGCTAAACCCGCCAAGGAGAACGCCGCCGCCTCCAGGGAAGAGGCGACGGCGGATCCGTTGCTTGCCTGTCCGCCGATCTCAGCGGAGGGTGAGCAGGTAGGCGATCACATCCGCCAGGTCTTGCGCCGTCATCCTGTCACCGTAATTGGCGGGCATGATGTTGGGCTGGAAGCCCTCGACCACAAAGACATTGGTGAGGACAATCGACTCGATGAGGTACTGCTCGGCTGTCTGCGCGGTGCCGGTGTAGTCGGCCTGGCCGATACGTAGATCACCCCGCGCGCCCATGGCCGGCAGATCGCCTTCAGCTTGCCAGGTCGGACCGGTAGCGGAAAGAACATGGCAGCCCGTGCAGCCGAGCGTTTCCACCAGCTGGGCGCCGTTGTCTGGATCACCTTCGGGCAGCGCCACGGTGATGTCCGTGCCGACGCCGGTGATCCCGGACGGCGTCGGGACAGGCGCTTCAGCCAAAGCCTGCTCCTCCCAGTTCATCACAAACCGCACCAGCGATTCGACCTGGTCGTCCCGCATGGGGCCGCCGTAGCGCTGGCTCCAGGTGGGCATGCGCTGCGGGTAGTTGGTCCCCTCGCTGGGGATCGGCCGGCCGGCGGCGATCACGCTGCGCACATAGTCTTCGACGGTCCCCGCGTAGCCCACCCGTTGCAGCCGGGAGCCGTCATACAGGTCGCGTGCATTGATCGCAGGGGCAACCCCCTCGATCCCCTTGCCCTGCGGACCATGGCAGGAGCGGCAGTTGCTTTCGAAGAGCTGGGCGCCGGCTTCGATTTGCCGCGCGGCGAATGCCTCGGTGAAATCCTCCATGCGAGCCGGCTCTTGAATGGCGAGCAGAACCAGAACCGCGGTTACGAGGACGGTCGTGGCCGCGCCGACTGCGCCGTACCATTTAATCCACATCGCCGCCTAGCCTCCGTACTTCGTCGTAACTTTGTGTTCCGACTCGCGGTGGATATAGGCGGATTGCTCGTATCGTCCCTCGGAGCCGTCTGCCTCAATCCAGAGGATGCGGAAGGTAATCTTCTTCAGCCCGGGCTGCCAATCCTCGATGATCATCAGTCCCTCGGCGTTCGGCAAGGTCTCCGAAACGGCCTCGAGTTCCTCATGATACAGGTGCAGAACCTCGCGCAGCGCCCGGGTGCGAGCGGTCTCCCATTCGGCGGCGACGTAGGTCCCGACTTCCAACTCGGTCCACTCTGCCAACCGGACCGGCCCCGGATGTGTTTCGGGCAACAGCGTTGCCACCACCTCCTGATCGGCGGATGAAGTGACCGCGTACCATGGTGAGCCCATGAAGGAGAGAATCGCCAGTACGGCCACAAAGAGCGCCCCCGCCGAGAGGCCGATCCGTCGGTCCGCATAGCGGCGGCTCGGGCCAACTTCGATGTAGGGCAACACGAGCAGGCCGCCAATCAGGATCGTTGGGATTACGACCCCCCAGATGACTTTGTCGCCCAGCTTGAGCATCCCTTGAAGCCAGAGGAAGTACCAGGGCGCCGTCGTGTGAAGCGGCGTCACCTGCGGATCGGCGTGCGGCTCCAGCGGCGCGTGATAGAGCCAGGCGGAAGCGACCACCAGGATCAGCGTTAGCACGGCGACATAGGCCGACTCACGGGTAAGGATGTCCGGCATAAAGTAAACGCGCGTGTTCATGGGCACCTTGCGAGCCGTGTCTTCGCCGATCTCATCGGCTTCCGGCGGCAGGCTGTGCCCGTGGATGATCACCTTGTAGTAGTGAACGCCGAGCGCCAGCAAACCGGCCAATGGCAGCCCGATCACATGCAGCAGGTAGAAGCGAAGCAAGCCGTTGGCGCCGATATCCGGCCCGCCGCGCACCAGCAGGTTGAGCGTCTGGCCGACGATCTCCGGCGGCGCGGCTTCGGCCATCGAGGCGCCGATCGTCACCGCCCACAGGCTAAGCTGGTCCCATGGGAGCAGGTAGCCGGAGAAGGAGAGGACAAGGGTGACGAGCAGCAGGATGACGCCTGTCGCCCAGGTGAACTGGCGCGGTTTCTTGTACGAGCCGGTGATGAAGGTTCGCAGCATGTGCAGTGAAACGACGATCACCATCAGCTCGGCGCCCAGCCGGTGCATATCGCGCATCAGCCGCCCGAAGGGGACGTTCCCCAGGATCTCCCACATATTCTCGAAGGCCACCAGCGGTGAGGGCGTGTACCAAAACATGAGGTAGATGCCGGTGATGATTTCGATGGCAAAGAAGTAGACCGACATCCAGCCAAGTCGAAAGGTCGGGTAGATGCCGTCCACCAGTTGATGGTAGTAAGTCGGCTTCATATGCAGCCAGAAGCCGTCGGCGTGGGGCTGGAGCCTTGGGTTCGGCCGGCCGGGATCCTCGCCGCGCAGGACGCCGCGTACCTGCGAGGGCCCGAGACCGGCGGTGACGCGGGTGACCACGTCCTCGAACTTGTCTTCGGCCGCCTGCCGAATGCCCTTCTTCTTAAGGTCGTCAAGAATCGGAAGATGTACCTTGAAGAGCGCCATGTCTACCTCCGAGCCCTAGAAGCCCCCGCCAGGCTGATTGTTCAGGTGACCTTGAATGCGCGTTCCCGTGTCGATGCGCATCGCTGTCGCTTCAGGCGGAACCTGCAGCGCCGATCCATCGCGATCGTTCAACGTCGGTTCCGTCTTCGCCAACACGTTGCCCTGCGCGTCGACCAGCTCGATGACGAACACGTCAAGGTTGCGTGTCGCCGGCCCGTCCACACGCTCGCCCGTCTTCAAGTACTTCGAGCCGTGGCACGGGCACTCAAAGCGGTCGTTGACCGGAACCCACTTGTACAGGCAGCCGAGATGTACGCAGACCATGTAAAGGGCCATGACGCCCTGCTCAGCCGGGTACTGCTCCGGGCGACGCTCGTCATCGACCGATTGTGAACCGATGTTCACCAACCAGAAGCGGCCTTCGGCAAAGCCCACGGGGCCGGTATCCGGCGCAGGGATCTCGCCAATGTCTAGCGTAAAGATCCCGCCAAATTCGCCTTCGCGAAATCTTGGCAGTGTGAACCAGAGGGTGGCGCCTCCGCTGCCGGCCATGAAAACCGAGAGGGAGATCCCCCACAGGTAATAAAGAAATTCGCGTCGAGTCAGCGGCTTCGCCGGCGCGCGCTCAGCGCCTTCGTCTACCGCCTCGACTTGAGCTTCCGCAACCTGGTCTGTCATCGCTGTTCTCCTCACCCGCACCGGATCGTGGGGGAGCCGTCCAACCGTGGCGGCATAGATCCGGAAGCACCTTGCGATGCGATTGTGGTATTTGTAACATGTACCCGGCGCACTGTCAATTTGGGCAGTTGAGCGGGACTCCGGCTAGGAGGCAGGCAAGCCAACTCAGTATAATGCCATTATGCCACCATCGCAATTGACGCCACCCATCCTGATCGAAGAGGTGCCCCAGCTCGAAGCAGTCGCCCACAGGCTGACCGGCGAACATCGAGTGGCGGTGGACACAGAATCCAACAGCCTGCATGCCTACCGAGAGCAGGTCTGTCTGGTTCAGTTCTCCACCGACACGGAAGACCTGATCGTCGATCCGCTTGCCCTCCCCTCCCTCGAACCACTGGCGCCCTTGTTCGCCGACTCCCAGATCGAGCTCGTCTTCCACGCAGCGGAATACGATCTGATGACGCTCAAACGCGACTTTGGCTTCCGCGTGCGCAACCTGTTCGACACACAGATCGCCTGCCGAACGTTGGGCTGGAAGCGGACCGGTCTTGCCAGCATCCTTGAGCGCGAGTTCGGCGTTCAGTTGAACAAACGCTTTCAGCGGGCCGACTGGGGAAGCCGCCCGCTGGGCCCCGAGCTGCTCGATTATGCCCGTCTGGACACGCACTATTTGCTGCCGCTTCGTGATCGGCTCGAGCGCGAGCTCCAGGAGGCCGATCTCTGGCCGGCGGCCAGCGAGGCTTTTCAGTGGCAGGCAAAGGTCGAAGCCGCCAACCACCAATTCGATCAGGACGGCTTTTGGCGCATCAAGGATGCCCACCGCCTTCAGCCTGCTGAGCTCACCGCCCTGCGCGAGCTCTACCTTTACCGCGACGAACAAGCCCGCCGCCTCAATCGCCCACCCTTCAAGGTGTTCACCGATCCGGTCATCCTGGCCATCGCCAGAGCGCAGCCGCAGGACCTGGATGCGCTGCGCGACTTGAAGGGAATGAGCGCCGGTCAGATCGCCCGCTATGGAGAGGGAATCCTGGCGGCCCTCGAGCGCGCCGCTAAGGCCGCACCGCCCAAACGACCGAAGAACCAGCGGGTCGACGATGCCATCCTCGAGCGCTTCGATACCCTGCGCCAATGGCGCAAGCGCGTCGCCCGTTCCCGCAAGATCGAGTCCGACGTCGTCCTGCCGCGTGACGTCCTGTGGCAGATTGCGCGCAGGCCGCCAAAGAATGAGCAGGAACTATGGGCCTTGATGAATCCTTTGGAATGGCGCTTCCGGACTTTTGGCGAGGAAATTCTTAGCCTCTTTCGTACCTAGCCTGCCCCACCCCATCCAAGCGAGGCTGTCATGAACCTCGGATTCCACGGCGCTGCGCAAACGGTGACCGGCTCGCAGCATCTATTGAGCATCAACGGCCACCGCCTCCTGCTCGACTGTGGCCTCTTCCAGGGGCGGCGCCGCGAGACCTACCGCCGGAATCTCAATTTCCCCTTCGACCCGGCCGCCGTAGATGCCGTCATTCTGTCCCACGCGCACATCGACCATTCGGGCAACCTGCCGAACCTGGTCCGCCAGGGATTCGAGGGCCGGATCCACGCCACCGCGCCGACGCGCCATCTGGCGGACATCATGACCCGTGATTCGGGCCACATCCAGGAATCCGACGCGGCCTATCTGAACAAGAAGCGCGCCCGCAAGGGGAAAGAGCCGATCGAGCCGCTCTACACGGCCGCTGATGCCGCCTTTGCCTCGCGCCTGCTCGTCTGCGAGGATTACGACGCGCCTTTCGAACCGGTGCCCGGCGTCATTGCAAGGTTCTTCGACGCCGGACACATCCTTGGATCCGCCGGGGTGCTGCTCGAGCTTGAGGAGAACGGCCGGAATCTTCGCTTGATGTTCTCGGGCGACATTGGTCGCGCCGACCTGCCGCTGCTCAGCGATCCGGTCAAACCCGAGGCCGTGGACGTACTCATCATGGAGTCAACCTATGGCGATCGATCGCACGCCTCGCCGCAAGAGGCCTATGATGACCTGCAATCGATCGTCAGCCGAACGGTGGAGCGCGGCGGACGGGTGATCATCCCGGCCTTCGCCGTCGGCCGTACCCAGGGCCTGGTCTTCTACCTGCATCAGATGATCGAGCGCGGAGAGATCCCCCGCATTCCGGTGTTTGTCGACAGCCCGTTGGCAATCAACGTGACCGCCGTCTTCCGGGAGCACCCCCGGTTCCTGAGCGAGGAAACGCGGCGCTTCATCAAGACCGACCCGCACGGCGCGGCATTGGGGTTCGACCTCCTGAGCTACACCTTGTCCGTCGAAGAAAGCAAGGCCATCAACCGCATGGACGGTCCGGTGATCATCATCTCCGCCTCCGGGATGGCGGAGACCGGCCGCATCCTGCACCACCTGAAAAACAACATCGAGGACTCACGCAACACCGTGCTGATCACGTCGTGGATGGCGGCGCACACGCTCGGGCGCAGGCTGCTCGAGGGCGACAAGCGGGTCAAGATCTTTGGTGAAACCTATGAGGTGCGGGCCGAGGTGGAATGCATCAACGGCCTCTCGGCGCACGCCGGCCAGCCCCAGCTGGTGGATTATGGACTCGCAAGCAAGGCGTCCCTGAAGCGGGTGTTCCTCGTCCACGGCGAGGCGCGCCCGGCGAACGCGCTGATCGAGCAGTTCCGCGAAGTGGGATTGGAGCATGTCTCGTATCCGGCGCCCGATTCAGTGGTGGAGCTCTAAGGAAGCCGGACGGCCTTGATGAGGTCGGAACGACAGGCCGAGGTATAATCTGCCACGGAGAGGTGCCGGAGCGGTTGAACGGGGCGGTCTCGAAAACCGTTGTGGTCCTTCGGGCCACCGTGGGTTCGAATCCCACCCTCTCCGCTGAATGAGGTTCCCCCCAGCGTCCCGGAAGCTCTAAGCATCCGGGACGCTCGTCAGCCCACCGCAACCAGCGTGAAGTCGTCCTCCTGCTGCGCCTCGCCAATAAACCCGACGACGGAGTCCACCATCCGGTCGCAGGCCGCCTGGGCTCCGAGCCCCACCAGCGACCCGGCATGCTCCAGCAAGCGCTCCCGGCCAAATCCTTCCCCTTCCGCGTTCCGCGCGTCGGAGATTCCGTCGGTATGCAACAGCAGCAGTCCCCGAGCCGGGACCTCAATCGTCTGCACATCGAATTCGGGCGCTTCGAGGATGCCCAGCGGCTGACCGGTCTGCAGCGGCGCCGACTCGACTCTGCCGTCTGCGTGGCAGAGCAGCGGAAGCTCGTGCCCGGCGCGGGCGTACGCAAGCCGTCGGGTCCCGACATCGAGAACGCCGTAGAGCGCCGTGACGAACAGGTTGCGGGCGTTCATCTCCAGCAGGCGCTCGTTCGCCTCGCGCAGCGCCTCTTCCGCCGAGCGTCTGCGCCGGGCTCCCGCCCGCAGCAGCGCCCGCACCTGCGCCATGAAGATCGCCGCCGGCACCCCCTTATCGGTGACATCGCCGATCATCAAACCGACCGACCCCTCTTCGAGCGAGAATAGGTCGTAGAAGTCGCCCCCCACCTGACGAGCGGTCACGAGACGCGCACCGAATTCCACCCCCGGCGCCTCGGGAAGCGCTTGCGGCAGCAGACTCAGCTGGATCGAGCGCGCCAGCCCGAGCTCATGCTCCAGCTTCTCTTTCTCGATGATCTGGGCTTGTGCAGCCTTCAGCGCGTCGTAGGCCTGCAGAAGCTCCGCATTCTTGGTTTGCAGGCTGGCGATGGAGAGTTCGTGCGCATCGCGCAACCGCTCGCTCAATACACGTACCATATCGTAGGCAAGCCGCGGATATTTGTGGAGCAGTGAGTCGAAATCGGCCTGAGTCATCACCCAGGCCGTCGTTGGCGAGGCGGCCCGGACACTGGCAGTGCGCAGTCCGTCCGGGTTCAGCAAACTCATTTCCCCGATAAATTCGCCGGGGCCGCGGCGGGCCAGGACCTGCTCCTCCGGCGTTCCGACCGCTTTGAGGACTTCGATACGGCCTTCTCGTACGATGTAGAAGGCCTCCCCTAGATCCCCTTCCTGGATCAGCAGCTCGTCGGGAGCGAATGTGCGGGTGGCGAGCGATTCGGCCAGTGACGCCAGGGCGCTCTCGGGGAGACCGGCAAAGAGCGGGACCCGAGCCAGCAGTTCTTCGCCTACACCGCGGGTCCCCCCACCCTCCCGCTTTGCCCGCCGCGTTGCGCCCATCCCAGCCACCGCCGATAGAAAGCGGCCCGGAGGCTTGGAGCTCCGGGCCGCCTGCGAAACTCGCTATGCAGGTTCCGTGGGGAGCTCCAATGCTTCGAGCTCCTCCAGCGCCCTGCCAATCACATCGAAGCCGCCCTGCCAGAAGGCCGAAGAGGCGATTTCGATCCCGGCTTTCTTTAACACCTGCTCCGGCGAGGCAGAACCGCCGGCTGCCAGGATATCGATGTAGCGCGGTTTGAACGCGTCGCCTTCTTGACGGTACTGCTCATACAGCGAAAGCACCAGCAGTTGGCCGAAGGCGTAGGCGTACACATAGAACGGAAAGTGGTAGAAGTGGGGCACCACACTCCACTCGATCTGGAAGTCTTCGCTCAGGTCGAGCGAGTCGCCGAACTGCTCC
>JBFJVD010000018.1:0-22333 GCA_041624375.1 Anaerolineales bacterium
CCGACATAGAGCACCTTGCCCGCGCGCACCAGGTCGTCGAGTGCGCGCATCACCTCGTCGATGGGGGTCATCCCATCCCACATATGCAGCCAGTAGAGGTCGATGTACTCGGTGTTCAAGCGGCGCAGGCTGGCCTCTACGGCTTGCACCATGTTCTTGCGGTGGTTGCCGCCGCCGTTGGGGTCGTCCTTCCGGGTTGAAAGGGTGAACTTGGTAGCGAGCACGAAGCGCTCGCGTTCGTCGGCGATGAATTCGCCCACGTATTGCTCGCTGGTGCCGTCTGTATAGTTGTTGGCGGTGTCGATGAAGTTCCCGCCGGCTTCGACGAATGAGTCGAAGATCGTCCGGCTGACTTCTTTGCTGGCGCCCCAGCCCCAGTCCTCGCCAAAGGTCATGGTGCCCAGGCAGAGTTCAGAAACGCGCAGTCCACTGCTGCCTAACAGCTTGTAACGCATGCAGCCTCCTTCATTGGATGGGTCAACGGATTCAATTATGCGCAGGCGCCCCACGGACGGCACCGGTCAGGGGGGCGACACATGCCTGTACGGAAGGACAGAATCGCCGCCGGTTAGGCCGCGAGCGAAGCGACGAAGTACGCCGGGTCGAGCGGCTCACCGGTGGCGGCCCCGACGTGCTGGTCCCAGGGGAAGCTGGCGCCCGCGTGGAAGACACGCTCGACGAGCCAGGCGCCGGCCTCCTTCCGCCCGACCAGGTCGCCGATCTCTTGGCGCAAGTGGTGTTCCAGCTGCGCCGCGACCAGAAGCCCCAGTTCGTAGTTCTGGTAGTACACCGGCGCCAGCGGGATGTGGTACTTGGCGGCCCAATCCGGGGCGTTGCGTCCTTCCGGCGGCTTCAGCCCTTGGAAGCGCTCAACCAACTGCCACCAGAGCGTGTTCAGATCCTGATCCGGATTGGAATACATGGCGCGCTCAAAGTGCACCATCACCAGCACCCAGCGGGTGAAAATGAGATGTCCGGCTCGTTTGCGGGCTTGAGCGCCGCTGACCAGGGTCTCGGCTTCGGCGAGCGGGACGCCGGCGACCTCTCGCAGCCAGGAAGAATCGAGGGTGAGCGCGCCCATCAGCAGGGCGATCGCTTCTGTCGAGAGGAGATGCGGCGGCTTGCGCAGCAGCCAGGGCAGGTCCTGGTCGATGTAGAGGTTGTAGACGGCATGTCCCAGTTCGTGGAGCAGCGTCTGGGTCCAACGGTGATTCGGTTGCAGGTTGTTCAGTGTGCGGATGTCTCCGCTGCGATCGACATCCAGGCAGAAGGCGTGCTGGTTCTTGCCTTCTCGCTCGTAGAGATCGGAGCGCGCCAGGATGTCGCGCACTTCGAGTCCGAGGCCGTCGTAGGTTTGAAGCGCGAGGTTCATCGGTTCCCGCTGGCTGAACAGGGCGTCGAGATCGGTTTCACCCATGGCTGCCGCGCTCTGAAAGAAGCGGTCGGCATAGTGCCAGGGCTGCAGCGCCTCGAGATCGATCTTGAAGTGAGCTGCACGGCTGGCGCTGATCTCGGCCAGCAGCTTCTTGAAAGGACCCCTCGAAGCGGTCTCGAGATCGGCGAACAGCCGGAAGAGGAAGTCCTCCTCGATTTCATGGACTGCCAGGGCCCGGGCGAAGTGGTCCCGGTAGCCGTGGGCCTGGGCGGCCCGATTTCGAAGGCGGGTCAGCGCCCGGACATCGTCGGCGACCTGCATGCCGATCTGTTTGCTGGCCTCCCATGCGTTCCTGGCCGAGGATGGGTCGGTGGTGGTGCGCAGCAGGTCGTCGAGGGCGTTGTCGCTGAGTCGCTCGCCGTCCACCTCGCCGCGGAAGTTGTAGTAAGCGTCCCGGACTTGCGCCTCCAGCGCAGTGATCTCGTCGATGGTGGCTTCGTCCTGCTGAGCTTCAGCCGCGGCCAGCTGGATCACCTTCAAACAGCGGGCGGTGATCGGATCTGTGCCGTCGTAGGCCGCCAGCAGAGATTGGGCTCGCTCCAGGAGCTCCCGATTGGCCCAGAAACGAAGCAGCGCAGCGCGGGACTCCCTTTCAGCATCGAGGGCATCCTTGGCACCGGTGGTCGCCGCCTGCCACATGTTCGATCGAACGGCGTGTTCCAGGGGGCGCGCATGCGCGGTGGTCTCCTCGATGAAATCTTCAAACGTCGACATGCATTCCTCGGAGTCGGTCGGTGGACAGGGTCGGGCGGCTGGCGGAAGTATAGCATCCGACTCTCGCCATCCCTGGAACTTCTTGCGCCGGTTGGGCGTCCTTAAGCCAGCCATCCGCTGCACCCGAAAGGAGCGAGAACCATGACCCGCTGGCTCGTGCGAGGCGCGTCGGCCGTCGCATTCGCGGCGCTGTCGCTTTTTGGCCTCTCCGCACCCCCGCCGGCTGCCCTGGCCTGCGGCGGCTTCTTCTGCCAGAACTCCCCGATCGACCAGAACGCCGAGCGCATTATCTTCACCCAGAATCGAGATGGGACCATCTCAGCGTACGTCCAGATTCAGTACACGGGCTCCGCGCCCGACTTTTCTTGGATCCTGCCACTCCCTTCGGTGATCGGGCCGGAGGATCTTGAGATTCCTGAGGATGCGATGGCGGCGTTCAGTGAACTGGAGGTCGCCACCGATCCCGTCTTCATGCTTCCGCCGCTGCCGGAATGCGCCGATCAGGCGCTGCGGATGATGCCGCTCATGGAATCCGCAGGGAACGTCGAGGTCTTCTCGAGCGGCGAGGTGGGACCCTACGGCTTCGACGTAATCGGATCGGAGGATCCGGAAGCCCTGATCACCTGGCTGCGCGACAACGACTACCGGGTGACGCCGGAGATGGAGCCGCTCATCGATGTCTATGTCGAGGAACAGTTCGTGTTTCTGGCGATGCGGCTGCTGCCGGACAGCGAGGTTCAGGATGTCGAGCCGATCAAGATCACCTATGAATCGGAGCGGCCAATGATCCCGCTGCGACTGACGGCGGTGGCGGCGAATGCGGACATGGCGGTGATGGTCTGGATCTACGCAGACCGCCAGGCGGTACCGGTGAACTATGCTGAAATGACGATTGAAGACGAAGAGCTTTCGTTTTCCGCTTTCGGCAGCAGCAATTACCGCCAGCTCATGGGCGAGAAGGCCAACGAATACGGCGGTCAGGCGTTCATCACCGAGTTCGCCGGACCGACTCGTGAGGTGACCGTCACCCATCCGCTTCTGCAGGAGCTTGGCCGTCGTTATGCCTACGTCACCCGCCTCAATACGGTGATCTCCCCAGAGGAGATGACGGTGGACCCGGTCTTCGACTACGATCCGCAGCGAAAGGACGTTTCGAACGTCCACGACCTCCAGAACCTGCGCGGCGTGTACGACTGCGAGCGCGAATCGACGATTAACCTTCCGTTCCTGGGCGGCGCCGACCCGCAGCTAGCAGGTCCTGCCGAGACGATCGGAGGGACCGCGCGTCTATGGAACGGCCTGCTCCTCAGCGGCCTGGCCGGGTTCTGCATCGCGCTGCTGGCGGCCGGGCTGTTTGTTGTCGGCCTGCTCTACGGGCGGCGGTCGAAGGATTCGTGACGATCTGCCAGCTGAGATCCGGCCCCTGAGAGCTGTCCGCTCGGGGGCCGGATTGTCTATGGCGTTTGTTGGAAGACCGAGAAGTAAATCAGGTCGGCGAGGGCGTTCCGGTGACGGCGGATTTCCTCGGGATCCACTTCATGCGGCGCGGGTTCCCACTGCCAGCTCACATGCAGCAGGCGGGTGATGGCCCAGCAGGTCGGCTCGGGGTCTAAATCGGGACGCGTCAAGCCCTGTGCTCGAGCCCGGTGTACCGCCGCAAGGATCTGTTCATACAGGAAGGTCAGGATCTGTTCATCGAGCGCCGCCACCTGGGCATCGTGCATGCGCAGCTCGGCCCAGGCGCGGCGAATGCCCACGCGCTGGGCGTCGAGGTCCATGGCCCGCTCCACCGTCTCTTGAATTGTGCGCCGCGGGTCGGTGCCAAAGTCCAGGTCGGCGATGCCGAGATGGACAAGCTTCTCCAGGTTGCGGGCGCAGAGCGCCAGGAAGAGCTGGCGCTTGTTGTGGAAGTAGCGGTAGAAGGTGCCGACGCTGACCCCTGCCCGCTCGGCGATCTGCCGGGCCGTGGTGGCTTCGTAGCCCCGGCTTGCGAACAAAGCCATCCCGGTCTCGAGAAGGGAAGCGTGCTTCTCGCGGCTGCGCGCCTGCTGGGGCGCCTGCGGGAGGTCCAGGTCGTCCAGCGAGAGCAGCGCTGGGGGCGCCTGCGGTTGCGCCGTCATGCGACCTCCGGGTTCTTCCGATCTCTGGCCGGGCGGAGCGCCTGTGCCAGAAAGAAACCAAACAGCGCGTAGGCCGGGATCAGTCCGACTGCCCACCCGACCCACTCCGGGACGGCCGGCGGCGCGCCGGCCAGGATCGGCACATCGTCGAACCCCGGCCCGAGCGGGCCTTCGATGTCAATGCTCAGCAGCCAATCTCCGCTGATCGGCAGGTTCACCGTGCCCTCAACCGTCTGCGGATGCTCCGGATCCAGCGCCAGCTGGGCCCGCACCGGCACTGCGTTGACCGCCGGGCCCGGCACGGCGAGGACCTGGTAGGTCAGCGGCCCGCTGAACTCGCCCCGGGCTTCAATGGTGAAGACCAGCTCTTGCCCACCAAGCGGCTCGCTCCAAAAGCTGACGACCAGCAGGTAGGGGCCGGCCTGGACTTCGAACTGCCGCAGCGGTTCGCCTTCGTGTGCGGCGGTTGGGGAAGCCAGGGTGAGGACGAGCGTCAGCGCGAGGGTCAGGGCAGACAGGTATCGCCATGGACTCTTCATGGAACCACCAGATCTTTCCTCATGGTCATCCCACAGTCCGGTCGAGACCGCGCCGGATCAGGAGGGCAACAGCTGTGCCCAAGACGGCCGCCAGGAGGGTGAGCGGGAAGGCGTTCCAGAATGCGGCCTGCACATCCAGGTTCGGGAAGTAGAAGCTGGTCATGACTGAGGCCCAGGGCCGGTCGAGGAATGTCATGCCCACCGCTGCGGCAGCTGCGATCCAAAGTGCCGTGCCTTCGCGGCCGCCCCGGCGCGCCAGGCTGTAGGCCAGGTCAGTGACCAGCGCGGCCGGCAGCAGGCTCCAGGGGTAAGAAAAGGCCAGAATCACGCTCTCGGGCGCGTTCGGTCGAAGGCTGTAGCCCTCGACCTCGAGGGCGAACGCCATGGCACCCGGGACGAACCAGAATAGGAGGCCGCGCAGCAGGAAGAAGGCCAGCGCCATCAGGGTGGCGGCGCCCGCGCGCCGGGCTCCCCACAGACTGACCACCAACCCAAGGGCGGACATGCCAGCCAGCATCGCCGGATAGAGCACAACCTCCCGCCCGGCGAGAAGGATCAGACCCTCATCGTCGTTGGCCTGCGGCAGCATGAGCATGATGGTCGCCAGGGTGAGCGCGACGCCGAGACTGAAAAGCAGGCGCGCAATGGAACGAGCCCTGCCGTCAGGCAGCCGGTTCAGCTCGGAGGCCAGCGCATACAGGGCGCCAAAGCCCACCATCGCCATGCCGCCCATGATCATCACGTGAAAGGGCGCCCACAGCGTGACATCGATCCCATAGAGCACATGCCAGTAGTCGTCAAGTGGAAAGGCGAGGGCGGTGACCAGCGCGCCAAAACCGGCCAGGATGAAGCCGATCGGGGCGCGGAAAATGCCGAGGATCCGCGTGCTGTTGCCGTCGTGGACGCCGCTGCCGCGCCGGGCGCGCAAGCTGTCGAGCAGCACCAGCGCCAGGCTGGCCAGACCGGAGAGAGTGATCCCGGCGAGCATTGCCTGGTGGGGAAGAGTCAGCAGCCGGTCTCGCCCGACCGAAGGGTGCCACTGAATGTCCCAGGCAGTGCCGATGATAAAGGTCGCCAGCGCCAGCAGGACGACTGCGGCCGCGCCGAGGCGCAGCCGGGCCTCACCGACCGAGGCTTCGGCACGCGCAGTAGGCAGCGCCGATGGCTGGAGCAGGTTGGCAGCCGTCATACGCGATCTCCTCTCCTGGATCAAATCAACGCAAGAATATAAACGTGAACTCCGGTTCAGGTTCTGGCTATCTTACCATCACATCGCCGCGCCACCAACCTGCGCCAGCCCTGGGCAAGGGACTCGCGGTTACACTTAGGACGCATTCGGAAGCCGGTCCGTGGGCCGGGAAGGATCGCTGCGTGCCAGAGTCGGATCGCTCCAGGGACTACGATCCGTTCGCATGGGCCTACAATCGCCATTGGGGTGGGTTCGCCGAGCGCGCCCTGCCGCTGCTCGATTGGCTCGGGTTGGCCGACTTGCCGCCGGGTGCGCACGTGCTCGACCTCTGCTGTGGAACCGGGCAGCTTGCCGTAGCACTGACGGCGCGCGGTTTGAAGGTCCATGGCGTGGACGGCTCGCCGGAGATGATCGCCATCGCCAAGAAGAACGCGCCGGAAGCTTCGTTTGAGGTTTCCGATGCCCGTTCGCTCGATCTGCAGCCCGGCTTCGCGTTGGCCCTCTCGACCTTCGACAGCCTCAATCATGTCCTCGCGCTGGAGGAACTGGAGCAGGTCTTCCGAGGAGTCTGGGGTGCGCTGCTGCCGGCTGGGCGCTTTATCTTCGATTTGAATGTGGAGGCCGGCTACCGGGAGCGCTGGCACGGCAGTTTCGGCATCGTCGAGGACGATCATGCCTTGATTGCCCGTTCGAGCTACGATTCAGCCGGCCAAACCGGACACATCGCAATCACCCTGTTCCGACTTGGGGAAGGCTGGCATCGGGCTGACTTTGATCTGGTGCAGCGCTGTTACCCGCCGGCGGACATCGTGGGGGCGCTTGAACGGGCGGGCTTTGAGGCGGTGGAGTCGTTCGATGCACGTGTGGACCTTGGATCGAATGAGGTCGGCCGGTTGTATTTCGTTGCGAGCAAACCCGAAGAAGGGAGTGGCTAGACTCAATGCACGCGTTCCCGATCGGGGAAGCGCCTATTCTGCGAGGCAAGCGTATCCTGCTCGGCGTCACCGGATCCATCGCCGCCTATAAGGCGGCCGACCTGGCCTCGAAACTCAACCAGCTCGAAGCCGAAGTGGTGGTGATTCTGACGCGTTCGGCCCAGCAGTTCATCAGCCCGCTGACGTTTCAGTCGGTGACGGGACGCAAGGCGTACGTGGAGGACGACCTGTGGGGTGATCAGGCCCATGTGCTCCATGTGGGGTTGGCCCACGACGCCGATCTCCTGGTGATTGCGCCGGCGACGGCACACCTGCTGGCGCAGCTCGCCGCCGGCGCGGCCGATTCGCTGCTCACCCTCACAGCCCTCGCGGCGCAGTGCCCGCTGGTGCTCGCGCCGGCGATGGACGCCGGTATGTACGAGCACCCGGCCGTGCGCGCCAATGTCGAGCTGCTGCGCCACCGCGGCGCCACCATCGCCGGCCCCAGGGAAGGCCGTATGGCGTCCGGTCTTCAGGGCGTGGGCAGAATGGTTGAACCGCAAGAGCTGATCGGCTACATGCGCCTGGCCCTCGGCGCCGATGGTCCTCTGCGCCGCCGGCGGGTGGTGGTGACGGCAGGCGGCACCCAGGAGCCGGTCGATCCGGTACGGATGGTGACCAACCGATCCTCCGGCAAGCAGGGCTTCGCCTTGGCGCAGGCCGCACTTGACCGCGGCGCCAAGGTGACGCTGATCACCGGCCCGTCGCAGCTGGCCACACCGGCGGGGGCCATGCGTGTCGAGGTGGAGACGGCGGCCCAGATGCATGCCGCCGTGCTCGAAGCGGCGGCAACGGCAGATGTGCTGTTGATGGCGGCCGCTGTTGCCGACTTCCGGCCCTCGGCTGCCGCCCAGCACAAGCTCAAAAAGCGGGATGGGCTGCCGACCATCGAATTCGAACCCACAGAAGATATCCTCGCCTCCGTTGCTAAAGCCCGGCGCGCCACTGGATCACCGGCGGTGGTCGTTGGTTTTGCCGCCGAGAGCCAGGATCTGGTGGAGAACGCCCGGGAGAAACTCCAGCGCAAGGGGCTGGACCTGATCGCAGCCAACGACATCTCTGCTACCGATGCCGGATTCGCGGTCGATACCAACCGGGTGACCCTGATTGATTCCGAGGACGCCGTCCAGGCGCTGCCGCTGCTCTCGAAGAGCGAAGTCGCGGAGGTGGTGCTCGATCGAGTGGAAAGGATGCTCAAGTGAGCGGCCAGGTGTACCTCGGCACGCAGGGTTTCTCGTTCGATGCCTGGGTCGGGCCCTTCTACCCGGCCGGGACGACCAAACGGACCTATCTCGAGGCCTATGCCGAGCAGTTCGACACGGTCGAGATCGACGCCACCTTCTACGCGATTCCGCGCGCCAGCACAGTCGAGGGTTGGCGCCAGCGCACACCGCCGGAGTTTCGCTTCTCTGCCAAGTTTCCACGCTTGATCACCCACGACAAGAAGCTCGACCGCGCCGTCGGCGATGCCGAAGCCTTTGTGGGCACGATGCAGGCACTGGGCGACAAGCTCGGCGTGCTGGCGCTGCAGTTTGCCTATGACTTCACGCCCGAATACTTCGAGGCGTTGGACGACTTCCTCGGGCGGCTGCCCGCGGGCCCACGCTATGCCGTTGAAATCCGCAACCGCAACTGGCTGAACAGCGATCTGGGCGAGATGCTTTCGCAGCACCACGTCGCATTGGTCCTCCAGGACCTGCATTACATGCCACGGTTGGACTGGGTCACCGCAGATTTCACCTACATCCGCTGGCTCGGCCGGCGCAAAGACATCGAAGAGTTCGACCGCATCCAGATCGATCGCAGCGAACAGCTCCAGGTATGGGCGGAGCGGGTGCAGGATTTCATTGATCGCGGCCTGGATGTCTACGGTTATTTCAACAATCACTTCGCCGGTCACAGCCCGGCGAGCGTGCGCCAGTTTGCCGAGCTGCTCGGAATCGAATTTCCGGCGCCGGGTCCGGCCGGCGGCGACCAGCTGTCACTCGATATGGAAGGCTGACTCCCGGCAGGTCGCAAGCACCCCCTTCAATTCCTGGGTCCAGGGTAACGTGGCCAGCCCCTTTCCCCAGCGTTAGACTCGGGATCGTTCATGTGTGTGCGTTTGGTGAGGTACGTCGATTTGGGTTACGAGGAGGTCGTCCGATGAGGTTTATGGGAAGGGTGAAGCTGCTTCGATCGATCACCGCAGTGATCGTGCTCAGCTTGAGCCTGGCAGCCTGCGGTGGGGTGGTCTCGGCGCTGCCTGCCGGTGAGCGGCCGGCTCCTCCGGCGGAAAGGCCGCCAGGGGAGGGCGTTCTGCTACAGGAACTGGCGCAGCAGGCAGCCTCTTCCGAAGAAGACCCCGGCCAGCCCGAGATCATGGAAGAGGACGTGGCAGTGGATTCCGGGGGGGAGCGCCTCCCCGAAGTCGTCGGGCCGTCCTATATCGAGGGCTTCAACCCGCTCACCGGATTGCCGGTAGAAGATGTCGCCAGCTTACAGCTGAAGCCGCTGCTTGTTTCGGTCTCAAATTTCCCGCCGAGCGCCCGGCCGCAGTGTGGGCTGTCGCTCGCTGCTCAGGTCTGGGAGACCTACATCGCGCAGGGGATGACGCGGCTGCTGCCGGTCTACTACGGCGACTACGCGGCGGAATTCGACGCGCTGCTTGCCAATCCGCTGGTGGAGGGTGGACGCGGCTATGTGATCGGCCCGGTTCGTTCGGGACGTGTGGTCTATGAGGACATCAAGACTCTCTTCCCCGGCGCGTTCCTGATCACGGCCGGGGCCTCGTCCGAGGTGGCGGCACAGCTCTCCAACCGCAGCTCGGTTTACAGCCAGGATCCGGATGACATCAACGCCGCCGGCGTCGGGGCGGAAGCGCTGGGTGAGTTCGAGGGCAGCCCGGCCGATCCCGCCGACTACGCCGGTCTGGTGTTCGGCGCAATGGGTGCGGTGGAATCCGCCCCAGCTGAGGCCTTTCGACTGATCTACAACCTCTTCAACCAGGTGGGTTGGACCTACGATCCGAGTCAGGGCGCGTATCTGCGCTCGCAGGATGTGGCCGATGGGAGCGGTGAGCTTCATCCGGCGACCGAATGCCTCACCGGCGAGCAGCTGGCCTTTGAGAATGTGGTCGTGCTCTGGGCTCAGCACCGCTATGTCACGCAGACCATTGTTGAAATGGAGCTGGTCTACGTCCGCGATCGCTACGGGCTGCTCTTCCGGGATGGCGAGGTGGTCGAGATCCGCTGGTCGACGCCCGGCGGCAAGCTGCAGATCCACGATGTGGCCGGCAACCCCATCCCGCTGAAGCCCGGCAGGACATTCTTCGAAGTGGTCAGCTACGAAACGACCTGGAACGCCGAAGAAACGGTCGTTCGCTTCCACAATCCGCCGTACGATCCATAGGCGGCGCGCTGGCGGTATGCGGCACGCCATCCTCAGACCATAGGGCCTCCCTCTTCGTAGGACGGCCGCATGGATGGCGCATCCCTGGCGGTGGATACAACGGGAGGCTTCCGGGGGGGTCCGGGGTTTGGTTAACCAGGTCGGTGCTGTCAGCGGCAAGGAGGCTCATGTACACCGGGTGTCACGAGGAGGGCATGTGATCCGTCGGCGCAGCATACCGCCTGGGCTGCGATCCCTTCACCCAGCCGTAATTCTGCTCCTCCTCATGGTTGGCGGTTTGTTGCTGAACGGTTGCAGCCCATTCAGCGTTCCCGGTTCGGCTGCCGGCCGGGAGGTGCTCGGTTCCCCCGCGGCGAAGGAAGACTCAGGCGCGTCTAACCTGGCGCCACCAGCGCCCGTGGCGGCCGGCGAGGGAATCTCACCCGAGCCCATCGATCCCGCACAGGAAGGGGCCGTCAATCCACTCACCGGTCTGCCCGTATCCGATCCGTCGCTGCTGGAGCGCCGCCCGCTGATGATCAAGGTGTCCAACTTCCCGGTGCAGGGACGGCCGCATGCCGGGCTCTCCTACGCCGATATCGTCTTTGAATACTTCATCGGCGCCGGGATGACCCGTTTCACGGCGCTCTACTACGGCCAGGATGCGCCGCGCGTCGGGCCGATCCGCTCCGGCCGCCTGATTGATGGTCAGCTCGCCCGCCTCTACGGCAGCTTCCTCGGCATGAAGGGCGCCGATCCGGGAGTCGGGCAGGAGCTGAACGACATGCTGCCCGGCCGGGTGTTCAACGCCAAACCCTCCACCTGCCCGGCGTTGTGCCCGGAGACGGTGAGCCATACCTACGGGACTTTCGCAGACACAGCCGCCTTCACGGCCTATGCCGTCGATCAAGGCGCGGACAACCGCCGGCCGGTGCTGGCCGGGATGCAGTTCGATCCCAGCGCTCCCCCCGGCGGACAAACCGCAAACCGCTTGTGGCTCTTCTATTCGAACTTGAACCAGGTCGCCTGGGTCTTCGACCCTGTGCGAGGCGTGTATCTGCGCGAACAGGACAACGCCGATGCCGTGCTCCGGCCGATGCCCGATCAGCTCACCGGGGAGCAGCTGGCGTTCGAGAATGTCGTCGTCCTCTTCGCCGAACACACCCTGCACTCGCCAACGCTCATCGAAATGACGCTCTGGTTCGAACAGGGCCAGACGGCCTGGATCCTGCGCGATGGCCAGCGCTACGAGGTCACCTGGGCTGCACCGAGCGCCGATCGGCCGATCCGCTTCTTCCACGCGGACGGCACACCGTTCGCCTTCAAGCCGGGCCGCACCTGGGTGCAGATCGTTGGGCTTGGCGCGCGCACGGAGCAGCTTGACCCGGGCTCGTGGAAGGTGCGCTTCTACCCCTGAACAGGGGTTCGGTTGCCTCCGCAATCTGCGGCCCGCGCGGCACTTCCCCCTCTTGCAGCCTCTGTGGTATGTTCGCATCTGTCTGGGCATGTAGACGCGGGCTGGGATTGGAGTCCAGCGATGGAGCTGCAGAACGCCATCACCGACGTTCCCGGGATCGAGGTCGGCCACGCCGATGATCCTGAGGCGCTGACCGGCTGCACCGTCGTGCTCTGCCGCGACGGCGCAGTGGGCGGGGTGGATCAGCGCGGCGGCGCCCCCGGCACGCGCGAGACCGATCCGCTGCGCCCACTGCATCTCGTACAGGAAGTGCAGGCGGTGGTGCTCTCGGGCGGATCGGCATTCGGCCTCGAGGCGGCGACCGGCGTCGTGCGCTATCTCGAAGAGCAGGGGGTGGGCTTCGACGTGGGCGTGGCCAAAGTGCCGATCGTTCCGGCGGCGATCCTTTTCGATCTGGGCCTGGGGGCGTCTGACGTGCGCCCGGACGCCGCCATGGGCTACGCTGCGTGCCAGCATGCCACGGCAGCCCGCCCGGCCGAGGGTAACGCTGGCGCCGGGATGGGCGCAACGGTGGGTAAAGTGCTTGGCATCGAGCAGGCCATGAAGTCGGGCATCGGCACGGCCGCAGCGGCGCTGGGCGGGGGCCTGATTGTCGGCGCGCTCGTCGCGGTGAACGCGTTCGGCGATGTGGTCGATCCGGCAAGCGGCCAGATCCTGGCCGGCGTGCGAGCCCGGGACGCTGAAGGACCATTCGCCGATGCCTTACACACGCTGGCTGAGCTGGCCGCGCAGGGCCCGCTGCGCTTCGGCGCGCCGGAGAACACGGTGATCGGCGTGGTGGCCTCCAATGCAAGGCTCGGCAAGGAGGCGACCAACAAGGTGGCCCAGATGGCGCACGATGGGATCGCCCGCGCTGTTCGACCGGCGCACACGATGTTCGACGGCGACACGCTGTTTGCCCTCTCGACCGGCCAGGTTGAGGCGGATGTCAACCTGGTCGGAGCCTATGCCGCCGAAACAGTGGCAGCAGCCATCGTACGGGCAGTCGAAGCGGCGGTGTCGGCCGGCGGTCTGCCAGCTCGGCGGGATATCGTCAATGCTTAGCTACGCCGGCAAGGCCGGGTCCAGGAGGGGATGGGATGTTTCGTAGAGGCGATGATCGTGCCGCCGAGAGCGACCAGAGGACGGAGCGTGTCGACTCCGTGCTGGGTCCCGGCGTCGCCTGGCAGGGGCAGGTGACGGGAACCGGTGGGTTGCGGATCGACGGCGCGTTCGATGGGGACATCGGATTGCGGGGCCTGGTGATCATCGGCGAGCGCGGCCGGGTGACCTGCGAGCGGATCCGGGCCATGACGGTGGTGGTTTCCGGCTCGGTCAAGGGCGACATCACCGCGCAGAAAGTCGAAATCACGCGCACGGGGCGCGTGTGGGGCGACGTGGTCACGGCCTCGTTCTCGACCGAGGAAGGCGCCTTCCTGCGGGGCAAGATCCGGATGGAGGAACGCGTCGATCTCGGACTGGGCAAGATGCCGGAGCCGTCTGCCGGCGAAGTTGAGGCCGACCCACTCGATTCAAGCGAAGAGGAAGTCGAAGACTGACGCGCTTTGCGTCGGCAACTCGCGGAGCGGCCAGACCAGCCGCTCCGCTTGGGATTCTACGGCTCGCTGCGGGGGGAGATCTCGTAGGTGCGCCCGGCGTCCTGGCCGAAGACCTCGGGGAAGTAGATAGCCCAGGCGCGTGTCGGCAGCACGCGGTACTCGCCGGGGAAGACCGCCCGCAGGCGGAATGTAAATTGGTAAGTTCCGGCGGGGAGGAATTCGGCTGAAAGCACCAGGCGGTCGTCCCGCAGCTCACTCTGGCTGAAGAACCACCAACCCCAGCCGCTGCCCAGCGGATCGGCCAGGAGAAGCTCGGGCAGCGGCCCGTCAAACGGCGTCGTTTCGAGGCGCGCGTCGACCGGTTCCATACCCGCCGGGAACGGCGCCTCAACCCGCACATGCCGCTGCTCGGCGGGCACGATGAGCGTGACCCGGCCCAGCAAGTCGTCGTCGACGCGGGCGCTCTCCGCGCGGCGGCAGGGGTTTTCAAGGCCGACATCGCAGATGCCATCATCGTGGAAGAAATCGAGCCGGACGCTCAAGCCACGTGAACTCGCCGGAACATCCTCGATTGGACGGAACACGGTGAGGTGGGCGGTGTAGTACAGCGCACCCTGGCCTTCGCCGCGCTGGATCGCCAGTTGATTGGGCTGGTCCGGGAGCAGCTCGGCGAGCGGCTGCTGGAGCGCCACGCTGGTGAAGGGTGCGTCCGGCGCCGTCCGTCCCGAGGCCAGCGCCTGGCCGTTGAGCGTGACTTCATACGCGAAGTTGGACTGCAGCGAGCCGCTGGCCTCCAGCCATTCGGCGAGCGCCAGCACCGCCCAGGCAGTCTCATGGCTCGATCGCCAGCCGCCGTCGGACCCGCGCGCGGCGAGCAGCCAGCGGACCGTGTCGGCGAGCAACGGCTCACCCGGGTCAAGCGCCACCAGGGCTCGCAGGACATGGGCCGTCGCCGTCACACCTGTCATCAGATTGCGGCGGTCGGTCTCGCCGGCTTCCCAGTGGACTCCGGTGGCCGAGCGGATTGCGGCTGTGGCCAGATCGGAGCGCAGCGCCCCGATCAGTCCATCGTCAGGAGCCAGCTGGTGAAGGGTCTCCGCGACGACGGCACGGGCCCAGATCCCCAGACGCTGGCGCTCGGCCGCCATCTGTCGGGTGAGGGTGAGATCGCCGGCACCTGCCTCAGCAAGGGCCTGAAGGACAAATGCTTGCCGGTCGAGCTGGGTGGGATCTGTCAGCTGATCCGGGCCGACCAGCCCGGCGCGCAGAAAATCGATGGCCTGGCTGCGCACCCGCTCCGGCGTGGTGAAGCCGGCCTGCTCGGCCAGCGCCAGACCAAAGACGGTGTACGCAGTGAGATAGACATCCGAGTCGCCGCCCTGCCACCAACCCCATCCGCCATCCTCATTCTGACGGATGGTCAGGTTCTGCAGGGCGTCGCGAATTGTGGTTTCCAGCTCGACCCCAGCGAGCGAGGCGTCGTCCCGGCCAAGGCTCAGCAGCGCCCGATGCAGCACCAGTTGGGGCAGGAAGTTCGAGACGAGGATCTCGGTCGTGCGGTGTGGCGTGTCTGCCAGGGATTGGACAGCCGAATCCAGCGCAGCGCCGAGCGACGGATCCAATTCGACCGCCAGTTGCCCCTGTTCGGCATCGAAGCGGCGCGGCAGATTTACCACTTCGAGGCGGCTACCAGCCTCGGCCAGCACGCCCGACGTGGCGCGCGTGTCGGGTGAGCTGTAGCGCAGCACCGGTAGGCGTCCATCTTCGGCTGTCCCAACGGTGGCCTTACTTGCATCCTCGAACTCACCGCCTGAAGCGAAGAAAGTCAGCTCGACGCCGTCGACGGCCAGGACGCGCAGTTCCCACTCGAGCCGCGCCTGCCCCCCTGCAGCCACGTCGACCGTGGCGCTCGTTGCCGACTCGATGCGAGCACCTGCGGCCGAGAGCCGCACCTCCACCGAAAGGACTTGCTCGGTGTTGTTATGGACCACGGCCGCCACCGAAGCTTCGTCACCGGCGGTGAAGAAGCGCGGCGTCACCGGGCGGATAAACATGGGTTTGGTGGTGACGACATCCACACTGGCGCTGCCCACACGCGCGTCGACGGTGGTGCCGCGCACATCCATGCGCCAGGTGGTCAGATTGTCGGGCACGGTGACCACCACCTCGGCCCGCCCCTCCTCATCGGTGATGACCGAGGGGTTCCAGTAGGCAGTGTCCGGAAACTCGGTGCGCACCTCGATCGGTTCCGCCTGCCCGCCCCCGCCGCCGCCCACGCCGTCGGCCGGGGGAGGCGGCGTGCCGCCTTCACCGCTCACGCTCAGTGAAGCCGAGGTTCGCACCTGAAGGAACTGCCGGCCATAAAGACTCTCGAACGGTGGCAGGGTGTTGGGTTCTGCCAGCGCCAGGACCGCCAGGTCGACCAGCGCCAGCGAGAACTCGCCCTGCACGGGTTGTGATTCGGCATCACGGGCTTCAAGGGAAAAACGGACCGCCTCACCGGGCCCGGCGGTTTGCCTGTCGGGGGTGAGCGTGAGCTGCAGCTCGAACGCCTCGGCGCTCACCTCGAGTTCGACCAGGCCGAACGCCATCGCGGCCGGCGCCTGCGCCGATTCTGGTCGGATCAGGATGACCGACACGTAGACGTTCGGCGCGTGGATCAGTTCGATCGGGATGTCGATCGCCGCATCGGAACCGCTCACGGTCTGTGTTAGGTGGGTGAGCACGCCGTCGCGTTCGACCGTGATCAGCGCGGAGGCCGGTTCGGCGAACGGTGAGGGAATCAGGATGGTCGCCGTCTCTCCTGGGGTATAACGAGGGCGATCGGGCACGAGCGCCAGCTTGCCCACTGCCGGCTGGCGCCAGATCCCGGCTTCGACGCCTGCCACCCAGATGGTGGCCGAACCCAGCACCCTGCGACCGGCGGCATCGCGCCCCTCCGCCTGCAGCCGGTAGGTGCCGGCCCGTTCGGGGCGGAAGCTGAAGCGCACCTCGCCGTCTCCGGCGGTCGTCAACTGGGCCTCGTTGACCAGGACGGCGCTGGGCCGCCAGACCACCCGGCCCTCTTCCACGACCTGTTCGTAGGTCACCCGCTCGACGCGAATCTGCGCCTCACGGCCGGACACTGGGCCGCCCGTCCAGTCCAGCGACTGCAGACCCACGACAGCGGTCTCCCCTGCGCGGAGCGCGTAGCGCTCCGGGATGATAACGAGGTAGAAGTCGGCCGGGTGCAGGTTCACTTCTGTCCGGCCGGTCACCTGCAGCCCGCTCAGATCCGTCACCGTCGCCTCGATCATGTAGCGGACCGGTCTGGGTTCTTCGCGCTCCGTCGGGATCTCGATCTCAAGCCGGCCGTCTGGGCCGGTCACGCCGCTGCCGGAGGCCACGCTCTCGAAGCCGAAGAATGGGTTGAAACCGCTGGCGAAGGCGAACCAATCCACTGGGAGCGGCAGGTCGGGCGAGAAGGTCGGATCAGCCCAGACCACCCATTCGACTTCTGCGTCGGGAACCGGGCCGCCGAAGAAGAAGTCGGCGCCGATCGTCGCCGTCAACGGATCACCGAGGGCGACCTCGCCCTCGGAAGGTTCGACGGCGACGGTGAACTCGGGCTTACGGAACGCGGCGACATCGAACCAGACGCGCCCGTGATCGGTTTCGATGGAGTAAGGACCGAGCGGCGCCTCCGGGCTGAGGGTGAAGGCGCCCTCAAACGTCCCAAAGTCCGACAGAGGCAGGGTGAGCGCGCCGACCTGGTCCCCGCGCGAGGAGATCAGGGTCGCCTCGACCGCCGCGAACTCCGGGAGCTGGTAGCGGCCCTCGCTGATGCGCCGGGTTACGCCGCGGAAGAAGACGGTCTGGCCGGGGCGGTAGATCGGCCGTTCCGTGTACAGGTAGGTGCGGAACTCGGGCGGGGTGAAATCCAGCCCGATTCCAAATTCATAGGGTTGGGTCCCGTTCGACCATGAGTTGGCGGTCAGCCCGAAAGGCCGTGCCGCTGGATCGCCGGTCTGGACGAAGATGCGGGCGAACGGGTCTTCCCGCGGCAGGCCGGTGATGGTCACGATTCCCTGAGCGTCGGTCTGGCCGGTAGCCAGGCTGGCCCCGCTCTCGCTCAGCACAGTGATCACCACGCCCCCGGCGGGCTGCCCGTCGCTCAGGTTCACCGCCCAGACAAAGGCTTCGCCCGGGCTCGACTTGAGCACCAGTTCGATGTCGCGGACGATGACCATGCGGGCCATGCGTCCACGATCGTCATCCGGCGTATCCACAAAGAGCATGTAGACGCCGGGCGGCAGGGGTGCATCTTGCAGGGTGATGGAGACCACCTGATTCACGTTGGGGGCAGCTGGAACCAGCTGCGAGTCTTGCAACAGACGGACTCCGCGCGGAACCGGGTCGCCGAACGTAATCCCGCCTTCCTTGAGCGCCGTGAAGTACATGGGCAGGTCCAGCCGGTAGAGTTCGTAATCCAGACGCGAGATATTGCGAGCCTGGATTTCCACCTGAGGCGGGCGCCCACTGGAGAGCGTGAGCGTCTCGCTGAAGCTGGTGAATTCAAGCAGCGGTGGCTGGTCCGTTGTGGTAAAGGTGAGGCTGAAAGGAGTGGGTAGTGACTCCCCA
The DNA here is from genome assembly GCA_041624375.1 of Anaerolineales bacterium. Classification (GTDB taxonomy): domain Bacteria; phylum Chloroflexota; class Anaerolineae; order Anaerolineales; family E44-bin32; genus JBFJVD01. The sequence continues at coordinate 17,976 of JBFJVD010000018.1, forward strand.
TAGATGTCACGGGCTGTGCTTCCGATGGTCAGCTCGTAGCTTGTTCGGGGGAGATAGTCTCCAAAGATCAGCAGCGTGCGGCTCTCTGAGCGCCAGGAGGCTGAGCGCCGCTCGAGCGGTGGGTCGAAGCTCAGCGCCTGGAGCAGGCTGGCGGGGTCCATCGGGCCGCTGAACTCGATTTGCACCGCCAGATTGGGGTTCATGAACCCGTCGTTGGACGGCGTCGAGTCGATGACGCTGGGCGTGGGCACCGTCCGGAAGCGGCGTTCGACGGCTTCTTCGAGGGGACTGCCGCCAACGTCGACCGCCCCTCCACCAACTCGAACAACGTAGTCGGTGTTGTAGTCCAGCAGATCGCTGGGGGTGAAGATGAGTTCGCGGCCGTCGTCGCTCCAGTCGAAGGCGCCGGCCACCGGGGTGGTGCCGCGGGCATCCAGCGAAAAGGCCGCTTCGACCGCATCCTGGTCCATGGGCTGGTTGAACGAAAGCCGGATCTCGGGGTCGAGCCCGGCGTCGAGGATGCCATCGGCCGGTTCAATCTCCAGCAGTCGAGGGGAGGCGGTGCTGAACGACCAGGCGAACGTGTCGCGCAGCCCGGCGCCATCAACGGCGGTGAGGCTGCTGTCCAGCTCCAGCGAATAGCTGACCCCCCCGGCGAAGGCTGGCTCCGGCCGGAACACGTAGATGCTGGTGTCGATCCATTCACCCGTGCCGGGGACGGGCGGATCGATCATGAGCGGAGCCGGCGCCGGGCCTTCGAATTCGAGTGGGACCACCGGTCGATTGAAGACGAGCGTGATGGCAGCGTCCCCGGCGATCTCCGCGCTGTTCGGGGCCGGCAGCGCCTGGGCGACCTCGAGGAAGCCCACTGTCTGGAAGCTCGCTTCGAGCGGGCTGGCTGGTGATAGTCCCGCGGCGGAGCGGGCTCCCTCTCCGATGGTCAGCCGATAGCTTGTGTCGCGGGCAAGTGCGGCGCCGGGGGTGAAGGTGAGCGTGGCGTCATCCGACCAGACGAAGGTGCCCGGCACGCTGGGATCCATGGAAAAGGCCGCCTCGACGCTTTGGCGATCCATGGGTTGGTCGAAGTAGAGCGTCAGGTCTCCGCCGGTGGCTAGCTCCTCGCCAGCGAACGGCGCTGTTTCGACCAGGGTCGGCGGCAGCGGTGCCATGGGCGTCGGGGTCGGACCGGGTAGCGTGGGTGTGGCTTCTGGCTGGGGCGGCGGGAAGAGCAGGTCGATTCCCGGCAGCGTGCAGGCGAGCGAAGCGATCAGGAGCAGCGAGGCCGCCGCAAGCAGCGGTCGATGGGCGTGGCTTCTAGCTGGGGGGGAACGCAACGCTCGCATGGCGCCCATTATACTTCCGCGGCGATGCGAACACGTCATGGGGCGATGGTCAGGGTGTGCGCCCCGGCTGATCGTAGCGCAAGTACCAGGATCCGAGGTAGAGCGTTCCATCCTCCGCCTGGCAGTCCTCGGCCAGGAGCCCCGTCGCCAGGTCGTCGGATCCGACGAGCTGGACGGTGTAGGCCACGCCCTCGGTCATCGTGAAGTCGCCGTAAGCAAGGTTGATTTCAGGCTTGAGTCCGGTGAAGAAGCGGTCCTGACCGTTGTCCCACACCACGCGCACCTCCGCGCCCGGCACGGGCGACTCAGCGGCGTCGTACACTTCTACCTGGATCAGCGGTTCGCCCAGCGCCGGATTGCAGATCTTCTCCTGCGCGCTCAGGTCGAACGGCGCGCCAGGCGTGGGTGTCGGTGTGCGGGTGGGGACGGGGGTGCGCGTCGCGGTCGGGGTGGCGGTGGGCTCCGGCGGCCGGGGTGGCGTTGGTGTGTCCCGCCCCGAGTCGGGGACAAACGGTGTTGGGCGCTCGCCCAGGTCGGCGGCCAGCTGGGCCAGCGCGCGCGCCTCGGATTCAGGATGGCCGGTCGCCAGGCGGCGCTGGGCCAGCGCGCCCAATTCGGCGGCCGGGTCGCTGAACGGGAGCAGATCCAGGCGTGCGCGGGCTCGCTCAAGGTCACCGGAGGCGGCGTAGGCCAGAGCGATCAGAGCGGACTGATCTTCAAGGTAGTCCTCGCGCAGCGTCGTCGGCGCTGTATCGAAGTAGCGGACCGGGCTGATCGCCCAGGCGTAATACAGGCCGGCGGCCAGGCCAGCGAGCAGGCCGAGTAGGACAACCAGCCAGGGGCGCTCGCTCACGGGCCGCCGATCTCAGGCTCAGCAGGTAGGGCGCGCAGGTCGGTGGCCAGCTGGTTCAGCCGGGTGAGGTCGGTCCGGCCGAATTCCTGGTCGATGGCGTACTGCAGCGCCTCTTCAACGATCTCCTCAGCAGGCCGCGGGCCGAGCGCGGCCAGTCGAACCTGGGCAAGTTCGAGATCGCGCTCGGCGGCATAAGCCTCGGCGACCATCAGTATGTAGTCGGTGCGGTAATCCTGGCGCAGGGAGTCGGGTGAGGTGTTGATGTATTCGACTGGTTGAATCAGCCAGCCATACGCCAGGCCAAGGGCGGCGCCAAGGAAGAGTCCGATCAGCAGGCGAGTAACGGTGGGTCTCATCGGCGGTCAAAGGTGGGGGATCAGGCGAAATTGTGCCATAGTCGGTGCGGGAGAGCAACAAGAGAGCGCCGGTCCCGCGCAGCGAAGGGGGAGCCGGCGCTGTGCTATAATCGCCTGTGCCGAAGGTGGGAGTCGAACCCACACTCCCGAAGGAACGCGATTTTGAGTCGCGCGCGTCTGCCAGTTCCGCCACTTCGGCTCGTCGGGCAAAGTATACCAAACGCATGCGGCGGGTCAAGTTCTCGCTCGTTTCCAGGGATGACGGACCGACGCGCGGGGGCTCTTTTTTGTTTCTTGCTATGGCAACCGGCATCGCCGGGCGGCGTCTCATGGAGCGCCGATTGTCGCGCTAGCATGGCGTGCAGCCAGAATCATCACAAAGGAGAGCAGGATGACGACGCAAGTCACGTATGAACTGGAGCGCTGGAGTCTGGATGAGCTCTACCCTGGGCTCGACTCGCCTGAGGTGAAGCAGGCTTACGAAGAGCTCGAAGGGCTCGTGGCGGCATTCGAGCAACTGCGGCCGGAGCTGGTCGATTCGATCGAAACGGACGCCTTCTTCGGCTTGCTCGAACGCTACGAAGCCATGATGCGGATCGCCATGCGCTTGGTCTACTACGGCGAGCTGAAGTTTGCGGAGGACACGCAGGATCAGAAAGCCCAGACCTTTGTGGCCAGCGCCCGCGAACGAATGGCTGAGCTGGACAACCGCACCATGTTCTTCAAACTTTGGTGGAAGGCGCTGGAGGACGAGCCAGCCGAGCGGCTGCTTGAGGCCTCCGGCGATTACCACTATTGGCTGGAGGCGCTGCGGCTTGAAAAGCCCTATACGCTTTCCGAGGCGGAAGAGAAAGTCGTCAACATCAAGAACGTGAACGGTCCGCTGGCGCTCGTGACCCTCTACGACACGATCACAAACCGTTATGTCTTCAAACTGGAAATCGATGGCGAAGTGCGCGAGATGACGCGCGGCGAGCTTTCGGTCTTTGTTCGTAGTCCGGATCCCGCCTTGCGGGCGGCTGCCTATCAAGAGCTGTATCGCGTCTTTGAGCAGGACCTGCCGATTTTGGGCCAGCTGTATCAGTACCGCGCCCGGGACTGGCGGAGTGAATACGTAGGGATGCGCGGCCACAGCTCGCCGATCGCCGTGCGCAACCTGGCCAACGATGTCTCCGATGAGGTGGTGAACACGCTGCTTGAAACCTGCCGTGCGAACACCTCGCTCTTCCACCGTTTCTTCCGCCTGAAGGCCACCTGGCTGGGCGTGGATCGCCTGCGCCGCTACGACATCTATGCGCCGGTGGTGAAGACGGAGAAGGAATACTCCTTCGCCCAGGCGGTTGAGATGGTGCTGACCAGCATGAACCACTTTGACGGGCGGGTTGCGGAGCTGGCGCAGCGGGTGCTTGACGAGCGCCACCTGGATGGTGAGGTCCGTAAGGGCAAGCGCTCCGGCGCGTTTTGCGCCACTGTCGAGCCGGCGCTCACACCCTACGTGCTGCAATCCTATCAGGGCCGCCCGGATGACGTCGCTACCCTGGCCCACGAGCTGGGCCATGCGATCCACTCGCTGCTGGCCTCGCATCACACGGCGCTGACGCAGCAGGCCTCGCTACCGCTTGCCGAAACCGCTTCGACCTTCAGCGAGATGCTGCTGATCGACCACCTGCTGGAGCTGGATCCTGATCCCGAAGTTCAGCGTGATTTGCTCTTCCGGCAGATGGATGATGCCTATGCCACCATCATGCGGCAGGCCTACTTCGCCATCTTCGAGCGGGAGGCGCACGACCGGATCCAGGCGGGTGC